>JBIOJL010000420.1:0-5246 GCA_044450885.1 Tepidisphaerales bacterium
GGTGATCATGCGCCCCGGCCGGCCAGCGGAGTATCATCTCAGCCGACGGCCCGGCGAACCCAAGCCGTGGGTGTTGTACGTCGCCGGCCCCGAATACCGCGGCCACCGGGAACTGATTCGGCTGGAGCACAATTGAGCATGGCGCTGGACTGACGCCTGCCGGACAGTGGGGTGCGGAGAAATCCAGCGTTCCCGGCTTCATCCGGATCCCCGGAGAACCTGAACCACCGACAGCCGGACGGTCGCTCGATACGTGACTCGCCAAAGCCGGGAGGGTCGGATTCGACGCTTGCGGTTTTTCCGAGCGTGACTAATCTGGAGGCCTTCGTGCGTGCGGCAGGTGGCACATCTGCCTCCAGATCGTGAAGCCAAGGCGCCTCGGGTGTCCTTGACAAGGGCCTGGCAAAACCGCCGCATTCTTATGCTTGGGCAAGGTCCACGAATCGGGGCAGACTATGAGACTACTTATCCGTGTTCTCGCGCTCTCCTTCCTCCTGACGGCGACCGCCGCTTCTGCAGCCGCGGAAGACGCCGCACTCGAAGCCTTCTTTCGGGAGCATCTGGAGGCGAGTTTCCGACTGCGCCCCAGTTCGGCCACGGCCCTGGGCGACCACCGGTTCGATGATCGACTCGACAACGTCTCGCCGGCCGCGCGCGTCCGTTGGGCACAGCAGACCCTGACGACACTGGATGCCCTCCCGCGCCGTGTCGATTTCACCACGCTCACGCGCGCCGGGCAGATTGACTTCGAGATCCTCGAACACAGCCTGCGCCGCTCGCTTTGGCTTACCGAGCAATTCAATCCGTTTGTCACCGACCCGCGCAGCTATGGCGGCCTGATCGGCGGGACCGTCTTCAGCCTGCTCACTCAATCGTCCCTGCCGAGGGAGACGAACGTGGCCAATGCCGTGGCCCGAATTCGCCAGGTGCCCAAGGTGATCGCGGCGGCGCGGGAAAGCCTCCAGAATCCGCCCCAGGCATACGTCGAGACGGCCATCCAGCAGAACCGCGGAGCCATCCGGTTCTATGAATCCCAGGTCTTCGAACTGGCCGGCCAGACGACGCAGCAGGCCTCGCTGAAAGCCGCCGCTGCCGAAATTGTGCCCGTGCTCCAGGCCTATCAGACGTTCCTCGAAAAGGACCTGCTGCCCCGCGCCCGGGGCGAATGGCGAATCGGGCGGGAGAAGTTCAACCGCAAGTTCGAGTTGGAAACCGACACCGGTGTGACGGCGGACCAGATGTATGCCGATGCGCGCGCCGAATTCGACCGTGTGCGTAATGACATGTATGTCATCGCCCGACAGGCATGGGGCCGTTACTTCCCGGGCGTGGCTCTGCCACCCGACGATCCTGATGGCCGCCGTGAGACAGTCGAGCGCGTGCTGCAGCGCATCGCGGAAGACCACGGCAAGCCTGAGCAACTGGTCCAGGATGCCCGCGAAACCGTGGCCGGCATTAAACGGTTCATCGCCGCCGCCGGCATCCTGACCCTGCCCGAACCCGACCGCTGCCGCATCATCGAGATGCCGGAGTTCGAGCGGGGCAATGCGGTCGCGTACATGGCCTCGCCCCCGCCGCTCGACCCCACGGCCACCGGCCATTACGCCATCAGCCCGCCGCCCGCATCCTGGGACGCCGGCAAAGTCCGCAGTTTCCTTGAGGAATACAACCGCCACATGCTGCAGGTGCTGACCATCCATGAAGCGTACCCCGGCCATTACGTGCAGATGGAGTACGCGAACCGCAACCCCTCGCTCATCCGCAAGGTGCTGGGCTCCGGCGTGTTCATCGAGGGCTGGGCGGTCTACACGGAGCAGATGATGCTCGACCAGGGCTACGGGGAAGGGGATCCGGCCCTGCGACTGAACCAGCTCAAGTTCTATCTGCGTGCGGTCACCAACGCGATTCTCGATCACCGCATGCACTGCGAGGACATGACCGACGACCAGGCCATGGACCTGCTGGTGAAACAGGCGTTTCAGTCTGAGGGCGAGGCGCGGCTCAAGGTGATTCGCAGCAAGCAGAGCTCCGTCCAGCTCTCGACCTATTTTGCCGGGCGCATGGCACACTACCGTCTGCGGCAGCAGATCCAGCGCGAACTGGGTGACAAATTCGTTCTCGGGCGTTACCACGAGGCCGTGCTGGCCAACGGCTCCATCCCGGTCAAGTACCTGCCCGAACTCGTGCGCGCACGTCTCGGCCTGCCGCAGCCAGCGGGCGAGAAGCATTGATGCGACCTACAGAAGCTTTCACCGCGGCTCGTTGGACAGCATGAACCGTTCTCCGTCGCCTCCCGGCGCTGGCTCATCAACTGAGCCCGCGGCGACCGCACCACCACGACCGCTGACGATGTCCTCCGTACAAGACTCCTTTTCACCATGAAAAAACCCGCGTAAAACGCGGAGTCTTATGACCCAAGGGGACACGAACAAGGGGCGGATCCCCGCGGAAAACAGGGCCATTCTAAAACGCGCACCGTGTCTTGCACCGTGCCAGCCCTGAGACGTGATCTGGCCAAGGTCATTGCGTCCTGGGAATCGTTGCCCTCGAAGATTCGGGCGGCGGTGCTGACGCTCGTTGAGGCGGGAAGATTCTGAATCCGAACAGCGACGAGGACTGCCGGCATGATGAGTTCATCGAACTCGGCCTGCCGGCCACCGGTCGGGACGCGGTCGCAGCGTAACATGAGGGCGGTGTTCCGAACGGTCCGGCACATCCGGAGACGTCGGGGGGAGGCTGCCGCGCACAGCACAGCTAATCTACTGGCTGGTGGGCGTGTGGCGGGACGCGTTGTTGACCCCTATTGGCAATGGCGGGCGCGCCAATCTACGGTTGTCTCGGCGTCTCGCCCGACATATCCAGCCGACCGGCCACAGGAAACGTGAGGACCTGCAGCCCCATGGCGATGACCACCACCATGATGGTCGGCCACAGCGAGGCGTTGACCATCGCCACCACCAGGCCGAAGAACGACATGCCTTCGCAGCCGGCCCAGAAGATGATACTGCCGCTGGCGTAGGTGCCCGCAGGAAGGCCTTGGGGCGTCTCGGCCTTCTGGAACATGAACGTGCGGATCACGTACGTGACGGGGATGATCACGGCGGCCATGATGAAGCAGGTCCAGGTCAGCACCGGCCGGGGCTGGCCGAATTGCTGCTGCAGGACGCCGGAGAGGATGATGCCCAGGAACATGAGCTGACCCATGAGCAGGGCCGCCCAGATGATTCGCAGCGTCAGCAGGGCTTTTTTTGCGAGCGGGTCGTTCACGCCGGGCTGGTTCCATGGTGGTGTGTCTGGCATGCTGTTTCCTCTCTTGGTGATTGCTTCCCATTAGAGTTCCACCGACGTTGGGTCTATCAGCGTGTTGGCCTGGGAGAATTGCAGCGGATTCGCCCCCTTCTTGAACGTCTTCGTTCGGGTCTCGCGGACCAGCGTCAGGTCCTCGCTGTTGTAGATGGTCGACACCGTGTTCCGCCTGGCGACCATCGAGAGGTCGACGTTGCGGGCGGCGGCGGACATCCCGAGCGCCAGCACCAGCAAGGCAAACATCGGTGTGATTCTGATTCGCATCATCGAATTCGCCTTGACTCTTTTCGCTCTTCCTTCTTCCTTTTCCCCTCTTCCTTGTTACGGCTTCACCTCGGCCGCTTCCAGCGTCACGTTGTTCTGCTTGCTGTTCCGGCCCTGCCTGCGGACGATCTCGAACAGCAGGTCGGCCTTCTTCGCCGGATCGACCGTGGCCGTGAACTGGACGGTCTGATAGTCGTGGAGCACCGGCCTGAGCTGGCTGCGGAACACGATGTGCCCGGGGAACGACCGCCGCACCTCGACCTCGATCGGCTTGGGCGTGTAGTTGCGGAGGCGCTGGCTGTAGATCTCGTGGTCGTCCCACCCGACGACGTTGGAGTTGACTTCGATCTGCACGCCGCCGCCCACCTGGCGGAAGATGTCGGTCCCGTTCACCTGCAGCCAAATCTCGTCGCGCGAAGCCCGCAGCTTGATCAACTCAAAGATCACATTCGGATCCCGGCCGAGGTTGAGCTCGATCTTGTCGCCTATGGGAATGTACTTGACCGTCTGCTCGGCCAGGTACGACAGCCCGTCGCGGCCGTTGTCCCGGAACACCCGGACCACACCGTTGGGCAGCGGCGTCGTGCCCAACTTCGATTCCTTGTCGTTGGTCAGCAGGTACATGCGGACCAGTTGTTCGCCGTATTCTTGGGGCCAGTAGCGGTACTGGATTTTGAACGCCGCGTCCCGGCCCTCGAACGAACGCATCCGCTTGGACCAGCCGTTGTTGATCGTCTCGGTCCCCTCGATCGTGTAGATGAAATACTCGCTTAGGCCCTCTTTGATAATCTTCTTGGGTTTCAGGGGCTGAGTTACCGGGCCATCGAAGAAGGAATCGACTGTTTCGGCTTCAAGGATGACTTTCTTGGCGGCATCCTCCTTGAATCGGGCCAACTCCACGGCAGGAAGTTTCCTGGTTTCGGCCACCGGAATCCGCGCCAACTGGGCAATCTTCTCCACCAGATTGATGGTCCCCACCACCAGCCGGACCTGGGCATCCTCGTACTCTTCGCCCGATCGGTTGTACACCCGCACGAACCCCTCGACGCTCATCTGCCTCTCGTCCCGGTCCGCGATGCACAGATAGTCGGCCGACCAACTGATGCCGCTCGTGAAATACGTGATCTCGATCGTCGCCTCGCCGTCAATCTCGCTCTGCACGTTCCAGTAGAGCATCTGCGGCTTGTCGTGGGGGAACGTCGTGTCCAGAACGTCCAGCTTGTCAGCCGACGTGAGAAACTTCAACTGCACCGACGTCGGGTCGATCAGGGTGTTGGCCCAGGAAAACTGGAGCGGGTTCACGCCCCGCTTGAAGGTGACGGTCCGGGTCTCGCGGACCAGCGTCAGATCCTCGCTGTTGTAGATGGTGAGCTGGACGGTGTTCCGCCTGGGGACCGTGGACAGGTCGACGTTGCGGGCAGTGGCCACCAGGGACAATCCCAGGGGAAATACCAGGATGGCGAAGACAAGAACGCGGTTGTGCCTCATGCAGCTTCCTTGGGGTCGACCCGTAGGTCCGTTGTTTCTTATGACGCCCGTACCGCAAGGATGTTTCTTCACGGTCCTCAGCTACGGGTAGCCTCAGTGTGTTCTGACCTCACTCATGCTGCCTGGGGCCATCAATTGATCCCCGTCGCCGTCGGTTTCTCGTGGAGCTTTCCCGGCCTGGACGGCAA
>JBIOJL010000421.1:0-5240 GCA_044450885.1 Tepidisphaerales bacterium
GGGGATATCATCGAACTCCTGGCCGACAAGGCCGTGGTCTTCACGCCCTTCGACAACCTTGGCAACATCGGTCCCACGGACCAGCTCAAGACCATCGAGCAGGCGGTCACCGGGGCCTACCTCGAAGGCGACGTCCGTATCATCCGCACGCCGGCCGATCTGAAGAAGCAAGGCGAGCAGCGGCTCGAAGCCAACCGCGCCTTCTACGATTTCACCACCGACCGGGCCGTGCTCACCGACGTGGTCATGCACAGCGTCGACCCCAAGAGCAACATTCCCACGGTCATGCGGGCGCGCACCATGCGGCAGCTCTCGCTCAACGAATACACCGCTGAAAAGGCCACGATCACCACCAGCACTTTCAACACTCCTTCATACAGCATCGGGGCCGCGACCACCTACGTCCGCCAGACCGAGTTCGGCAACGAGGTCACCGGGGTGCGCACCAATTTCGTCGCCCGCGACGTCACCTTCGACCTCTGGGGCCTGCCCGTCTTCTACATGCCGGTCGCCGCCGGCAGCGTCGACCAGAACAACGCCCTGCGGCACATCGAGGCCGTTGGCTCCGGCACCTTCGGCATCGGCGTCCGCAGCGACTGGGGCCTGTTCGAGACCCTGGGACAGGTCCCGCCCAAGGGCACGGACATCTCCTTCCACCAGGACTATCTGAGCAAGCGTGGCCCGGCAACGGGCGTGGACGCCCGCTATGTCGGCGGCTGGATCGACAACAACACGCTCGATCCCACCAGCTATTCCGGCGACTTCCACAGCTACATCGTCGAGGACTCGGGCATCGACAAACTCGGTTCACAGCGTGTGGACGTGCAGCCCGACAACGAACTCCGCGGGCACTTCTACTGGCGCCACAACCACTTCGTCGACGACTGGCAGATCCAGATCACCGGCGGCTACATCTCCGACCCGACCTTCATGGAAGAATGGTTCAACCGCAGTTTCCGCGACGGACCGCCGCAGGACACCGCCTTCTATGCCAAGCACCAGCAGAACAGCGAGGCATTCACGTTCCTGGTCAGCCTGCAGCCCATGGAGTTCACCACTTCCGCCGGCGGCTATCAGGAAATGGCCGAGGTCGAGAAGCTGCCCGAAATCGGCTACTACCGCATCGGCGACAGCATCTTCGACGACACCATGACCTTCTTCAGCGCCAACAGCCTCTCGGCGTTGCAGTTCAAGAACAACCGCAAGTCGCTTGCCGATCTCGGCTTCGCCAGGGCGGACGTCGGCTACCAGTCGCCCGGCCTGCCCTCCTACGGGCAGACCGGCACGCCCGAGGACACCACCTACCGCGGCGACTTCCGCCAGGAAATCGACTGGCCGTTCAGCCTCTGGCGCTTCAAGACCGTGCCCTACGTCATCGGCCGCTACTCCGCGTGGTCGGAATCCGTCGAAGGCGGCAGCACGGACCGGCTCTACGTGGGCGGCGGCGTGCGCCTGACCACGGCATTCTGGAAGGTCGACGATAGTGCGCAGTCCGACCTGTTCGACATCCATCGCGTCCGCCACGTGATGGAACCGATGATCAACGTCTACGGCGCCACCTCCAGCAAAGACGCCTCCCAACTGCTGATCTACGACGAGCCGATCGAGAACACCCACGACATCGGGGCCGTGCAGGTGGCCCTGAACAACCGCTGGCAGACCAAACGCGGCGGCCCCGGCAACTGGCGAAGCGACGATTTTTTCACCCTCAATCTCGAGGGCAACTTCTTCTTCAACCAGCCCCAGGACAAGGAAATCCAGCCCACCGATTTCCGCGGCCTCTATTTCGTCTCCAACCCCGAATCGTCCATCCCGCGCAACGCCTTCAACGTCGAATACGAGTGGCGCATTTCCGACAACGTCGCCATCCCGGGCCTGGTGCAATACAACATCGACAACAACATGCTGGCGACGGCCTCCATCGGCCTGAACGTCAAACAGGACGACCGCGTCAGCTACTACCTCGGCCTGCGGCACATCGGGATCAACATCCAGCAGGTGGTCAACGGCAACACCTTCACGTTCGACAACCAGGACCTCGTCATCTTTGCGTCGCAGTATCAGCTCACCACCAACTACCGCCTGGGGCTGGCCGCGAGTTACGACCTGGCCCAGTCGCGCACCGACAGTGCCGTCGTCAGTTTCGCCCGCCGGTTCGACCGCTTCTTCGTCGAAGTGGCCTTCCGCGTGGATGCCTTCCAGAACGACAACGCGGTCTTCTTCAACCTCTGGCCCGAAGGCATGCAGCCCGGCGGCGGCACCGGCAGCATGCCCTCCAACCTGGTGCATTAGAGCAGCCTTGATGAAGATTCCCTTCACGCCCGCCATCTACGAGCACGCCGCCCGGTTTGCCGGCCGCTCGCCCTGGGATGTCTCCCGCAACGCCGATCTCCTGTTCGCCGCCCACCGCGGCGCCTACCTCGAATACCGCCACCAGGTCATCGCCGTCGGCATTGACATCTACAACCTCGAAGCCGAGGCCTATGGCGCGCTCATCGAGCCCCCCGTCGGCGACAACATTCCGGCGATCCAGTCCCCGCCGCTGGAATCGCTCGAAACCGGCCTGGCGCTCCCCCCGTTCGACCCGCAGCGCGACGGCCGCATCGCCATGGTCATCTCCGTCGGCCGGCGTCTCAAGAAGGAGTTCCCCGACGCCGATGTCCGCATTCCCGTGGCCGGCCCGTTCTCCCTCGCCTTCAACCTCCGCGGCATCGGCGATCTGTGCGAAGACTCGGCGCTTCGTCCCGACGAGACCGCGCGCTTGCTCCTTCGCTTGGCGGAGAATCAGGCGCCGTTCTGCCGCGCGGTGGCGGCGGCGGGGCTGGATGTGGCCTTCTTCGAATCCGCCGCCTCTCCGCCGATGCTCTCGCCGGGGCAATTCCGCGAACTCGAACTGCCCGCACTGCGGCGAATCCTCGAGATCGCGGCCAATTGCGTCGGGCACCCCGTCCCGTGCATCATGGGCGGCAACACCTACCCCATCCTCGCCGACATCCTCTCCACCGGGACCAGTTTCGTCGTGTGCAACGTGGAAACCAACCAGCCTGCCTTCGTCCAGGACATTGGCCGCACGCATCCGCAGGTGAAGGTGCGCGTGAACATGGACCCCGGCATCGTCGTCTGCACCGACCGGCAACGCATCCACCGCGAGGTGGATCGCGTGCTGCACATCGCCGGCGGCCGGCCCAACTGCGTCATGGGCACGGGCGCACTGCCCTTCGAGACGCCGCCGGGAAACGTGCATTTGATCGAGGATTACCTCGCCACCTGAAGAGGCCGCAGCGACCGTCTGTAGGCGCGATATTCGATCGCGGTCCCGGCCGTGCAGAAGCCCGGCCCTCCCGGGAAACTACATGAGCATGCGCTCGACGCCGGCCATAATGAGTTGTTGATGGATGGATTGGGCGGCGGACAGGGCTTCTTCCAGCGGCGCGGCGGCCATGACGCGGATCACCGGCGGGAGACCGCCCTTGCGGCCGACGGCCGCTTTCACCACCACCTGGCCCTCTTCATTGGCCGCCAGAACGGCGATGGGGGAATGGCAGTCGCCGTTGAGCAAGGCCACAACTTCGCGCTCCACCTCGACGCAGGTCGAGGCGGCCGGATCGTTGACGGCCTGAAGAAGGTCGATGGTCGCCTGGTCGTCGAGGCGGCATTGCAGGCAGAGCGCCCCCTGGCCGGCGGAGGGAAGCATTTCGTCGACGTCGATCACGGCCATGCAGGATTCATCGAACAGGCCGCTGCGCTTGAGGCCAGCGAAGGCGAGGATCACGGCGTCGTACTCGCCGGTCTTCATTTTCTTGACGCGGGTGTCGACATTGCCGCGAATCATCTCCACCTTCAGTTCGGGATAGCGGGCGAGGATCTGACACTGGCGACGCAGGCTGCCCGTGCCGACCTTCGCGCCGGGCGCCAGCTCGGCCAGGCTCCTGGCCTTGGCGCAAACCAGTACATCGCGGACGTCCTCGCGCGCGGGGACCGCGCCGAAGCAGAGGCCGGATGTGTCCACCAGCGGCTGAGTCGTGGGGACATCCTTGAAACTATGCACGGCGAAGTCGATCTCGCCCCGGATCAGGGCCTGCTCGAGTTCCTTGGTGAAGAGCCCCTTGCCGCCGAATTCGTGCAGCGGCTTGTCGGTGACCTGGTCGCCCGTGGTCTTGACGATGATGGTCTGGACCTTCAGCCCGGGGTGGGCCGTCTCGAGCATCTGTACGACGGTGGCGCTCTGCATGCGCGACAGCATGCTGCCGCGAGCGCCCATGCGGAGAATACCTGTACTCATTTGGCCTCCGGCATCGCAAAACGCCCGATGAAGATCTGGGCCGATCCGTCGGCCGACCGTTTGCTGGTCCACATCAGCCATTTGCCGTCCGGCGAGAAGACGGGCAGCACGTCGGCGCCGTCGTGATAGGTCACGCGGGTCGGGTTGGCTCCGGTGTCGGTCATCATGTAGAGCTCATAGTTGGTGTGGCCGTGTTTGCTGGTGGCATAGATGATGTGCCTGCCGTCGGGATGCCAGTACGGTCCCCAGTTGACATTGCCGTCATCGGTGAGCTGCCGCTCGTTGGCGGCGCCGGTGATGTTGCCCCCAGCGTCGAAGACCAGATCGCAGGTGAAGATCTGCAACAGGTCGTTGCCCTTGCGGTCGGAGCGGTAGACCAGGCGCTTGCCGTCGGGTGAGAAGAACGGGCCGCCGTCGTAGCCTGGGGCGGTGGTGATCCGGACGGTTCCGGTGCCGTCGGCTTTCATCACGTAGATGTCGGCATCGGCGCCGGCGCCGCGGGTGAAGCAGATCCATTTGCCGTCGGGCGAAAAGGCGCACTCGGCGTCATAAACATCGTTGTTGGTCAGCGGATGCGTGGCCAGGTCGATGTGGTCGAGCGAGTCCAGCCCGGCGATGGCGATCCGCCAGTAGTCGCACTTGAATATCTCCATGCCGCTGGGGAATGACCACCGGTAATTGCGGCCCTGGCGCTGGTAGCCGCCGGTGGGCTCGTCGGGTTTCTCCTTGCCGGCGGTGGAGGCGAAGATCAGGGATTTCCCGTCGGGAGAGAAGAAGCCGCAGGTGTTGCGGGAGTCATCCGGACTGATGCGGATGGGCAGGCTGGCGCCGGCCACCGCGCCATCCTTCCAGCGAAGGCGGGCCAGATACATCTGGTACTGGTGCTGACCTTTGGGGACAGCCTGGAAGATGATCCACTGCTGATCGGGCGAGAAATACGCCTCGCCGGCGCGCTCGA
>JBIOJL010000422.1:0-5218 GCA_044450885.1 Tepidisphaerales bacterium
CCGTGCAGAAGCACGGCCCTCCCGCCCCTATCAGCCCGGCAGCGACCGGCGGAAAAAATCCAGCCAGTTGCCGCCCATGATGCCGGCCACTTCGACGTCCTTGAGACCAGCGTGCGACAGTTCGCCCGCCAGCTTGGGCAGGTCCGCGATGGTCGCCAGTTCCTGGGGAGCGTCCTCTCGTCCAAAGCCGCCATCGAGATCCGTGCCGAGCCCGATCTGCCGCGCATGGCCCAGCAGACCGGCGAAGTGCTGGACCTGCCGTACGGCATCGGCCAGCTTCGCCGGCCTCTTGCCGCGTTCGTTGGGCGGCACGAGAAACCGGCCGAACAGGTTGATGCCGATCACGCCCCCGCGCCTGGCCAGGGCGGTCGCCATCTCGTCGGACAACTGCCGGTCCGTCGGAATGATCTCGCGGGCGTTGGAGTGCGAGGCCATGACCGGCCCGCTGGTCAGTTCCAGCAACTGCCAGAAACTCTCCTCGGCCAGATGCGAGGCATCGTGGATGAACCCCGCGCGGTCCAGTGCCGCCGCGATCGTTCGCCCCAGCGGCGTCAGCGGGCCCGGCTCGCCGGTTCCCCCGGCCAGCAGCGTCCGCTTCCACGCCAGGCCCACGATCCTCAGCCCCTGCTCCCACCACCACGCCACGTCGGCTTCGGACCGCAACGCGTCCGCGCCCTCCATCAGCAGGATGAACGGGATCGGCGGGTTGCCCGGAGCCCGGGTCTCGGCCCCGTGGGGCATCGGAGCCGGCGGGACGTCCTCCTCGACGGTCTGTGGTTCAAATGATGCCAGTTCTTCCACGTTTCGCACCCATTGCATCCGCCGCACGCCCACCTGCTCGCGGTACCAGCGCAGGTGCCGCACGCCGTGCTCGTGCGCCTCGTCGGCCGTGCGATAGCCGCCCTTGGTGTTGCGCGATGCCGGCTCGGTGAAGATGGTGGCGCAGACCAGCCCCACGCCGCCGGCGCGAAGGTCCGGCAGCCCGACCGTGGGCGTGCCCTCGTCGTCGGGCTTCTGTTTCGCGGCCGGCAACGTCACATCCCGCCCGCGCAGGGCGTTGTACGACAGGTCCAGATGGGCATCGACGATGAACATGTCCCCAAGGGTCCGCGGAAGGGGCGGAAAGTCAAGATGCGGCAGGATGTTGACCCCGGCGCGTCGCCCCGAAACGGCGTACGATATCGTCATGGACGCAAGTAACAGTCTGGCCTCCGCGCTCGCTCGCCAGCGAAGCAAGCGGCGGCCGGTTCGATCTGCAGTAAAGGCCGGGGCGGGATCCGGTGCGGCAACGGGGCTGGCGGTCTACGGCACACCTGGCGCCGGGGGCGCATGCTTAATCTGGCTCTCCCACGCAGCCGGATAGATGTTCTCGCCATCGAACTTGACCGGCACTCTCTCGTATGAGAACTCAACGGCACATCGGCCGGCCTCGATGCTCTTGGGTTGATCTCCCTCGGCCCAAACGGAATGCACGGAAAGGACGTACTTGCCCTCCATGCGGACGGGGCAGAAATCAGTCAGGCTCTGCGTCAATTTCCACGTCCCCTCGGGCTTGAGCCGGAGCACGACGTTCAAGCCCCAGACGGTCTGTTCCTTGGCGTCGAGGACAACCTCGATGCCCAGACCGTCGACGGCGATGTCGGTGAGCTTGGCGGTCCAGGGTATCTTGAATTCAGCGAAGCCGTACTGGACGCGGACCACGCCTGTCCAGGTCTTGTCCTTCTCGGGCTTGCCAACGAACACGGAAGGCAGGATGGTGGGAAGACCAAGCGCATGAGAGGGAACAGGGCCCAGGTCCACCCCGGGATCCTGATTGAGGGCTTTGGCGGCGATGGGCACTTCACCCGGAAAGCCGAACTGGAGTTTTCGCCCCTTTCGCAGCCGCAGATGCTCCTCGGCGAGTTTATCCCGGTGGTAAGTTATTTCCGCCCGAGCTTTCGCCAGGAACTTCGGGTCCGACTCGTACTCGGTGGCGAAACGTTGCCAGTCCGTCAGTGTCCGGTCGGAAACAAGCAGGAGCAGCCCTTCGCGCGTGTACTCCTCGGTGACCGGCTGGGCGCCGGGATCGTCACGTTCCAGCCGCTGGACCTTCTGGGTGAAGTGGTAGACGACATTGGTGGGTTCTGCCATGTTTCGTTGTCTTTCCGGCCCGTCGTTACGGGCCTACCAGGGCCAGAGATCCGCCAGCGCGTCGCTGGTCTCTTCGCCCATCTCGGCAATGCCGTCGCGGGCAGTTTGCACGCCACTCTGGACGCTCTGGACGAACTGATCGCGCATCTGGCCGAGCTTGCGGCGCTGCTCGTCGATCCACGACAGAATCCGCCGCATTCCCTCTCTGGCTTCCTGGGCTTTCTCGGCGGCAATCTGCAAGGCCATGTCCTTCGTGGCGAGTTTGAAATCGATCTTGACCAGATCCGCGTTATGGGTGTGGCCACTGACGTAGACACCCCATTTCTTGATGCCTCCATCGAACCAGGCGGCCGCGTCGCCGTAGTGGCAGAGCAGGTACCATTGGGCCGAACCGCACTGGTGAAATGCCTGCTCCTGCTTGAAGAGCGAGTCGGAAGTGCCGCTGTTGGCGACCATTTCCTTGTTGTGATAGTAGACGTCGTTGGTCATGCCGGCGCCCATGGCCACGCCATCGCGATTGTAATAGTCCCAGCGGTGGCCATGTTCGAACCAGACGCCCGGCTCCGAAACCCACGGGTCGCACGCGCCGCGGTGGCCGGCGCTGAGGAGAGTGCGGTCGGAGCGATAGCCGTCGTGGTTGCCGTGGATGCGCTTGCAGGCCAGTTCGACCAGGAGCAGTTCGAGAACCAGTTTGTTCCAGCGCGTCTCCTGGTGGCCGCGGCGAACGGTGCGCTGAAAGTAGCCCGCCGGCTTGCCGCGAATCCAGTCCCGCAGGGGAGCGACCAGGCGGGCGCTGTCATCGGCCGGCGCGGGTCCGGGCCAGGTCCAGTCCTCGACGCGAGTCAGACGATCCGCCAGCATGGTTTGCAGCCGCGGCAAGCCCGCGCCGGGGCTGCCCGCGATGTTGTGCCGGAAATAGAGTTCGGACTGGTCCCAGGAATGGTAGGGATAATGCTTGGCCGCGTGCGATCCGGCGGAATCCGTCCAATTCGGATCCTGGCGGAGCTGAAACGAGTCGTGGTGCATGTCGGCGACCTTGATGGCTGCATACGCCGTCATGCCGACATAGCCGTCGCTGGTGGTCGAGCCAATTTGGTCGGCGGCAATGGTGGGATGCTGTTTGTAGATGAATTCGCGGTTCATCCAAAGCTCGAAGAGGTCGCCGATCTGCACGACCACGACCTTGTCGGCGCCCTGGGCGGCGCGGACCTCTTTGACGGCGAAGAGGAAATTGGCCAGATCTGCCGCTGGAACCGGGTCGGAATCGATCGGGTCGTCGTGGGGCATGTCGCGCGGCGGATTCATCTCCTCGGGGTTGACCTTGGGCGCGACCACGCTCGCCTTGGTTGTCACCGGATAGAACCAGGCGCTGAGCGCGTGGATTTCGCGGTCGAGATGGGCTTTTTCGGCCAGGAACTCGTCCTTCGTATAGGTCTCAGTCACGTCGTTGCTGGAAACATAGGGGACAGTCAGGATGGTCTTGATGGATTTGGACACCGTGAAGGTAATGTCGATCGTCTCAGTGCTGCCCCGTTTCCAGGCATCGAGCTTTCTCTGGATCAGGTCGAGGTTCGCCTGGGAGAGTATGGAGTCGCTGAGGATGCCCACCTTGTGCTGGCACCAGCGAAGCAAGCGGCGGAGTTGGGCGCGGCGGCGAGGATCGCTGATGCGCGATGCTGCCGGGAAGAGATCGGCCCATTGTTCGGGCAGGTGCATATCCGGCATGCAGACATGGAGCTTGTGCTCGGGCGGCACGGCATGTTTCGTATTGGCGGGAACGGTAAGTTTCAATTTGAACTGGATATGTTTGCCGTACGTTGCCAGTTTCTGCACGAGGGCGTCGGCGATGGTTCCGGACGGGGGGAGCTTGGCCGCGTCTTGCGCGGGCGCGGCTCCGCCGGTGTAGGAGCACAGCCAGACGGTGTCGCCCTCGATCAGGCCGAAGTCCCGCGTGGGATTGTTGTAGGTGCCCCAGAGGCCGCAGTCGAGCTTGATGAAGGCCGCCGGCTGGACCTGGAGTGTCTGGCGGTGGCTGGGGTCGTCAGGCGCATTGGGCGCGCCCGCCACCACGGAGGCATACGCCGGCTGCTTGATCTGGCCTCCCGTAAGGCGCGGCGCGACGTTCCATCCGTAGACGGTGCCTTGCCGGGGCATGTGTTCCGCGCTGACCCAGGGCCGCGGGGCGGTGACAATCGGGTCATCCACGCGCAGGACCTCTCCGTCGGCATTGACCGTGACGTGAACTGTCTGCTGGTTGTCGTTGCGGGACATCCGGGTGTCTCCATTGGAATACAAGCAATTAACAGCCGTAGTATTTTCGCAGGGCGTTGGCGGTGATCGGGCCGACGATGCCGTCGATCGGTCCGGAATCGACGACGGACGCATCGCCGTTTCCGGCGTTCTCCCTGCAGAACGTCTGGAAGCGCTTGACGGCGGCCTTGGTGCGCGGGCCGTCGATGCCGTCGATGGGACCGGGCTCGAAGCCCAACGCCGTGAGCCGTTGTTGCGCGCCGCGGATCAGGACCGTATTGTTGTGCAGATCCAGGGGATCGAGGCGGCCCACCTGGAGTTCAATTTCATCGCCGAGTTTCGTGAGCTTCAGGGTGGCTTTTGTCGCGCTGTACGGAATGCGCTCTTCCATGACACCCTCGTCGTTGGTGGTCTTGTTCATCTGCTTGTATTTGTCGGGCGAGCCCCCGAACTCCAGTCGCAGTTCGTATGGCTCGTTGGCGATCGGTGTGCCGTCAATCCCCAGCAGGCGCACCCGGATCACGTCGAAGGAACCGGCGAGGCGAAACTTGTGATTCAGTTCGGTGGCGCCGGCCGCCTGTTTCTCCTCCCAGGGAGGAATGAACAACGGATCTCCCTCCTCCAGAACCCGCGGATCGCGGTTCTTGTCGCGCAACCCCTGATTCTCGTCGCGCGTCCAGATGTCGCTGTTCCAGTCGAAGTAGCCGTATACCGCCGCGATGCTGCCGACCCACTCGCCCTTCTTGACCTTGTGTTGGCCGTCGGCCGGTGGTTGCTTGAATCGTCCCATGGTCGGACTCCAATAGAGAAGTTGAACGGCTTATGCGCGGTCCCAGGA
>JBIOJL010000423.1:0-5215 GCA_044450885.1 Tepidisphaerales bacterium
ACTCAGAAGAGATCAATGCTAAACGCGCCGCAGCAGGCGAAGCAAAGATCGAGAATCCCCCGTCTGCCCAAGCGTGGAGAGATTGGCAGAAGTCGCAACTCGACGGCATATCGTCTCCCTACGAGCAACTGGTTGCAGTCTACGAAAAATTCATCGAACACAAACTCATCAACCCCACCTTCGTCACCCATGTGCCCAGTATTACCATCCCCCTGGCCCGTGAGAGCAGGGAATTTCCCGGCTTCGCCGACGTCTACGAACTCGCCATCAACGGCCAGGAGATTTCCCCCGGCTACACCGAGCTCAACGACCCCGACATCCAGGCTCAGCACTTCGCCCACCAGGTCGGCGACGAGGCCGAGAAGCAGAAGACCGATGACGATTTCCTCAATGCGTTGAAATACGGCATGCCCCCCGCTGGGGGCATGGGCCTGGGCATCGACCGGCTGATCATGATGCTCACCGGCGCTGAGAGCATCCGCGACGTCATCCTGTTCCCGCTGATGAAGCCGCAGGAGTGAAGATGATCCTGTTGTGGAATGACTGGAACATCGAACGCCTCGGCAAGCACGGCGTGAGCCGCGCCGAGGCTGAGTTGTCATCAGGCACGCCACTGCGCCCTATCCGATGAGTGTCGCCGAATCCAAGTACGTGGTCTGGGGACAGACGACCGAGGGGCGATACCTGCAAGTTGTCTTCGTTTTGCCCGAAGACGAAGAGATCGATTGGGAGGCGATGAGTCCGGGTGATAGAATACGGTTTGCAGAGGACGATGAACAGGTGTTTTACGTCATACACGCTCGGCACTTAACCCGAGTAGAGAAACAACAACTGCGGCGGTCGAGCCGATAACGCTCATGAAACAGCGCACCAAACAAAAGCCGTGGACGCAGATGACAGCCGAAGAACTGGCCGAAGCGACCCGTCAGTTCGACAAGCCGTTACCTCCAAGCGCCATGCGGCCACTGTCACCGAAGCAGCGTCAAGTGTGGGCACGCGCCAAGCAAGCCGGTTTCAAATCCGTGTACGTCGGCAAGAAGGAAACCGTCGTCCTTGAAATCGACGCCATGTGGCTCAAGCAGCTTGATCAATTCGCGGCCCAGCACGGCATGACGCGACAGGAACTCATCGAGCGGGGCTTGCGCGGCGCAATGGCATTCGCGACATGACCACCCGATCGACGAGGCCGCGATGCTGACGATTGTGCCGTAGAGAATGTTGTCGGCCTGGGACCGAAAAAAAGCGAGAAAAGACTGGCAGCGACCGTTGATCGGGTCGTTTGGGGATCGGCAATCAACCTTGAGCGGCGTGGGCGTGCAGGCTCAGACCCAGCGCCGATACGACCTTGAGAATCGTGTCAAAAGTGGGAGTTCGCTCACCGGAGAGCGCTTTGTAGAGGCTCTCGCGGGAGAGGCCTGAGTCCCGCGCGACCTGGGTCATCCCCTTGGCGCGCGCAATGTCTCCCAGAGACTTGGCAATGAAGGACGCATCCCCATGGGCCTCGGCAAGACAGGCTTCAAGATAGGCCGCCATCTCCTTTGGGGTTCGGAGGTGTTCGGCCACGTCATAGCGAGAAGTTGGGATTTTGGCCATAGACTACTCCGCGATGTTCCGCGCCATGCGCAAGGCGTTCTGAATGTCCCTGGCTTGTTTACTTTTATCGCCACCTGCCAGGAGAATAATCAATTCACGCCCGCGCCTTTTGAAATATACCCGATATCCGGGTCCATAGTCGATCCGCAACTCCGAGACACCTTCACCAACCGGCTTGGCATCGCCGGTGTTTCCCGTGATCAGACGTTCAATCCGGGCCTGAACCCGCGCCCTTGCATGAATGTCACGCAGGCCGTCGAGCCACCGCGTGAACTCCGAACGTGGGCGTGACCATTCTCCCGGGAGGGCCGCAGTCCTCTGCGGCCGTTTCGCGGCGCGACCATTCCGGCCGTGCAGAAGCACGGCCCTCCCGAATCCGTGGGCACGCCCCCGAACGCGGGTCGTCGACCATCTTGCTGCAAAACGGGTTGGAGTCTGCTATGCTGCGCGACGAGACGCATCCGGGGTCCGCGGCGACAGAGGTTCGCCCCCGCGTTGCGGCAAGGCGTTCGAGAAGGACGAGAAGAACATGAAAGTGCTGTTGATCGGTTCGGGCGGAAGAGAACATGCGCTGGCGTGGCGGCTGGCCGGATCGTCGCGGGTGACGCGGCTGTTCGTCATGCCGGGCAATGCCGGGACGGCGCAACTGGCCGACAACGTCGACATCAACCCCATGGATTTTGCCAAGGTGGAGAAGTTCATCCGCGGGAACGGGGTGCAGTTCGTCGTCATCGGTCCGGAAGATCCGCTGGCGGCGGGCCTGGCCGACCATGTCCGCGGCATGGGCCTGCCGGTGTTCGGGCCGTCCAAGGCGGCGGCGCAGCTCGAGGCCGACAAGTGGTTTGCCAAGGAGATCATGCGCCAGCAGGCGATTCCCACGGCCGAGGCGCGGTCGTTCACGGACGCGGCGGCGGCGGAGGATTTTGTGCGGGTGCGGAATGCCGCCTGCGTGGTCAAGGCCGCGGGTCTGGCCAAGGGCAAGGGCGTGAGCGTGTGCTACCGGATGCAGGATGCGATCGACGCCATCGACCAGACCATGCGCCAGCGGGTGCATGGAGTGGCCGGCGACCGGGTGGTGATCGAAGAGTTGCTAAAGGGGCCGGAAGTGTCGATCCTGGCGCTGGTGGACGGGCGGGCGATCTACGTGCTGGAGACTTCGCAGGACCACAAGGCGATCGAAGACGGCGACACCGGGCTGATGACCGGCGGCATGGGCGCGTATTCGCCGACGCCGGTCGTGTCGGAAGCGCTGCTCGGGCAGATCGAGAAGGAGATTCTCGTGCCCACGGTGGACGGCCTGCGACGGGATGGCATCGACTACAGCGGCGTGCTTTACGCCGGGCTGATGATTACGGCGTCGGGGCCCAAGGTGCTCGAGTTCAACTGCCGCTTCGGCGACCCGGAGACGCAGCCGCTGATGATGCGCCTGCAGACCGATCTGTGCGAGGCCCTGCTGGCGGTGGCCGAGGGGAAACTGGCCAATCTCACGCTCAAGTGGGACCCCCGGCCGGCGCTGTGCGTGATCGCGTCCAGCGGCGGATATCCCGGCGCGTACAAGACGGGCTTCCCGATCAGCGGCCTGGACAAAGCCGACTCGCTGCCGGACACCAAGGTCTTCCACGGCGGCACGAAGCTGCGCGATGGCAAGACGGTGACCGATGGCGGGCGGGTGCTGGCCGTGACCTGTCTCGGCAAGAACATCGCCGAGGCCCAGAAGCGGGCGTATCAAGCGCTGGGCATGATCCACTTTGAGGGCATGTACCACCGCAAGGACATCGGGTACCAGGCGATACGGCTGGGGAAGTGAGTGCCGTCGGCGGAAGGCACGAAGGCATTGAGGCGCGGAGGCACGAAGGCACGAATTGTGAAGGCGTAACGGGCGAGCGATTGTCGTAAACGAGGAACCAGTATGCGTATACCAGCAGCGTCGAGCCACTCTATCACTTGGTGCGTCCGTGCCTTCGTGCCTGTGTGCCTGCTGCTCCTTGGCATCTGCGGCTGCGCAGTGAACGGCAAGGAACCGGCCTTCGAGGGCAAAGTGTTCAGCGTCGTCGAACAAGGAGCGGTCGGCGACGGCAAGACGCTGGACACGGCCGCCATTCAGAAAGCCATCGACGCGGCCGTCACTGCCGGCGGCGGGCGCGTGCTGCTGCCGGGTGGCAAGACGTTTGTCTCCGGGCAACTGAAACTGGGCGATGGCGTTGACCTGTACGTGGCCGAAGGTGCGACCCTGCTGGCCAGCGAGCAGCGGCGGCTCTACGCGGCGGGCGATGAGGTGTTGATCGCAGCCGATGGCGCCAAGCATCCGTCGGTCAGCGGAAGCGGGACGATCGACGGCAACTCGGACAAGTTCATCGCGGCCAAAGGCGAGGTAACCCATCGGATGGGCGCCGGGCGGCCGGGTATCGTGAAGTTCGTGCGCTGTCCCGATGCGTCCGTGCGCAACGTCACGATTCGCAACTCGGCCCACGCGGCGATTGTTCTTGCCGGCTGCCACAACGCCGCCGTCGAGAATGTGAAGGTGACCAGCGACCGCAAGGTGCCGAACGGCTACGGGCTGGTCATCGACCGCTGCCGCGGCGTCAAGGTCGCCAACTGCGAAATCGACACCGGCGATGATGCGGTCGTGGTCAAGAATACGACGAAGTACAATGACGGCACGGCCTGCGAGGACATCACCGTCGACAAATGCACGCTGGGCAGCAACTCGGCGGCGTTCAAGATCGGCACCGAAACCGTCGGCGATTTCCGGCGAATTTCCGTGAGCAAGTGCGAGGTGCGCGCCAGCAACCGCGGGCTGGCGATTCTGGTGCGCGATTCCGGGCGAGTCAGCGACGCGAGCTTCACCGACATCAAAGTGGAGACGCGGCTGGTGGCCGACCGCTGGTGGGGCAAGGCCGAGCCGATTCACGTCAGCGTCTTCCCACGGCAACTGCTGGACAAGCCGGGAATCGTCCGCAATGTGAAATTCATCAACATCCGGGCGACCGGCGAGAATGGTGTGTTCATCGCCGCGTCCGACAAGGCGTGCATCGAAAACGTGCTGCTGGAGGACGTGCAGGTTGCCATCCGCAAGAGCACCGATTTTGCCGGCGGCAGCTACGACACGCGCCCCGGCGGCGGCAATGCGATATTGAAGCAGCGCACGGCCGGCATTTATGCCAGCCGGGTGACGGGGCTGACGCTCAAGGGGTGTTCGGTGAAGTGGGGTGAAAATGCGCCGGAGACGTGGGGCGCGGCGCTGGAGACGAAGAAGGTGAGCGGGCTGACGGTGGAGAGTTTCTCGGGCAAGTCGGCGTTTCCGGGGAAGGTGGAGGACAGGATTTCAGAGGAGTGAGTTGGATACCGCGGTGTCGGCCCCAGCGGGGCCAAGGCTTGTAGCCACGGGTGAAGCGACGCCGCTCTGGGCGTCGCGCAACCCGTGGAGGACAAGCGCTCGTATTCTTCCTTCGCCCCGGCGGGGCGAAGGAATGTCTCGGATTGATCTGCCGCATGCCTCGACATTTCCTCCGCCCCTCCGGGGCGGCTCTGTCAGACGAACACCTGAACCACGGGTTACGCTCCGCCCGCCTGCCGGCGGGCTGCGCTTCACCCGTGGCTACAGTTGCCGGCCCCGCGGGGG
>JBIOJL010000424.1:0-5198 GCA_044450885.1 Tepidisphaerales bacterium
ATGATCAGGCTGTTCGGGCCGAAGCCGTCGAGGATGCTGTGTAACGTACACTCCAGGAACAGATAACACCCCCTGACCAGGGCCCCCTCCACATGGCGGGCGGGAAAGGTCGGCAGGACCAGGAGGCTCGGCTTGGAAAAGTCTTCGCAGCGGGGTGCCGCCGCCAGGCTAGCCAGCAACACCTCCGTGGGGCGCGGGTAACTGACCGTGAAGACACCGTGCCGGCGGATATTGCGGTAGGTAGTGTGTCGAGGGCTACAGACGAAACAGTAGTAGTTCTCCCAGCCCAAGGGCATCGCCAGGTGTTTGGGCGCGAGGTTGTACTGGCCGTCGTCCTCCTTGCTCCCCACGATAACCAGCGGGAACACGCTGAAGAAGCCGTCCCAGATGGGCCGGTCGGTGGCGAGCGGGATCAACTTGTCGGCATCGTCCGTTTGCATCTCGTCAAACTCCGTTGGGCCGTGCATCCTATGTCATGCTATTCGACGCAGGACAGGCCTCCCAGCTGGGGAGCCTGCGAACGTGAGGTCTTGGTTGGTAGCTGCAAGCGAGTTCACAAGTCGGTCTCATCATTTGCTTTCATTCGAACGGCAAAAGTGGTGCGACCACCAACCAGTCCAGGAGTTTGATGCCGACAAAAGGAACGATCACACCTCCCAGGCCCCAGATGAGCAGATTCTGCCGCAGCAGGGCGTCGGCACCGATGGGTCGGTACTTGACCCCCTTGAGGGCGATCGGGATGAGCAAGGGGATGATGAGGGCGTTGAAGATCACGGCGGACAGGATGGCCGACGTAGCCGAGTGCAGGTCCATGATGTCGATCACCTTCAGCCACGGCAGGGTCGCGGCGAACATGGCCGGCACGATGGCAAAATACTTGGCCAGGTCGTTGGCCAGCGAGAAAGTCGTCAAGGCCCCTCGAGTCATAAGGAGCTGCTTGCCCATTTCCACGACCTGGATGATCTTGGTGGGATCGCTCTCCAGATCCACGATGTTGCCGGCCTCCTTGGCCGCCTGCGTGCCCGAGTTCATGGCGACGCCGACGTCTGCCTGGGCGAGCGCGGGTGCGTCGTTGGTGCCGTCGCCTACCATGGCCACGAGCTTGCCCTTCGCTTGCTCCTGACGGATGTATTCCAGCTTCGCTTCGGGAGTGGCTTGGGCGACGTAGCCGTCCAGGCCGGCCTGCTCCGCGATGGCCTTGGCAGTCAGCGGGTTGTCACCGGTGACCATGACGGTGCGTACGCCCATCCGCCGCAGCCGCTCCAACCGCTCCCGGATCTGCGGCTTTAGAACGTCTTCAAGTACCACCAGCCCGGCGATCTGGTTGCCTTCACTCACCAGCAGCGGGGTCGCTCCCCTCGAACAGACCGCCGCCACCTGCTCCTGCATGCCCGCAGGCACATTCCCCTCTGCCGAGCAAACGTGGTCGATCACCGCCTCCACAGCGCCCTTGCGCAGCCGCTGGCCGTCGGGTAGGTTGATGCCACTCATGCGCGTTTGGGCAGTGAACGCTACGAAGTGGGAATCGGGGGGTGCGAACGTGGCAACGCCAGGGTCGAATGTATTCATCGCGCTTTGGAACAGCGCGACGATGCTCTTGCCCTCCGGCGTTTGATCGGCGACCGAGGCCAGAGCGGCCAGTCGTCCCAGTTGGACCGCCGTGTATTCGCCCAGGGGGATGAACTGGGTGGCCCTTCGGTTGCCTACGGTGATGGTGCCGGTCTTGTCCAAAAGCAAGGTGTCGATGTCGCCGGCCACCTCGACCGCTTTGCCGCTCTTGGCCAGGAGGTTAGCCCGTAGGGCCCGGTCCATGCCGGCAATGCCGATGGCGGCCAGCAGAGCGCCAATGGTCGTGGGAATAAGACAGACGAGCAGGGCCACAAGCGTCGGCACGTCCGTGCCCAGGCTCTTCACCGGCTCCCCCGTACCAAGGTACTCGGTCATGTACTCTTCGGTGTACCGGGCCATCGGCCACAGGGCGGCTGTGACGATCACGAAGATCAGCGTGAACGCCGACAAGACCAGCGCCAGGGCGATCTCGTTCGGCGTGCGCTGCCGGTGGGCGCCCTCGACGAGAGCGATCATCCGGTCCAGGAAAGAGTCACCGTGCCCGGCGGTGATCCTGACAACAATCCGGTCCGACAGGACCAGGGTGCCGCCGGTGACGCCGGAGTGATCGCTGCCGGCCTCGCGGATGACCGGCGTCGATTCCCCGGTGATGGCCGACTCATCCACCGAGGCTACGCCCTCGATAATCTCGCCGTCACCGGGAATGATCTGGCCGGCCACGACCACCACGCGATCGCCCGCGTGCAAGTGGGTGGACACGGTTTCCTCGACCTCGCCGCTTTCGCGGAGCCGATAGGCCGGCGTTTCCCGCCGTGTCTTGCGCAGGGCCTCCGCCTGGGCCTTGCCGCGCGCCTCGGCCAGCGCCGACGCGAAGTTGGCAAACCACACGGTCAAGAACAACCAGATATCCAGGATGATCAGGTAGGGTAAGGGCGCCTGCGTCTCATAGCCAAGGCAGGCCGCGATGATGAAGAGCAGCGTCAGAACGGAGCCGACCTCGACCACGAACATCACCGGGTTTTTCCATTGGATGTCCGGCCGCAACATGAGAAACGCCTGCTTCAGGGCTGCCGCCAACAGGTCGGGAGCAAAAAGGCTGTGACGCCTGCTCGCCCGGCGTTCCTCCTTCAAGTGCTCGACCGAAGGGACCGGCCCTTCGGGTCGGGGACGGCTCACCTGTAGCATGGGACCCTCGCTCCGGCATCAGTGCTCTTCAGCGGATCGTTGTTGGGGACCAAAGGTCAGCCTCCAAAGGGAGTCGGTCCCAGGTGCTCGGCGACACTCGCAAGCATGGCGGCCGGCATAAACAAGAGCGCGCCCACCAGAAGGATGGTTCCCAGAAGAAAGATCCCGAAGGTGATCGTGTCGGTTCGGAGAGTACCAACCGTGAAAGGAGTTGGCTTCTTGGCGCCCAGGCTGGCTGCGAAAGCGATCGGGGCGATGATCGGCAGAAATCGGCCTAACAGCATGACGAGGCCGGTGGCAATATCCCAGTGGGGGCTATACAGTGCCGGAGGGCTCTGGTTGTCCTCGGGCCTGTTCGAACCCCAGGTTTGCTGAAGCCCACCAAATTCCGAGCCGTTGTTGGCGGAGGCCGAGCTGAACTCGTAGATAATTTCCGCAAGACCGTGGGGACCGGGATTGCGGATGGACCTGGCCCCCCAGCCGAGAGCGGCGAACAGGCCGGTTGCTGCCAGGATGAGGATGGGGTGGACCAGCAGCGCCAGCACGGCCAGCTTCAGCTCACGCGCTTCGACCTTTTTCCCCAGGTACTCGGGCGTCCGCCCTACCAGCAGGCCGGCGAGGAACACGGCAATGATGATGTAAATCAGCATGTTGATCAGGCCGACCCCCTTTCCCCCGAAGACGCAGTTGATCCACAGGCCGAAGAATGGAGACAGGCCGGCGAGCGGATTGAGGCTGTCGTGCGCGCAGTTGACCGAGCCGCAAGTCGCGGCTGTCGTCACGGCCGCGAACGTGGCCCCGGCGGACGTGCCGAAACGCAATTCCTTGCCCTCCAGGTTGCCCAGCGACTGGTCCACCGGCAGGCCGACCAGCGCGGGGATCCGTTTTTCGACCCGTTGGCCGCGGGCGTTCCGCATGAGGAGCGTGCGGGCCGGCTGGTCCGTCAGGGCCGGATTCGGCTGCAGGGTGTCCCAGTAGATTGCCCAGACGATCATGCTGACGAACATGAACAGCATTACGCCATAGATCATCGCCGCGTGCCGCAAGTTCTTCAGCATTCTCCCGAACATGACGACCAGCGCGAACGGGAAGAACAAGATGTTCATCGACGCCAGGAAATTGCTCCAGGCGCTGGGGTTCTCGTAGGGATGGGTGGAGTTGGCCCCGAAGAAGCCGCCGCCGTTCGTCCCAAAATGCTTGATCGGCAAGAGGGCTGCGACGGGACCCCGGGCGATGACCTGCGGCTGCGGCTTGCCGTCGGGTGTTGTTGCCATCGCTCCGGGTTCGAGTGTGGTGGCGACGGCGGCATGGTCGAACGTCATCGGCATGCCGTCCGCCATCAAGATCACGCCCATGATCAGGCTGGCCGGAAGGAACACGTAGGCCACCACCCGCCACATGTCCAGGTAATAGTTCCCCATGTGGGGGTCGCTTCGCAAAGCGCGGGTGATTGCGGCCAGGGCGCAGAAACCGACGCTGGCCGAGACGAACATGTACCAGCCGATGACGACCATCTGGCTAAAGTAAGACAGGTGCTGTTCGCCCGCGTAATGTTGCAGGTCCGTGTTCGTGAGGAAGGAACAGGCCGTATGGAAGATCGTCGTGGGCGCAAGCATCGTCTTGCCGTCCGGGTTCAGCGGCAGGAGGGGCTGGAGTGCCAGGCCGACGTAGCCAAAGAGGAACATGGCACTGTTGAACAGCAGCATGGAGACCGAGTACTGCTTCCAGTCCTGTGGACCCGTGTCGAAGAGTTGCTCGACCCAGTGCAACCACTTCGGCGGGCGATAGCGGCCGTCGGCGATCCAGGCCAGATAGAAACCGATCGGGACCGACAGCACCACAGTCGTGCCGACGATCAGTAAAGGAAGAAGCCACATCCTAAGGCCTTTCGCTGTGGGACTTCCCTCGCCGCCACATATCGGACTGTGCGAATTTGCCCATGTCTCTGGCTCGGACCGGCACGCTCCCCCAGTGTCCAATCCTTCGGAACCGGCGGGCTGGGCAACGCTGGCTTTTACTGAGGAAAAGGCTTACCCTTGTTATACTTTCGTGCCAACTGCTCCAGCAATTCCACCGCCCCGACCTCAAGCACCCGGATCCTGTCCCAGCCCGGGGGCAAATGCTTGATGGCATTGTCAATGCGTTCCAGTAACTTTCGGTCGAGCACGAGGCTCACGGTAACCTTGTCTTTCTGCTCGTCAGACATTGTAACCCCCTTATCAAAGTGGACCACAGAACGATCGCGATAGACGATGCCACTGCTCTGCTTCGAGCCAGCCGGAGAACTACGCGCGTACGCCCGTCTTCACCCACCCTTTCGAGTGGATGTCGAGGGAGATGGGGGTCGCAAGTTCCATGCCGTGCCGCGGAGCAGAGACGGACTATGGAGTTCCACACCGGCTGCAGGGGAAACGGCTTCGTCAGTGCAGTTTGCAATCTAACGC
>JBIOJL010000425.1:0-5180 GCA_044450885.1 Tepidisphaerales bacterium
GCACGGCCCTCCCGAATCTGCGGGCACGCCCCACCACGCCGTAACACAGAATTCACGTTGCCCGTTCGCAGCAACAGGGTATCATCCCAGTTGGCTGTCTTTAGGAGAGCGGGTTTGTATGGGCAATCGCCGGGCCGCACGGGCCTTTACGCTGGTTGAGCTGCTGGTGGTCATCGGGATCATCGCCCTGTTGATCGCCGTCTTGCTGCCGGCGCTGAACAAGGCGAAGAAATCGGCCAACACCACGACGTGCGCGTCGAACATCCGCCAGTGGACCATGGCCTGGCAGATGTACTGCAACGACAACAAGGGTAGATCGCCCAACTATCACCAGGGCGTGGGCGAGCAGCTCTGGCTGTGGAACTTCACCAAGTACATTCCCTCGCGCAATGCCGGATCGCGCATCTGCCCCGAGGCGACCGAGCCGGTGGGCGTGCCGACGCTGGGAGTGTGGATGGCGGGCAATCTCAACCAGATGTGGTTTCTGGACACGCACGTCGGGGCTATCGCGTTCAACGGCTTCCGCTACAACGACCACAGCACGCTGGTGATCGCGCTCTATCCGCAGGTGACGTTCGATTCGCCGGCCGAGGCGATCCCGCTGTCGACCAGCCACTACTCGACCCAGGCGGTGGTGTTCGCGGATTCGGTCTGGGTGGATTTCTGGGGCCGCAACTCGCAGAACCCATCGTCCAGTGGCGCGGACTACGTGGCCCCGTCGATCGGAACCTACGTCGGGATTCAGCGGGTGGCGATCAACCGGCACAACCGGGCGATCAACGTCAGCTTCGGCGACGGCAGCGCGCGGCGGGTGCCGTTCGCGGAGTTGTGGACGCTGCGCTGGAACGGCTCGGACAAGGACCCGCCCCGGTACGATGTGGCGCAATACATTCCGAAGGACATGAAGTAGTACACTGTCGCGCGTCGCACGATGGGTGAAACGACAGGCAGGAATGCCTGTCGTACGACAGGCAGGAATGCCTGTCCCACCGCTCACCCATCAAGTCAACGGTGACGGAACCGCAGGGCGATCATCGTTCATCGTTCGCTCTCCCTCCCCATACCCGCCATCAGTTCCACCATGGCCTTGGTCATGGCGCCGGCATACTGCGCCCGGTCCGTCGCCTCGAACTTGAACCGCGCCGGCCGCGATTCGCCCTCGGTCCACTTCGTCTGCCCGGCGTCGTCGCACTCCACCTTCACCGGCACGAACCGGTAGACGTCGCTCCCCATCTCCAGCCCCGCCAGATGCAGGAAACCGGCCGTACACCACATGTTCCGCACCTGCCTGCCCCATCGCTCGAGCAGGGCCGGATCCACTGGCCGGTTGAGCGACTCCAGCCATCGCGTCCCCGTTTCCTTCTCCAGCATGCTCAGGAAATACCGCTGCATCGCTGGCGACAGCTTCGTGAAAAGCTCGCCCATGGTGAACGTGTAATACGTCCCGTGGCGCTCGCCCACGAACTTGCCGCCGGCCAGACGCTCGAAGCACGGCATCCAGTACACCGGACAGGGGATGTCGAACACGCCCGCGTACGATCCGGGGTCGAGCTGGACGTTGTATTCCACGCCGTCGCCCGGCCGCCGGTCGGGCGCACCCGTCCCGGCGTTGAGGTAGATCGCCCGGCATTTCCTGGCGAACAGTTCCGGCTCGCGCCGCCCGGCCACGGCCACATCCCGGCACGATCCCACGATCGTGACCACGGCCGGTTCAGGCGAATCGCGCAGCGTTTGCAGCAGCCAATTCACACCGTGCAGATCGCGCGGCGAGGCGCTCTCGAGTTTGTCCCGCCGCGTAGCCGGCTTCTGCGATGACCCGGTCACCAGCGGCGCCGCCAGGCCCGTGACCCGGTTGAGCATGGCCACGGCCGAGATGTCCGGATCGCCCCCATGGCCGGGCGGCGGATAGTCGCACAACACACCCAGCAGGCGTACCTTCTTCAGTCGTGCCAGCCCAAAGACGCAGGCCAGGTCGAAATGGTCGTCCGGGTCCACGTGAGGGCGGAAGAGGTCGGTCTGATGGATGAGCGGGACGGGCCGGCCGGTCTCCTGGGCCCACGCGGATGGAGCGCTGCCAATGGCGGCCGCCGCTCCGCAGGCCACCGCCAGAAACTTCCGCCGATCGAGTTCGAGTTTGCCGAGGTGTGTCATTCGTGCATTGTACCGGCCAGTGCCGACGGCAGGAGGGCGCAAGGGTTCAAGAGTTCAAGGGCCGGACGCACTGGCGACTATTGCACGTTCAGGCGGACAATGGATCTCCTTTGGGAGTAGTAGCCAGTTTCCAGTTGTTTGTTTTGCACTTGCAGCCATGGTATTCTAACCACACCGTATGTGGGCATTTGAGAACTGTTTTCGCACAACTTGCTTCAACTGGCAGGATACACAATGTGCAAACACCCTGTAGCCGCATGGCTGGCGCTGATGCTCGTGACCCGATTCGCTGTCGCGGCTGCCGAGAACACCGGCGACCTGACCAGGGTTGTGCTTTCACCCGACGGCAAGATCGTGGAGGGCGCAACCGCGATGGTCATCCAGGGCGGTTTCCCAGTACTCAGGAACGGCGTGCTGGCCCGGCACCCGGGTGGAACCGTCACCGTCTACCGCACCAACGCCGCGGGTAGTTTCACCGTGCCGACGCAAAAAGGCGGATTCTCTCTCGTCATCATCCACGACGCCGGCTGGTGGGGATTGTCCGGCGCACAGGGGGCAGCGTCCGGCAAATCGACGCTCCAGGCATGGTGCATCGTCCGTGGTCGTGTCGTCAAGGGAGGCAAACCTTGGCCGGGGCAAACGGTGCGGCTCATGCCCAAGGACGAGCACAACCGTGGGCTGGAAGCCAGTGAAGATTATCGCAGGATGTTTGTCTATGAGTCGACAACAAAAGATGATGGGACATTCTCATTTGACCGCGTCATTGGGGGCAATTTCGCGGCCGGGCTGGACCTCGGTCACGGTCCCGCAGCCGGGAGATACCAGGATGGCCTGAGCTATGTCTCTCCGATAGCACTCGGCGATGGCGAGAACAAGCGTCTGGAGATCGACGCCAACGGCCGGCCGGTAAAAGGCAAGTTCGTCATACCCGCGGCACTGCGTGGGCAGGAACGCGGGTCATTGGAGGCGCAACTCCTTCTCCTGCGCCCCGAGTTCCTGGTTCCGGAGAACTGGGAGAGCCTCGACGGCACTCAGCGCCGTACACTGCGGGAGACGTTTCAGCAGAGCGAAGTCTGCCAGGCATACGAGTGTCGGGTACAGCGGTTCGGCGTGCCCGTCGCCGCCGACGGATCGTTCCGCATGGACGATGTACCGGGTGGTGTCTACTCTCTCTGGGGGTCCATTTCCCAACGGGCGGATGGCAACACGAGGATGTGGGAGACCCTCGCCTCGGCTTCCCGCCTGATCACGATCGCCGACATCCCCGGCGGCCGCAGCACCGAGCCGCTGGATCTGCATCAATTGGAGTTGAAGATGCACGGCCTTCCCCAGGTCGGTGACATCGCTCCGGAAATCGACGCTCCCGCCTTCAGCGGTGCCCGGGTGAAGTTGTCGAATTATCGAGGGAAATACGTCCTGCTCGACTACTGGGCGACATGGTGCGTCCCCTGTGTGGCCGGCATGAAACACCTGGAGGAACTGCACGATACGTACGGCAAGTCCGATCGCCTCGTGATCATTGGCTTGAGTGAGGACACCCAGTTCGATGTCCCGGCCGCATTCCTCAAGGCACGAAAACTCCCATGGCCACAAGCGCATGTCGGACTGGCTTCCGGTTCATCTGCGTGCGAGGATTATGGCATCCGGGGAATACCGTCGCTCTGGCTCATCAGCCCCGACGGCAAGATTGTCGCCAAAGGAATCGACGCAGTGGACGAGGCGCTGAGAAAGGCGATCGGCGACACAAACGGGAAATGACACCGCATCCCGGTGCTGGCCAGTTCGGGGCGGAGGCATTGGCGTGTGGCGGTGGGCGAGGTAGTGAATGGGCTATTGGTTGTGGCGATCGATTTCTTGGTCGAGGTCGGCGGCCGTGATGGGGATGGGGTCGTGGTAGCGGGTGGGTTGGGCTGTCGGTGATCTGGGTAACGCGGCGACAGGTTTGTACCGGAAAGCAATCCAGACACTGCGGAGGATGCCCCAACCAACGAGTGCGGGGATGACGCCGACGATCGGGGGGAGTGTGAAATGCGCGGAAATGCTGAGAAACAAGCCGAAGAAGCCCAGAATCAGCAAGGCAATTGCGAGGATGGCCGCAAGAATCGAGCAGCACTTGGTGAAGAGTCCCATCGGCCGGGGCTGGGACACGCGGTCGGTAGACGTCTGAAGGATTCGCCGGCGGAGCGTGCTGGCCACCGGTTGGCCGCACTCAGGGCAGGCGCCATCATAGGAAAGTGTGCGCAAATTGTACTCACAATGCACACAGGGAAGGTCGTAGTCGATGGTGGTGTTCATCGGAGGACCCAGCACGAAGGCGACGTTGGGTGGATTGTGTCAGGATTGCCGGTGTCGTGCAAGAGGATTGGCTGCGTCCTCATCCCTTGATGTACTTGTGGATGAAGTCGAGGTAGCCGCGCTGGCCGGCGGCTTTGGTGTGGCGGTCGACCGATTTGAGGATCTTGCGGATGGCCTGCTTGACGTCCTGCCGCGAGTAGTCGTTGAGGCTCAGGGCCATTCGCAGAGATAGCTGAATCTGCTCCTCGTCCTGCGGGTCGACGTTGTCGCGGCCGGGACCCTGGCCGTAGAGCTCGTTGAGCGGCTTGACGAGATACTTCACGGCCGCTTCGCCGGAGCCGATGGTTAACTCGCCGAAGGTCGTTCCCACGTTCACGCCAATTTCCGCACGCCCTTCGGAATCGCTCAATCGATCGATGATGTCGATGAGTTGTTGATCCATATTGAGTGGTCCTTATCAGTTGTTCGGGAATCCGTCGGCACGATCGAACCGGCGTCATGGTACTCCGGAAACGGTTCGACGGGAAAAGACCACCCGCCGCGCAACAACCGGCCGTCTGGGGCGTACTCTTATTGCGGGAATCGGCGTCTGTCGCCGCTCCCTGGCGGCCACGAAAGGCATGGTGATCCATCATGGTGATACGCAAGCGATGTTATCAAACTGTGTCCGCGATGGCTTCATCTGCTGGTGGCACGGGCTTCCAGCCCGTGGTGTCGGTACTCCGACACATCCA
>JBIOJL010000426.1:0-5169 GCA_044450885.1 Tepidisphaerales bacterium
CCCCCCACCCGCTGACCATTCTCGACGGCCTCCTGCGCCTGCTCGACAGGCTGGACATGAACTCACGGTAAACGCCGGATTACAACTTGATAACAACTCCTGCCTGCCCGCAACAACTCCCACATCTCCCGCGTTCTATCTGTGTCCCTCGGAGTTCCCACATGAGACACAGAAATCGAACTTCGGCCTTCACTCTCGTCGAACTGCTGGTCGTCATCGGCATTATCGCCCTGCTCGTCTCCATCCTTCTGCCGGTTCTCACCAAGGCCAAGGAATCCTCCGCCCGCACCGCCTGCCGCGCCCATCTTCGCGACATCGGCTCCCAGTTCCAGATGTATCTCAACGATTCTCACAACAAGCTCCCCTGGGTCAACACCATGCCCTCCCTCCAACCGCCGCTCAACAACTACCCCTCCATCGTTGAGATTCTCAAACCCTACCACAAGGGCGCGGTCAAGGTCTTCCGCTGCGATTCCGACGTCATCAGAGCTTTCGCCGCCGGCGCGCCGGCCGGGTACACAACCTATTACGAACGCGAAGGTTCCAGCTACCAATACTCCACCCGGCTCTCTCCCGGCTACTCCGGCGAGCACATCGCCGACGTCAGCCTGGCCCAGAACGGCAAGTCGCAACTCATCGTCATCATGAATGACTTCGAGCCCTTCCACGGCCCGGCCGGAACCCTCGGCGCCATGAACTGCCTCTTCGCCGACAACCACGTAGGCGATCTGGCCGATTAACGAAACGAACCCGATTCTCCCCGGAGAACCGCCATGACCGACTCAACCTGCTCCAGATTCAAGAAGCCGCTCTTCAAGCAGCACAAATTCACCTCCAGACCCAAGCCGGCGGCGCCCATCGAGACGCCCCGCCCATGGCTGAATCGCCGGAACACGCTCCGGCTCAGTGCCCTGCTGCTCCTGCTCATCGGCTGCGCCTGGGGCGGGCGCTACCTCTGGACCCATCGCACGCCTTCGCCCACCGGCGACATCAACGCCCGCATCCGCTACATGAGTTCCATCGAGTTCGCCAACCTGCCCCCCGAAAAGCAGCAGCCCTATCTCGACACCGCTCGCAACGACTTCGAGGGTTTCCGCAAGGCCGCCCAGAACCTCCCGGAAGAGCAGCGCCAGCAGGCATGGGGAGTGCTGCAGGCCAGCCGCATGCAGAAGCAGCTCGACGAGTATTTTGCCCTTGCCACGCGGGCTCAGCGTGAAGCCTATCTCGACAAGCAGATCGCCGAAATGGAAGCCCGCCGTGCCGAGTGGGAACAGCGCCGCGCCGAACGCGAAGCGGCCGCCGCCGCGCAACCCGGCGCCCAGAAGCCAGGCAGCACCGGCACCCCCGGCCCCGGCCAGCGCGGCAACACCGCCATGCGCATCATGGCCCGGCTCGAGTTCATTCCACCGGCCCAACGGGCCGCGGCCGGGCAGTATTTCGGCGACATGCGCCAGCGCCAGATCGCCCTTGGCCTGCAACCCGCCAGCGGGCCCCGCGGCCGCGGACGGTGAATCCGGTCGCAACAGTGCCGCCAGTGCCCTCACTGGCGGTGTTGGTCGGTGGACCACCCAGCCGGTGAGGGCACCGGCAGCACTTGCCCGGATTCTTGAGCACATCCATGCCAATCTCAGGCAGCGCGTTTTGGGTGGCTCTGGCGGTCCTATGCAGGACTGCGCGCTTCCGTGGTTCCATTCCCTCGGCCGGGAGCCGCGGAGGTTCGCTGTAACCGTTGCCCGGCGCGGGCCAGGGCCACGGCCCCGCTCAGATCTCCACGAAACAACGCGGCCCGCGCCTGTTGCCGCGCGACCCACGCCCCGGCCGCGATCCGCATCAGCGGTTCGAGGTCCGTCCCGCAGCGGGAACAGGTCGCCGTCGCCCGGAACCGCACTCCGCAGACCGGGCACCTGAGCACTATGGTTGCCGTGCTTGGGTTCATTTGCCCTCAACGAAGAAGAGGAATTCGCTCAACACCTTGCTCGCCGCATCCAGCGCCTCCGCGTTGTGCTCGGCGATCGCCGTCTCAATGTCCTCGATCAGGCCGATCGCCTCTTCCTGGTCGTCCGTGTGCATCTTCTCCATGCCCTGCCGGCACCGCTGGATCAACGCCTGCGCATCGGCCGAGGACTTGGCGAACGCATTATCCTGCGGCGGAGTCTCAGCCGCAGGCTTGCCTTCCGGTTCCGCCACCGGAGCAACGCTGGCGCCGGCCAGCGCGGATTCGGCCGGAGCGTTTTCCTCGATCACCTGGGCTTCATCCGTGCCCGCCCGTTTGGCGAACAGCCGGTCGAGTTCCTCGCGTCCCCGGACCATCTCCGCGCTGTCCCGCCGCCGAGTGGCGCCGCTGATGGCCACGTGCTTGCTGAGCCCCGTCGTCTTCTCGATCGCCGTGACGTGCAGGATCCCGTCCAGGTCCAGCCGCATCCGGCAGAGCACCGCATTGGGGCCGTCCAGCGCCTTGAGCCCCTCGACGCGGAAATGCCCGACATGCACGTTCTTCAGCGCATCCGGATCGTCGCCCTGGTAGATCTCGATGTCCACCATCGTCTGCCCGTCGTACGAGGTGAAGTATTCCTCCGTCCGCGTCACCGGCAGCGGCGTATTGCGCTTGATCACCGGGTGATAGCAGTGCGGATACTCGTAGCCGTCGCGAACCCCAAGGTAGCTCGGGCCGAACGAAAACGGCGAGATGTCCACCAGGACGCGCTCGACGTCGTGGCCGCTCAGCCGGCTGGCCAGCACGCCCGCGCCCAGCGCCACGCACAGGTCCGGGTGCAGGTCCTGCCGCGGGGCCTTGCCGCATAATTTCTCCAGCATCTCGATGACCAGCGGCGTGCGCGTCGATCCGCCCACCAGCAGGACCGCATCCAGCGCCGCCGGCAACAGCCCGGCATCGCCCAGCGCCTTGGACGCGCTGTCCAGGGTCTGCTCCAGCAGCGGGCGAATCATGCCTTCGTATTCCTTGCGCGAGATCTCCACGTCCAGATGCAGCGGCCGCCCGTCGACCTGGATCAGCGCCTCTTCGCGGATGCGCGTGTACGGCTCGAAGCTGAGCTGCTTCTTGGCCGCCTCGGCCGCCCACCACAGCCGGGCATAGGCGCCCGGGTTCCGGTCGCGCAGGTCCACATTGTGCTGCTCGCGGAATTTCTCCAGCAGATGGTTCACCAGCTTGTCGTCGAAGTCATCGCCGCCCAGGTGGTTGTTGCCGTGGCTGGCCAGCACCTCGGTGATTTCACCCTCGATCCGCACGATCGACACATCGAGCGTGCCGCCGCCCAGGTCGTACACCATCACCGTCCGGCGAAGCTCCTTGTCCAGCCCGTACGCCAGGCTGGCGGCAGTCGGCTCGTTCACGATCCGCACCACTTCCAGGCCGGCCAGTCCGCCCGCCTCCCGCGTGGCGTTGCGCTGGGCATCCGAGAAATACGCCGGCACGGTGATGATCGCCTTCTTCACCGGCTCTCCCAGCTTGTTCTCCGCCCAGCGCGCCAGCTCGCGCAGGATCAGGGCCGAGATCTCCGGCGGCGTGAAACTCTTGTCGCCCAGGTTGATCTTCTGCTCGCTGCCCATCAGCCGCTTGACGCTGCGCACCGTGCGCTCCGGGAACAGCAGCATCTGGTTGCGCGCGGCCTCGCCGATCAACAGGTCTCCGGCGGGCGACAGCCCCACGCACGACGGCAACATCATCTGCGGACCATTCCCGATCACCTGCGGCTTGCCGTCGACAAACGCCGCGATTTCCGAATTCGTCGTTCCCAGGTCAATTCCGACAATCAACTCGCTCATCTCGATGCTCCATTTGGTTTGGGCGTCGCCGTTTTCCGGGGAGGGCCGCACTCCGTGCGGCCACGGTCGTGCGGAAGCACGACCCTCCCGGTTTGGGGCCACGCCCGGGGCGAGATCATCACCCCTGTTCTTTCGCAACTTTCACCTGTGCCGTCGCCAGCACCTGTCCATGCAGCGCATATCCGCTGCGATACACTTCCAGCACGGTCCCGGCCGGCACGTCCGCCGACGTCTGCACGTCCACCGCCGTCATCCACTGCGGGTCGAACATGTCGCCGGCCTCGCCGAGCTGCTCGATGCCCCAATGCTGCATCGCCGCTTCCAGGCGCGACAGCGTCAATTGATAGCCTTCGCGCAGCGCCTTCGCCGCCGCCATCGCCCCGTCCAGGTGCCGGGCCCCGCCCGAAAGCCGCCACAACAGCCCGCCACCCACCGAAGCCTGCACGGCTTCCATCCCGGCATCAAACGTGCGCAAACCGCGCTCCATCCGGTCATACAGGTCGAACAACACCGTCAGCGCTTCCTTGGCCGTCGGCAATGGCGATTCCGGCTCCTCGGGCGGCTTGGCGAGTTCCGTCAACTGCTCCACGGAGGCCGCCTGCACCGCCTCCAGTTTCTCCAGCCGTCCCGGCACCTCGCCCACCGCCGCCAGCGCGTCGGCGAGCTGTTTGAACGCCCGGCCCTGCAGCTTGATTTCCCCGGTCAGGCCCGTCACCGAATGAAACAGCGTGTACAGATCGCAGTCGCGCTCCGGCCCGGGCCCCTGTCCGCCCACCGCCGCCCGCGCCTCGGCCGCCAGTTCCTCCGGCAACCCCTCGGGCAACGGCTCGCCCGCCGTCATCCGGTCGAGCCACTGCTCGAACTGCTGGATCAGACTCCGCCGCACCTCGTCCGAAAGGCACCCATTGCCGGCCGGCTCGACCAGCGCGGCGACAACCTGCGGCGGCGCCTCCAGCGGCACCGGCGGCGCAACCTCCGCCGGCCCCGGCTGAACGTCAGTCTCCTCTGCCGGCGCCACCGGCGCGATCATCGCATCGCCCGTCGCCGGCCGCAAATCCGCCGCGCCGTCGCCAGTCACAAAGCCGGCCGGCGCGGCAATCGCGTCGACGCCCAGTGCAATCGCCTGCGCCAGAATCTCCGGCGCCGACCCAGGGCCCGCCTCTTCCGCCGGCACCCGCGGCACCTCCACCGCATATTCCATCGCCGGTTGCGAATTGATTGCATCGTCACCATTCACGGGCGTTTCTCCTTCAACACTTCCATCCACAGTGCCGTTCCGACAAACTTCCGCGGCGCCGCGATGTCGTCGAGCATGCTCGCCAGCGGCGCCGTCGGGTCCGGCCCGGCGAGCACCCGCCGGGCCCGCGTCCGCGGGTCTTTCAACAG
>JBIOJL010000427.1:0-5135 GCA_044450885.1 Tepidisphaerales bacterium
GTACAATAGCGGCAGTGACCCTCGCTGCGGCGATCTCCCGTTTCCTAGTGGTTTCGTTGATCGTTCACACGGCACCGCCGTGTCAGGCGTCGCAATTGATGACGCGGCTGTCGCCTGAGTCCGAGCAGGCCTTCGACGCCTACGTGAAAACGGCCAAGGCCAAGATGGACTGGAAGGCGCGGCTGGTGAAGGAGCGGGGCCTGTTCCGGCTGGATCACGCCGAGCTGGCCCGCTGCGTGGCCCAGAAGCTGGAGCTCCCGGACTTGTTCGTGGACTCGGTCGCCTTCCACCACAACTACGCCAGTCTCAAGGAATTCCTCGACAAGCCGGTGGTTGCCGACGCCGCCTACCTGGCGTCGCTCTTCCCGCACGTGATGGACAAGTGGAACCGGCAGGACGCCCAGGAGATGCAGGAGTTCCTGGCCGCCCACCGCGGGGAAAACCCGCTGACGGCGGAACGGTTCCTGGAATCGGTGCAGAAGGAGTTCAATCAGCTCTTCTGCTACTTCGAGCAGGGCGACCCGCCGGAAACCAGGCTTACGGAACTCCTGGAGCAGGCCACCAGGGAGGCCGCCGACAACACCACGCGGCTGGTGGGCACCGTACACGAAATGCTGCAACAGGCCGCCAACGCCGGCCAGGAAGTCAACCAGTTGCTCAAGCAGCGCATGCTGCTCGAGGAGAGCGTCAGCCGCGATCCGCTGACCCAGGTCCTCAATCGCGACGGGTTCACCAGCCGCGGCAATGAACTGCTGGCCAAGGCCGGCCGGTACGGCGTCAGCTTTGCCGTCGTCTACTTCGACATCGACAGCTTCAAGTTGCTCAACGACAACTTCGGCCACGCCCACGGGGATCGAGCCCTGAAGATGGTCGTGGAGCAGGCCCAACTGGGGATTCGCCAAAGCGACCTGGTCGGGCGCATGGGCGGCGACGAATTCGTGCTCCTCCTCAGCGACTGCAACGAGGAGGATGCCGTGCATGTGATGCAGCGCATCCTCGACTCGGTCGTTGACGTTTCGACACGGGAACTCAAGACCCGGATGACGCTCAGCACCGGCCTGATCTGGGTCCGTCCCCACGGACAGACGCCGCAGCTCGACAAGCTGCTGGCGGCCGCCGACAGGCTGATGTACAGCGCCAAGCGCGCCGGCGGAAACCGCGTGGCGCACCGCGCCCAGGACATCGCCCAAAAAGACGCGGCCTAGCGTGCCGCCACCGTTCACCAGACAAGTTAACGGTAGGACAGACATTCTTGTCTGTAGTTGCACCCATCGCATCTTGTGCGCCAGAGCACCAGCGCGCCGTCTACTTTCCCACGCCCAGGGTCTTGATCGCGATATCCTTGTACCACGCCTCGCTGGCCGGGCCGCCGTGGATCTGCAGGCCGATAATACCGGTCTGTTCCAGCTTCTCGTCGGCCTCGGTGTAGTCCACGGTCTGGTAACCGTTGATCCAGAGCTGGATGCGGCGTCCCTGGCAGAGGATGCGGTACTCGTTCCAGTCCTCCATCTTCAGGACCTTTTTCAACTCCTCCAGATTGGTCTTGGCGATGGTCTGGTTGCGCCGGGATTCGTCGTAGAGGCTGCCCCAATAGCTCTGCCCGAGGTCGGCCTGGTATCCGCTGACTTCGCTGCTGTTGGGAACCCGCCGGCTGCGGATCTGGACGCCGCCGTTGGCTTCCTTGCCAATGAGCTTGAACTTCACCCGCAACTCGAAATCGCCGTACTCTTTGGTCGTGCAGAGGAACTCGTTGCGCGGCAGGCCCTTCTTCATGCTGCCGCCGACGATGGCCCCGTCTTCGATGCGGAAAGCGTCTTTGTTTCCCTCCCAGCCGTCCAGCGTCTTGCCGTCGAAGATGGGCACGAAGTCCGCGGCCGCCGCCTTGCTCTTCTCCGCCGCCCAAACGCCGCCAACGCCGGCGAAGCAGCACAAAACGACCACGAGCATCCCGCAGAGGGTCATCCGGTTGCGTGTATTCATGGTAATGGTCTCCTGTACTGGATACCGCGCGGATGGCCGGAGCGTTGGCCGCCACCTGGGAACGCCAGGATCCAGTTCGGCTCTTCCCGCCGATCTGCCGACCACTGGCTTGGCATGAATCAGCACTTGCGACCTCCATCCTTCCATCGCCGGCCGCTTGCCCAAGCCCGGGCCGTCGGTAACATCCTGTGCAGTGTCGCGCGCGGAAACTAACATGGCGTCCCAACACACCAACCTCAATGCCGCCCCAGCGATGGCCGGCATCCGGGTGACAGTGGACTATTGGGCCCAGTTGCGCGATGCGGCCGGCCGGGGATCGGAGATCGTCCACCTGCCGTCCTCGTGTACCGTGACACAACTACTCGCGCGCCTGGCCGACCTGCACGGCGAGCCGTTCCGGGGCCTGCTGCTGGACGAGGCCGGCCGCCCGCGGCGGAGCAACCTGATCATGATCGGGGACCGGGTGGTGGCGACGCCGGATTCGCTGGAATTGCCGGACGGCGTGACAGTGGTGTTGCTGTCGCCGTTGGCCGGCGGCTGAGGGGGAAATTGCCGAGGAACCAAACCAATGAACCATGCGGCCGGCGAGGCTCTGACATCCGACGAGAAGTCGGTCTACGAGTGGCAGATGTGGGTGGGCGACTTCGGCGAGCGCGGGCAGCTTGCGCTGAAAAACGCGACCGTGCTGATTTCCCGCTGCGGCGGCGTCGGCGGAACGGCGGCGTTGTACCTGGCGGCCGCCGGCGTGGGGCGGCTGATCCTGGCCCACGCGGGCAATGTCAAGCCGTCGGATCTGCACCGGCAGGTGCTGATGACGGCCGACTGGGTGGGCAAACCGCGGGTCGAGTCGGCCGCCCGGCGATTGCGGGAACTGAACCCGCGCGTGGAAGTGGAGACGGTTGCCGAGAACATCCAACCGGGCAACGTGCGGCAACTGGTTGAGCGGGCGGATGTGCTCGTCGATGCCGCACCCCTGTTTGAGGAACGGCTGCTCCTCAACGAACAGGCGGTCGGGCAAAACAAGCCGATGGTGGATTGCGCCATGTACGAGTTGCAGGCGCAGATCACGACCATCATCCCCGGCAAGTCGCCGTGCCTGGCGTGTCTCTATCCGGACAAGCCGCAGGGCTGGAAGCGGCAGTTTCCGGTGTTCGGGGCGGTGGCGGGGCTGATCGGATCCTGGGGCGCCATGGAAGCGATCAAGCTGATTTCCGGCGTCGGCCAGCCCCTGGCCGGCCGCCTGCTGCTGCTGGATCTGCGGAGCGGGACAGCGCGGCAGGTGAGCCTGGAGCGGCGGGCGGATTGCCGGGTCTGCGGGGCGGTGGGCGAGGGGCTTTGAAAGGGATTTTCAATGCCGCCGGAGCTTTGAAAATTTTCGGCGATTTCTTTCAAATCTCGGCGGCCCGGGCATACGCGCATACGTTCGTCCCACACGCCGCATGCCCTCACCCCGGCCCTCTCCCGGCGGGAGAGGGAGCCTTGTTGTCGCGGCGTACCGCGACACACGGGCTGGAAGCCCGTGCCACAAAAGATTGGCACATCCCGGCCGAACGGGCGCGCCTGCCGTCCGTGTTCAGAAAATCCCCGCGCGTTATACTGCGTTCATGTTCACCGCCATCAAAGACCACATTCGCACTACGCTGGATTCGATCCGCAAGGAAGGGCTGTACAAGCCGGAACGCGTCATTGTGACGCCGCAGAACACGCGCGTGGGCGTGATCGCTCCGCGGGACGCGGGGGCGTTCAAGGGCGAGGTCATCGTGCTCTGCGCCAACAACTACCTGGGGCTGGCGCAGCATCCGGAGATGATCGCGGCCGCCCACCAGGCGCTGGATCAGTGGGGCTACGGAATGGCCTCGGTGCGCTTCATCTGCGGCACGCAGCAGGTACACAAGGATCTGGAGGCCGGCCTGTCCCGGTTTCTCGGCACGGACGACACGATTCTTTACTCATCCTGCTTTGATGCCAACGGCGGGCTGTTCGAGACACTGCTGGGCGAGGCGGATGCGATTATCTCGGACGAGCTCAACCACGCCTCGATTATTGACGGAGTCCGCCTGTGCAAGGCCCAGCGGTTTCGCTATCTCAACAACAACATGCAGGACCTGGAGGCCAGGCTCAAGGAGGCTGCCAGCGCACGATTCCGGATGATCGCCACCGACGGGGTGTTCTCCATGGACGGGACGATCGCCAATCTGCCGGGCATCTGCGATGTGGCCGAGAAATACGACGCGATGGTGATGGTGGATGATTCGCACGCGGTCGGGTTCATGGGCAGGACCGGGCGCGGGACGCACGAATTCCACAACGTCATCCCGCGCATCGACATCCTCACCGGCACGCTGGGCAAGGCACTGGGCGGAGCCAGCGGCGGGTATGTGGCCGGACGGAAGGAGATCGTCGAACTGTTGCGCCAGCGATCGCGGCCGTACCTCTTCTCCAACACGCTGGCGCCGTCGATCTGCGGCGGGTCGCTCAAGGCGCTGGAACTGCTCACGCGCTCGACGGAGCTGCGCGACCGGCTCGAAGCCAACACGCGGCTGTTTCGCGCGGGAATGACCAAGCTCGGTTTCAACCTCCTGCCCGGCGATCACCCGATCGTGCCGATCATGCTCGGCGACGCGGCGCTGGCGGCGCGGATGGCCGACGCCATGCTGGACAAGGGCGTGTACGTGGTCGGCTTCTCCTATCCGGTTGTGCCGCGCGGCAAGGCGCGCATCCGCACGCAGATCTCGGCGGCGCACACAAGCGAACAGCTTGAGTACGCGATGGATGCATTTGCCCGCACGCGGAAGGATATGGGCGTGTGAGCCGAGGATCATCGATCCTCACTCAAAATTAGCCGATTCAGTTTCGATGCGGAACTCGGTTCCGACCTTCAGAACCCTCGCACCGACGATCCGCCTGCGATCATCAGGGAACATTTGCAGCTTGCGCTGGATCAGCGTTTCCATGTCCTTGCGGATATTGGCAAGATCGCCCGGCGAAGTCGCAGGATTAGATCGCAGGTAGCCCTCAGTGTACCGATCAAGCCCCTGCGTATGCATTTCTTGCGGATGGCATGCTATGTTCCAGGCGCTGCAGGCGGCGTTCAGGCGATTCTGCCTTTCCTCAAGGGTATTGCCTACCCCGAGGAAGCCCGCCCCCATTTCCAC
>JBIOJL010000428.1:0-5119 GCA_044450885.1 Tepidisphaerales bacterium
ACTTCCCGGTCGATCCTCACCGCCTCCGGCGCGGCGTTTTCGCCGGCGACGTGCAGAAAGCGGCAGAGGTTGCAGCAGGTTTCCTCGAGGAACAGGCGGAGTTCCACGGCATCTTCGTCCAGACGCTGTGTTTCGGCCATGAAGGTTCCTTCGCAGAGCCTGGAATTGCAGCCGCACGGATGACGTCCGAGCCAGGGCCATCGTGTGGCAACGATTCCGATTATACCTTGGCGGCGCGTCGGTAGCAGGGCCGGCTTCTTCGCCGGCCTGTTTGTAGTACCGCCTTCAGGCGGTCTGCCAAACCGCCTGAAGGCGGAACTACAAACAGACGCCTGCTACTTGTCCGCCCAATCGCATGCACCCACGAGCAACTCCACGATCCGCTCCAGCCATTGCTCGTCCACTTCATCAAACCTCGCCGGAAGCGGCGAATCGAGGTCGGCAACGCCGAGCAGGCGGCCATCGAGCAGCAGCGGGATGACGATCTCGCTCAAGGAAGCCGAATCGCACGCGATGTGGCCGGGAAAGGCATGAACGTCCGGGACCAGCACAGTCTGGCGGCGGGCGGCCGCCGTGCCGCAGACGCCGCGCCCCAGCGCGATCCGCGTGCAGGCCGGTTTCCCCTGGAACGGGCCGAGCACCAACTGCGATCCGCGCCAGAGGTAGAACCCGGCCCAGTTGAGGTCTGGCAGGCGGGCAAAGAGCAGCGCGGAAGTGTTGGCGAGATTCACGATCCAGTCACGCTCGCCCTGCAGCAGGCCGGTCAGTTGCTCGTGAACGCTCGCATAGCGAGATGGCTTGTCGTCGCTCGTCGTCCATCGCTCCTGGTACATCGTGTGTCCCATGGCTCTTGCTTGCGAAGTAGGGCGAGCGTACTCGCTCGCCCTACTTCTCCTTCCGGTGGTCGATGACTCGTTTGGCTTTCCCCATCGACCGCTCGATTGTTTGCGGATCGACCAGTTCGATCTTCATGCGGATGCCGGTGATGGCGTGGATGGCGCGGTCGAGCTGGCCGTGCAGGTGGTGCAGCTCGCGCATCTTGTCGGAGAACTGCTGCGGGCGGATTTCGACGCGGACGACGATCTCGTCGAGCGTGCCGGGGCGGTCGACCTCGATGACGTAGTGCGGGGCCGTGCCTTCGACGCGGAGCAGGGCTTCCTCGATCTGCGAAGGGAAGACGTTCACGCCGCGGATGATGAGCATGTCGTCGGTCCGGCCGATGACCCGGCTCATGCGCGTGGTGGTGCGGCCGCAACTGCACGCAGCGCGATTGAGCGAGGCGATGTCGCGCGTGCGGTAGCGGATCACGGGCATGGCCTGTTTGGTGAGCGTGGTGAAGACCAGCTCGCCGGATTCGCCATCGGGGACGGGTTCGAGCGTGTTGGGATTCAAGCACTCGACGATGAAGTGGTCTTCCTGGATGTGCATGCCTTCGCGGGCGGCGCACTCGCCGCTGACACCCGGGCCGATGACTTCGCTCAGGCCGTAATTGTTGAATGCCTTCATGCTGAACTCGCGTTCCATCTCGGTGCGCATTTCCTCGGTCCACGGTTCGCCGCCGAAGTGGCCGAACTTGAGCGGCAGCTCTTTGGGATCGCAGCCTTCGGCGCGCGACACCTCGGCGATGTGCAGGGCGTAGCTCGGCGTGCAGACCAGCACGTCGGCCTGCAGGTCGTTGATGAGCATGATCTGCCGGGGCGTGTTGCCGCCGGCGGCGGGAACGATCCCGGCGCCGACGCGCTCGACGCCGTAGTTCAGGCCGAAGCCGCCGGTGAACAGGCCGTAGCCGAAGGCGATGTGGACCAGGTGCTCGCTCTTGAGTCCGCCGCCCACCAGAAAGCGGGCGCAGAGGTCGGCCCAGAGCTTGAGGTCGTCGGCGGTGTAGGCCACGAACGTGGGCTTTCCGGTCGTGCCGGAAGAGCCGTGAATGCGGGCGATCTGGCTGCGCGGCACGGTGAGGAAGCCCAGAGGATAATGTTGCCGCAGGTCGTCCTTGGTGGTGAAGGGCAGCCGACGCAGGTCGTCCAGCGAGCGGATGGAGTCGGCCGACACGCGGCATTTGGCGTAGGCATCGCGATAGAACGGCACGCCGGCCGTGCGGCCCACCACGTCTCGCAGCCGCTGTGTCTGTAGGGTCGCGAGCATCTCCCGCGGCATGGTTTCGGCCAGGTCCCAGATTCGGTTTTCGACGACGAAAGAGCCCATGATGAGTCCCAAAAGTGTTGCTCCCGGTCTACTGCAAGGCGACAGACAAGAATGTCTGTCCTACTATTCGCGCGGGATGCAGGCATCGCCGCAGTCGCTGTTCGCGCACTGCTCGGCAGCCCGGCGTTCGTATTCGCGGATCTTGCCGGCCGCCAGCAGGCAGGTCTTGCGGGCGATGATCACCGCCAGTTCGTTGCCCGCCAGGCAATCGCGTAGAAGCCGCTCAAATCCGGCCGGGTCAACCGTCGGATCCGTCACATGCGTCTGCCTGACACCCAGTGCCTGTGCCAGCATCTCCAGCGACACCTTGCCGGTCGGATCGTGCGCCAGCGTCCGGCCGGTGCCGGGGTGTTCCTGCTGGCCGGTCATGGCAGTGGTGCCGTTGTCGAGGATGATGAGCACGTGCCCCGTGGCCGGGGGGTTGTAGATCATCTCCACCAGGCCGCTGATGCCGCTGTGTACGAACGTGCTGTCGCCGACGATGCTGACCACGCGCCGGGACTGCGCCTCGGGCAGGACGTGCCGCAACCCAAGGCCCACGCCCAGGCTGGCGCCCATGCAGACGCAGGTGTCCATGGCCTCGAACGGCGGCAGCGCGCCCAGCGTGTAGCAGCCGATGTCGCCGGAGACGATGCAGTCGAGCTTGCGCAGCACCTCGAACACCGTTCGATACGGGCAGCCCACGCACAGTTGCGGCGGCTTGCCGCGCGGTGGGGCAGGCTCGGGCAAGGTGTCGCGGTTGATGATCCGGCGCACGCGGTCGACATTGAGTTCGCCGAAACGGAACGGCTCGGCCTTGCCCTCGACCGTGATGCCGGCGGCCAGCACCGCATCCACCAGCCACGGGTCGCCCTCCTCGACGACCAGGCAGCGATCGACGCCGGCGGCGAAGTCGCGTATCGCGTTCAGCGGGAGGGGATAGGTCATGCCCAGTTTCAGGAAACTCGCCGACGGCGCCGCCTCGCAGGCGTGGAAGTAGGATATTCCCGACGTGATGATCCCCAGCGATTTGTCTCCCGCCGTACGCACATTCAGGCTTGACGTCTCGTTCCACTGTCCGATCTCGGCCAGTTTCTGCCGCAACCTCCGATGGGCCGGCCGGGCATAGGCGGGGATCATCACGCGGCCTTTGATGTCGCGGACGAAGTCGGCCGCCGGCGGTTTGGGGAACTGCCGCCGGGCGACGAGGGATTTGGAATGGCACACGCGCGTGGTCATGCGGAAGATCACCGGGATCTTCCAGCGCCGCGAGATGTCGTAGGCGGCGACGAGAAAGTCGTAGGCTTCCTGCGAGTCCGACGGTTCGAGCATCGGCACCGCGGCCGCCACCGCGTAGTGCCGGTTGTCCTGCTCGTTCTGGCTGGAGGCCATGCCGGGATCGTCCGCCGAAATGACCACCAGCGCGCCGCTGACGCCGGTGTACGCGGCCGTGAACAGCGGGTCGGCCGCCACGTTGAGGCCCACGTGTTTCATGGTGACCAGCACCGCCGCCCCGGCGAAGGCGGCGCCCAGGCCGACTTCCATGGCGACCTTCTCATTCGGCGACCACTGGGCTCTGCCGCCGAGTCTGCTGAACGCCTCGAGGATTTCCGTGGACGGTGTGCCGGGGTAACCGGTGCCCAACGCCACGCCCGCGTCAAACGCGGCCGCCGCCACAGCTTCGTCGCCACTTAACAACATGCGCTGCATACAGCTCCTCGGCCACCGCGGGTGATCTGCGACGACACCACCTTCATACCCGCAAGCCGATGCGGCGATCCAGGCGGTGTGGTGTTTCGAGCCAGACGGGCAGGTTTCCGCGGAGTGCAAGTCTCGGAGGATACCGTCGATTGAGGCATTTTCAACACGATCGAATGTCGGTCGAAGGTCGAGGGCGTGCCCACAGATTCGGGAGGGCCGTGCTTCTGCACGGCCGGAATGGTCGCGCCGAGAAACGGCCGCAGAGGACTGCGGCCCTCCCGGAAGAATGGTCACGCCCAAGGTCGATCGAAGGTCGGAAGGTCGGGCAAGAGCCCAGGCAGAAACCTCGCCCCGGTACGAACCCGGGAGAGTCGTGCGGGGCCTCGTCTTCCCACGGCTGCCGCACTGACGGCGCGGCCCGATGATCGGCCCGCGCCGCCCAAGCTACTGGCGACGCTTGGGCGTGTGATGGGCCGGCTTGGCTGGTTTGCGGGGTTTTGTATGAACGACGGACTTCTTCGCGGTTGAGGGACTCGCCTTCGCCGCCGCCGGTTTGGCCGCGAGTGGTGCGGCTGGCGTGGCGGCCGCCATGAGCGGCGGGCCGAAACCGCCGGGGATCCCGGCGCCGAGATTGAGGCTGATCTGGGCCAGATCGTCGGCGTTGACGATCCCGTCGTGGTTGAAGTCGCCATCGAACCACTGGGCGTTGGTGCGGCCCTGGTTGGCGATCACATTGAGGTAATCGGCAGCGGTGACCTGGCCGTCCAGGTTCGTATCACCCATGTAGGTGTGCTTGATGATCACCTGATTGAAGTCGGTGCCGTTGCTGATGGGGGTCCCGCTCCAGGATACCTGGCGGATCACGTTGTTGTCGACCTGGGCAAGCGTGGCAAAGTGGCCGGGCGCGGGTGTGTTGACGCTGGTGATGAGGCGGCCGGCGAAGATGTGCTGGCGGACGGTGTCTACAGGCGTGGTTCCGGTGTAGGAAATCACCATGTCGCTCTGGCCCAGGTCCATGACGCCGCCGGGGGCGATGCTGAGTCCGGCGGTGCGGATGAGGTATTCGGCCCCGGCGCCGACGTTGACCTGGCCGCCGCTGTTGATGGCGATGGAGGCGAGGCTCTGGGAACTGTTGATGCTGACGGTGCCCGGGCCGACGACGAGGGATAGGGCGGGATTCAGCGTGGAGGCGGCCGGGTCGAGCGTGTAGGTTCCGGCCAGGACGGTGATGGTG
>JBIOJL010000429.1:0-5115 GCA_044450885.1 Tepidisphaerales bacterium
CGGCAGCGCCCGTAGGGTGTGCTTCAGCACACCACGGCCGAGGCGTGCGCCACGCACGCGGAAACGGTGTGCTGAAGCACACCACGACCGGCGGGTCTGCTTCCGCACACCATCACCGAGAGTGCGCCGCACAGGAAAATGGTGTGCTGAAGCACACCCTACGCGACTCAAGGAAACGGTCCGCTACGCATACCAATGGTGGGACAGACATTCTTGTCTGTCATCACGTATCAGGCTGCTCTCAGATTCAACATCTCGCGTATCAACTCGCCGGCCGTCTTCAAGCTCGGCTTGTTCTGTTTCACACGTTCCAGCAACCGCTCGGCAATGGCCCGGGGTTCGCCCAGGGCGACTAGGCCCGCGATCGCGTCTTCTTCATGCACGGCACGCGGCGCCGCGGCGATGCCCGCCTTCGTGCCCAGGCCCGTGGCGAAGTCCTTCACCTTCCCGGACAGTTCGGCCACGATCAACTCCGCAGTGCGTTTGCCGACGCCCTTGAGTTCCGTGAGGAATCGCGTGTTCTTCTCTTCGATCGCCTGGGCGATCTGGCCGACCGGCATCGTCAGCGCCTTCAGGGCCGTTTTGGGCCCGATGCCCTTCACCGTGGTGAATCGTTCGAAGAACTTCTTGTCCGCGGCCCGCAGGAATCCGATCAGACGCGGTTCGAGGTTCCCGCGGGTCGGGTCGCCTTCGAGGTAACAGAGTGTATGAAACGTCAGCTCCTGCCCGACGCTCGATTGCAGGTCGCGCGCGTCGGCCGCCGGAACCAGCAGTTCGTAGGTCATCGGCCCCGCCTGCAAATGCACGCGGTCCTCTTCCACTTTCTTCAGGTCTCCGGTGATGGCCGAGATCATGGGAGGATTGTAGTGCTATTCCTTCTCCGCAAGAAGATACGCATTCGATATCGCCTTGAACGACAGCCGCGCCACCTGCCCGTCGATGATGTCCTGCTGCTCCGTCAGCGGGCGGAGGACGATCCCCTCGCGTTTCATGGCCGGGTTCAGCAGGCTCGGGGCATCCGCCAGCGCCAGCAGGCCGGCCACGTCGCGATCGAGCGTGAAGGCTCCATCCACCAGCGGCACGCGCTTGAGCCCCAGGCGATCGCAGAAATCGACCATCGCCTGCCAGTCGAGATAGCGGCCGGTCTGGATGTCGTAAACGTTGAACACGTACAACTCGTGCCGCGGCAGGCGCAGCGGATTGGCCTGCACACCCGGCCCGACGATCTCGCCCTGCACGGCGTGCTCGTCCGGCAGCACCTCGGGCAGACGGTATTGCCTGGCCAGGTTCCAGAGCGTGTTCTCGGGCGTATCGCGCAGTTCGAGGTTGCGCGAGCAGACGCCGAACTGGCCGTTGTGCTTGTAGAACGTGGCCGAGGAGCCGTCAACTTTCTCGGTGATGTAGAAGCGCTCCCCCTGCCGGCGGGCAATCACGTCGCCGCAGTTCTGCACGCGTTCCTCGTCGGTCTTCGGAATGAAACCGGGAAAGCCGCCCTTGACCTGCCCGGCCAACTGCGCCGGGATCGGCGGCTCATACTTGACGATCTCCAGTTGCTCGGAGACGTCCGTCCCGATGGCCGCTCCGGCCAGACCGAGTTGCGACGGCTGGAGCGCCAGCCCCTGTGAGATCTGGCCGCGCAGGCGGACGGTCTTGAGCCGATAGCCCGTGTAGGTCACGCCGTCGATGAGCATGTATCGTTCCTTGGTCCCCTTGGCCAGGAACGCGAAGGCCGGGTTGGACGAGGGCAGCAGCGAGTCGATCTCGAAGTAGACGCACGGATCGCCGGCCGCGAATTCGGCCTTCTTGGCCACGCACCACCAGTCGCGGATGCGGACTTTCTCAATGGCGTCGGCGCCGGGAATGGGCTGGATTTCGGCAATCTGCTGGATGGTGGCGAGATGTCGCATGGGGGGATTGTACATGCGCTGCGACGATTCTGAAGCCGGACCATCATCTTGGCCCAAGCAGCGCTGACACCCACGCGGCATCATCGGCACTCAGTGGTGGCGGAGGAGGAGACTTGGCGTATTGCACTTTGCGGTCAAACCGCCCGCGGTCGTAGGCTTGATGAAGCACGTCGGAAAGGACGAGGGGCGTATTCGGGTCCGGCCGCCGAAGCGGAATTGAGATCGTTGGGAGGGGATCGCGCAGTCGCCGCGCATGCACCAAGACCTGCGGGCGGCGGTCGCCCAGGAACACCATGACGCAATAGTCGGCTGGCGGCAACGGTTCGGCCAGAGCGGTTCGCGCTCCTCGCCGAAGAAGGTCGATCTCCGCGACATGTACGCCCCGGCCCACCAACCCGCGGCGTTTGGCGTGGTATTGTCCGATGCCTTCGCCGAACTTGTTCCACGGCGAAAGCAACTCGATGGCTGTCACCAGCTCGTTCTCCGGCAGGCGCAGGATCTCGATGTATCCCTGGCGCACTTCCAGGTCTTCGACGTCGGTCATGGTCAGTGGCTCGGCCACGGCAACAGCGCCGTGCGCCGTGCGAACGGCATCCCGGTCTGCCCGCATGCGGGCCAAGGCGACATCGGGGACGTATTGGGCCGCGGCATCGTCGGTGACGCTGATGACGCCCACACGTTCACCGATCCGGGCTACGTATCCGGCCGGCAAAACGTTGACGAGTTGGTACATGCACTCGGTCAGAAAGACATGGTGAAGCTCTTCCCATATCGACGGAGATTCGAGGAAGGGATCCATGCCGGGGAACGGGCTGTTCATCTGCGGCTCCTGTGGACGCTACGGGATTATAACACAGATCGTCCGTTATCGAGTTGTCACCGCGTTGGGCCGTTGGGCCGTTGGGCGCAAACGGTCCGCAGTGCGGACCCTACAAATGTGAAATCAGCGCCGCCGTGAACTCCGCCGTCCCCGCAGTGCCACCGAGATCACGCGTCAGGCAATTGCCTTCCGCCAGGATGTTGTTGTACGCCGTCTTGATCTTTGCCGCGACGGCGGTTTCGCCGATGTGGTTCAGCATCATCACCCCCGACATGATGCAGGCCAGGGGGTTGGCCATGTTCTTGCCGGCGATGTCGGGGGCGGAGCCGTGGACGGCCTCGAAAACCGCCGCCTGCTCGCCGATGTTGGCGCCGGGAACAACGCCAAGGCCGCCCACCAGGGCGGCGCACATGTCCGAGACGATGTCGCCGTAGAGGTTCTCGCAGAGGATCATGTCGAACTTCGTCGGGTCCTGGATCAGTTTCATGCTGGCGGCGTCGATGATCAGTTCGTCGTAAACGACGTCCGTGTAGTCGGCATCATGTACCTTCTTGGCGCAGCGGATGAACATCCCGTCCGTCAGCTTCATGATGTTGGCCTTGTGGAATGCCGTCACCCGTTTCCGGCCCCGGCTGCGGGCGTAGTCGAAGGCGTATTTGGCGATTCGCGTGCAGGCTACTTCCGTTGCCACTTTCATGCTCGTCACCACGCCGGCTGTCACCTCGTTCTCGATGCCGCTGTACAGCCCTTCGGTGTTCTCGCGGATGACCACGATGTCGACGTTCTCGTAGCGCGTCTTGATCCCGGGCATGCTGCGCACCGGGCGGACGGCCGCGTACAGATTGAGCTTCTTGCGAAGCTGCACGTTGACTGAGGCGAAACCTCCGCCGATGGGCGTGGTCACCGGTCCCTTCAGCGCCACCTTGTGCTGCACGATGGCTGCCAGGGTTTCCTTGGGCAGCACGTCGCCGTATCCTTTCTCCACCGCGACGGCGCCGGCCGGCATCTCCACCCATTGTGCATCCAGCCCGGCCGCCTCCATCACGCGCTGCGCCGCCCCCACGACCTCCGGCCCGATACCGTCTCCCGGAATCAATACGATGGTATGTTTCGCCATTACCTGTCTCCTTGTGGCTTGAACTATAGGCGGCCACGACAACTCACGGCACGATGATCGCGTCCCGGAACTCGCCGCCGATCCGCCGCCGTGCCGTTGCCGCATCCACATAACGCGTAAACGGTCCGACCACCACCCGATGCAACTGTCCCGACGGCGACCGGCCGGCTGCGAATCCCCGCGCCCGCAATTGCCCCACTACCGCATCCGCTGACGCCGCCTTCTCGTACGCGCCCACCTGCACGTAGAACGCCTTTGCGCCCGCCTTGGCCGCCGCCCGGGTCGCCGGCTCGGTATCCGGGTATTCCTTCTGCACGGCGGCAAACGTTGCGTCCGCCTCCACCCACTGTCCCTGCCGCTGCTGGCACAGCCCGCGACCATACAGCACCCACGCCCGGAGGTCTGCGGCCTTGAGCAAGTCGTACGCAATCCCCCACTGTCGCTCGGCCGTTGCATATTCGCCCAGGTAGTATGCCACCTTCGCCAGACTGGTGCGAATGTATCCTTCCAGCCCCGGCGTCGGTCCGGCCTGCAGCGCCTCGGAATAGTTCCGCCATGCCTCGCGCAAATCCGCTTCCGTGCTGGCCTGGTCCTCGATCGCCCGGCCCTTGACGTACAGCGCCCGCGCCGCGGGCGCCCCGCCATCGCCTTCCATCAACACCTTGTCCGCCGCCGCGATGGCCGCGCCAAAATCCCCCGCCGACAGTGCCGCCTCCGCCGCCTTCAGATCGGCCGTTGTCGCGGTCCCGTCGCAGCCGGTCAGCCAGATGCAGCTTAGAACGAGCACAATTCCCCTTCGCATCCATGCTGCCCTTCCGCTATATTCCCCGGCGCTCGTGCTGCCGGACAGGCTGACCCGGTTGCTGACAAATTCGTCGTCCATGTTCTTTGAGGGATGATCCATGCTTTTCGATTCCCTTCTGCAGCACGCCGCCAACACACCCGACGACGTCGCCGTCATCGACGACACCGGCCAATACACCTGCCGCACGCTCGCCGCCGCCGTCACCGCGCTCGGCATGTACATCCGCACGCAGACCACCAGGCCGCACGTCGGCATTTTCCTGCCGCCGTCGGCCGGTTTCGTCGCCAGTTTCTACGGAACCCTGCTCGCGGGCAAGGCCGTCGTGCCCATCAATTATCTTCTGGGCGACCGCGAGATCGCCCACGTCATCCAGGACTCGGGCATCGACACGGTCATCTCCGCGCCGCCCCTGGCGGCCAAGTTGCAGAACACCAGGCTGAAAGTCATCGATCTTTCCCTGCTCCCC
>JBIOJL010000430.1:0-5084 GCA_044450885.1 Tepidisphaerales bacterium
CCCGGCAGCGCACAACCCAACCGCCGCCGCCCGGCCGTCGGCCACGCTCTTTCTCAACCGAATACTGCCAATCATCGCTCCGGCAGTGCTGGTCCACCGAGTGCTTGGCGGCTGTCCCGCGGAAACCATCTGGCCTCAAACTGGACGCCCACGGCACCAATCGGGACCCCACCGGACCCAGCGGGATCTGATCGGGATCCGAAAAGGATCCGAATTGGATCCGAAAAGGACATCATTTTTCTCCACTCATTTCGCCCCACCCGCGCTGCAACCGCCGGCTCCCAAAGCCATTACGCGATTCCCCCGCTGCCAGGACCCCGGCCAGAAGTTTTTTCTCCCCAGCCCTCCAACACCCATGCGTCGATTTGAGGTCGGTTCCGGGTCGCTTCTGGGTCGATTCCAGGTCGGTTCCGGGTCGCTCTTGAGTCGATTCCAGGTCGGTTCCAAGTCGGTTCCAGGCCGGTTCTTCCGCCCCGCCGGCAGCACCGCCAGATTCGCAACTCCCGTCAATACAGCCCCTTACATCCCGATCGCCGCCTCCAAACGTGGCCGGAAAGACAAGTTTTTGCGCGTGGCTCGTTGCAGCCAGTGCCGCCGACGCCTCGTCGGCGGAATGTCACACTGCCGGCGAGATGGCATCGCCGCCGGGATTCGCTACCCTATTGCCGGTACCCGACACCCCAAACCCGGAGGTCCGCCATGAGAGACTTCGCCACCGCACTCGCAGGCGTGCTCTTGCTCCTCGCCCAGTCCGCCGTCGCGCAGCCCGCGGCCGCCGCGCCGCCGGTGGAACCGGCCACCTATCTGTGTGATGCGCCGGATGCGCCCGCGGACGCGCTGGCCGGCCAGTGGCTGTCGCGGGCCGGCGGCTGGTCGCGCCTGGAAGAGGACGACAAAACGCACACGTTCCGCGGCCGGCCGGTATTCATGAACGACAAGATCGTCGCCGTGCTGGAGGCGGACACGCCGGCCATCTCGGTTTATTCGCGGCAGACCCAGGGAGCAAAGCTGTGCGCTCGCCTGCAACCCGTCTGCGACGGCAGCGCCGACCTGAAACGCGTGTCGGTGGCGATCAAGGAGAACAGCCGCAGCACGATAGCCCTGGAGATCGGGTTTCGCGCAGCGGGCAACGCAATGCGCCAGATAACCTACGAACTCAGCGCCGGCCAGCCGTTCATCAAGACCACCGGCGGCGCCGGCGTGGAGCGGCTGCGTGTGTACGCTCCCTGCCGGTTCGCCGTGTTGCCCGACTTCTTCGCGGATGACATCGTCGTTGATGCCTCCACGATCGCAGTGGAGCAGGCCGAGCTTCCCAGCGAGAACTTCCTGCTGCACCTGATGCACGGCGGCGAGGCCATCGTCATGACCGTGTCCGAGTCCCGCGACAACGACGTGGTCGTCCGCCTCTCCGGCGGCGCGTCTCGGGAAATCGCCTCGTCGGATGTCTTCTTTGGCAAGAAGCCGCATATCTGGGTGACGGTCCTGGCCGAACCGGGGATCTGGCACCAGCGCGACATCACCGCCGCCGATACGGGGAAAGTGATCCCGCTGGACTGGCGGATGCCCTTCACCGCCTTGTGGCGCGTGGACTGGAGTAAGACCGACAAGCTGAGCGAGAGTTGGGAGATGCTGCTGCAGGACCCCTCCGGCAAATACGTGATGCAGAACTGGTTCGGCCAGAAGGAATCCGAAGGACAGAATTTCGGCGTTGAGTTCGGCGCGCGCGACTGGAACAAACCCAACCGCCAGCGCTGGAACCCGGTGCTGGGCGCCTTCAAGTTTCCCTGCTGGATCGACAACGATCGCTCGGGCTACCTGCAGCCGCTGGAGCCGCGCAAGGGCAAGGAAACCCTGCCCGGCTTTGCCGGCCCGGTGCTCGTCTACCCCATCGACCGCGTGGCGGCCGCCCCGTTCGCGACACCCCTGGAGAAACTGACGGTGGTCGACCTGGTGCGCATGACGCTCGGGGTGGGCCCCTGCGAGTACATCCTCGATCTCGAAGGCCAGAAGCGAAACTCGCGCGGCGTGGCCACATGCTATGCCCGTGATGTCATCAACGCGATCTACAAGGAAGGCAGCCAGTTGCAGCAGGGCCCGGCGATCAACGAGCAACTGACCCTGTGCGTCGCGTTCATCGGCAACGTCCGCGAGCGCATCGACCAATACGTCCAGTTCGGCCACGAGATGACGGCGTATCTGGAGCAGCAGAAGCGGCTGAGGCCGGCCCAGGCGGCGTTTTTCGACGAGATGCTGGCGATGTCCAGGAAGCTGGATGCGGTCTTCGAACAGAGCAAGGAGCGGTTCCGCACCCCGGCCTTCGCGCAGCAGACCGCCGACGACTTCCGCGCGAACCTGCTGACCTACGCCGAGAAGGATGCGTATGACAAATGCGCCACGCAGATGGCCATCTTCACCTCGATTGGCGGCGCCCAGGATGACGCGGTGGCATCCTGCCGTATGATCGTCAAGACGCTGCGTCAACGGGCCGGCATCGCCATGGCCGTCAATCCCGATCTGAAGGAGATCGCCACCGAGATCCGCCAGCGCACGCAGGTGATCCTGCGCAAGGCGACCGCCTACGAAGCGCCCCGGCACTGATTGTTCGTCGCGGGTAGGGCGGTCTCGCCGAGACCGCCGTTGCGGGGCGCACGCGGACGGCTCAGTGTTTGTCTGCGCGGGTGCCACGGCTTGTCTACTGCAAGCCGTGTCTGCGTGACCACGTTCGTAGTACCGCCTACAGGCGTCTCTTCCGACCGCCTGAAGGCGGTACTACGAACAAGCCGTGGCACCCGCGAATCGGCGCAGTGGTTCCTCTCAGGATCCTTATCATCGCAGGTCACGCCTTGAGCTTCGCCAGGAACGACGCCAGCGTCGCGCCGAGTCCGTGGACGCCGGCCTGCTGCTTGGGGTCTTTCAATGAACCGTCCGGGTTGAACGCCTCGTGCGCCTTGGACACGGCCACCTGTCCGGGCAGCACGATCACGCCGATGTTGCCCAGGATCGCCCGCACGTGAACCAGCCCGCGCAGGCCGCCCAACGCCCCCGGCGAGGCGCTCATCAGCGCGGCCACCTTGTCCTTGAACGCGACCAGCGGCGCTTCGCCGGCCGCCGGCCGCGACGCCCAGTCGATGGCGTTCTTGAGCACGGCCGAGATGGAACTGTTGTACTCCGGGCAGGAGATCAGGAACCCGTCGTGTTCGACCATCAGCCGCTTGAGCATCGTCGCTGGTTCCGGCGGTCCTTTCTCGGCTTCCAGATCGCCGTCGTACAACGGCAGCGGAAACTCGCGCAGGTCGATGATGGTGACCTTGGCACCGGCTTCTTCCGCCCCTCGCGCGGCGAGGCGCACGAGCTTCTTGTTGAAGGAGTCGGCCCGCGTGCTGCCGGCAAATGCCAGGACCCGTATTGCTGTGCTCATGTGGTTGCTCCAAAGGCCCTGATTATAGCGCCCATCCATCACGGCAGGGCGGAGCGACCAGCGCATTGGCCGTCTGGCTGTTGGTGATGCGCATGGCCGACGCATCCCACTCCAGCACCCGCCCCGTGCGCAGGGCCAGCGCGCCGAGCAGAGCCATTTCCGTCATCTCGCTCCCGTATTCGAGCGGACAGGTCGTGCGCGAGCCGGTCTTGCACGCGTCGGTCCACTCGCGGTAGTGGTCCGCAACCCGCGGCAGCGTCATCGCCGGCTGCGGAAAATCCTTGAACTTCTCCTCCGGCAGCAACAGCCCGCCGGCCAGGCCGCGGCCCACCGGGAACCGGCCGCCGTTCGATCCCGCCAGCAGTTTGCCCTTCTCGCCGACAAACAGCAGCCCGTTGCGGGGCAACGCGAGGGCATGATCGAGTTCGAGCGGCCGCTGGGGCTTCAGCCCTCCGTCGTACCAATGCACGCGCATCGACGGCAATCGGCCTCTGGCCGGAAATTCCCAGGTAACCAGGTTCGCCTGCGACTGGCACTCCGGCGTGGCGTAGCGCTTGGAGTTCTCGTCGCATTGCGTGGATCCCTCGCCGTAGACTGAAGTGGGCGCGCCGAGCTGAAGTTCCTTGAAGTAGACGTGCAGCCGGTGGCACGCCATGTCGCCGACGGTGCCCGCGCCGAAATCCCACCATGGCCGCCATTTCCAGGGGTGGTAGGCGTGGTTGTACGGCCGGTACGGCGCCGGTCCGAGCCACAGGTCCCAGTCCATTCCGGGCGGCGGGGACTCCGGTTGTGTCGGGCGGAGCAGCCCGCACGGATAGCTCGGATGATCGCACCAGACGTGCAGTTCCCGCACCCGGCCGATCACTCCGGTATTCAACAGCTCTTCCGTGCTCCGGGCACCGTCCGACCCCGCCGACTGGACGCTCGTCTGCGTGACCAGGTGGCTGGCTTTGCGGACCGCCTGGCGGATCTTCCTGACATCGCCGATGGTGTGCGTGACCGGCTTGGCGCAGTAGATGTGTTTACCGAGTTGAAGCGCGGCCGAAAGGATGACCGCGTGCGTGTGGTCCGGCGTGGCGATGATGAGGGCGTCGAAGTGGTTGGCTTCCCGGTCGAACATCTCGCGGAAGTCGTGATAGCAGATGGCGCCGGGGTACTTGGCGAAGACCGGGGCCGCGAAGGTATGGTCGAGATCGCAGAGCGCGACGAAGCGTTCCGTCTTGCAGCCCTCCATGTAGTGCTGGCCCATGCCGCCGACGCCGACGGCGGCGATCCGCAGCGTTTCGCTGGGCGGCTGGTAACCCTTGCCTCCGAGCACCTGGCGGGGAACAACGGAGGGTGCGCATCCGCCGATGGCGACGCAGCCGAGACCGCAGGCCAGGAACCCGCGCCGCGAGGGCGCGAATGTCGGGCGTGCTTTCAGGCCGGATGCGAGGGTCGGGCTGTGTCTGGCTTTCATCTGCGCGTGCTCCGTCATGGAATCACGCGCGGCCACGCGATGAAATGCGCGTTGACGCGGCGATCCAGGACGCGCATCATCCTACTGCCGCTACGAACGCGCGGGCAAGCGCAAAAGACCGGAAGATCCGCCGTGCCCCGGCGCAATCGCATGTAGTGGGGCCGACGCCCTCGTCGGCCTTCCCCGATGACTCACAGGCGGCCGACG
>JBIOJL010000431.1:0-5081 GCA_044450885.1 Tepidisphaerales bacterium
ATCAGCGTGCCCGCGGCCGTCGCCAGCGACGCCATCGGCAACCTCAACACCGCCTCGACCAGCGTCAACGCCGTCATCACCTACGACACCGTCGCCCCGACGGTGACGATTGACCAGGCCACCTGGCAGATCGATCCGACCAACGCCCCGGCCATCCATTACACAGTGGTGTTCAGCAAGCCGGTCGGCGGATTCGTCGGCACCGACGTGCTCCTCAGCGGCACGGCCGGGGCAACCACGGCCGTCGTCACCGGGATGGGCACGACCTACGACGTGGCCGTCAGCGGCATGATCCGGAACGGCACCGTCATCGCGAACATCCCCGCGTTCGCCGCCATCGACGCGGCCGGCAACACCAGCCTCGCCTCCACCAGCACTGACAACACCGTGACCTACGACACCGTGGCCCCGACGGTAACCATCAACCAGATGGCCGGACAAGCCGACCCGACGGCAGTGCCGCCTGTCAACTTCACGATCGTCTTCAGCAAGCCCGTCACTGATTTCACGGCCGACAAGCTGGTCCTCGGCGGCACGGCCGGGGCAAGCCACGCCGTCCTCACCGGCAGCGGCACCACCTACAACCTCGCCCTGAGCGGCATGCAGCGCCCCGGCACCGTCATCCCCAGCATCCCGGCCTGGGTGACCCATGACGCCGCCGGCAACGGCAATGCCCCTTCCACGAGCACTCACAACATCGTCCACTGGACCGACCCTTCGCCGACAGTGACCGTCCGCCCCGCCACGTCGCAAGCCGCGCTGACCAACGCCTCGGCCCTCAACTTCACGGTGATCTTCAGTAAACCCGTCACCGGCTTCAGTTCCGCCGGCGTCCTCATCAGCGGCGCCGCCGGCGCGACCTTGGCCGCCGTGACCGGCAGCGGCACGACCTACAACGTCGCCGTCAGCGGAATGAGCCAGAGCGGCACGGTCATGGTCGCCATCGCGGCCGGCGCTGCGTCCGACGCGGCCGGCACCGGCAACGCCGCGGCCGCGGCAAGCAGCCCGGTGACCTTCGACAACCGCCCCCCGACGGCATCGCTCAAGGCCGCGACCATCACCAAACCCTCGACCAGCAACTACGCGTTCTCAGTGACCTACAAAGACAACTACTCCGTCAACGCGGCCACCATCGGCAACGGCAACCTCATCGTCACCGGCCCCGCGGCCATCAACTACAAAGTCGCCGCCATGTGGGTGCGGCCCGCCAGTCCCCTCGCTAACGGCGTTTCGGTGACCGCATCCTACACCATCACGCCGCCGAAGGGCGGCTGGGTTGCCGCCGACAACGGCGTGTACACGGTGACCCTCAAATACCGGCAGATCGCCGACGTCGCCGGCAACCGGATCGCGTTGAGCACGACGGGCCAGACCATCGGCACCTTCCGCGTGAACATCGCCCGCACCAGCCGTGCCGTCCGCACCGCCGCCAAACCCGCCGCGACCATCGCGGCCAGCCCGGCACCGTCATCGCAGGCCGGCCTCTTCGCCGGCGGCGGCAAGCGCACCGGCGCCGACGTATGGGATTGAGAGGCGGTGGCAGGGCAATTGAGAAAGATGCATTATGAGCAAGGCCTTTCCTGAATTGCTGATTGCCTTCATACTATCCTGTTGGTGCGGCGGGTGCATGGGCCAATCACCATTTCTCCACGGGGCGATAGAACGGATCGAAGAGTCCGGAGGGGGAGTCGATTGGCACTGGAGCCCCGAGGGTATTTTCTTCGATCTCGGTCATCATCCTGCCCGACTGGGCGATCAGGATGTGAGTCGGCTCATGCCGACCTTCAGGCAGTTCGACCAACTGAAGATACTTGATTTTACCGGAACGCCCATCACGAACGCCTCGTTGCGCGAAATTGCAACGCTGAACACATTAGAACGTGTATACCTGGCTGCCACAAAGATAACCCCCGATGGTCTTCTGGAATTGAAGAAACTGCCGAAGTTGTGGTATGTGACAGTCCCCAGCGAACGGTTCACGGAAGATGATGTGCGCTCGCTCCAGAACCAGATGCCAGGAGTGACAATCAAGCGGCAGAAAGACCCCGGGGAGGCACCTTGATGACGGTGAGAACCGAACAGGATCGTTTGAAACGGACGCTCGATCACGGGAAATGGGCCAAAGCACAATAACAACATATGCACACACCGCGACGCCACCTTTTCCACCACATCAGTCCGCAATCACTTCGCGCCCCAACATCCGTCGGAGGTTAGGCATACGCGGGCTCCAACTGGATGGTCACTACAACCGTGGACTTGCGGCCAAGCCTGATTCTGCGAGGTCTTCGCGCTCGAGATGAAGTTGGACGGCCTCGCGCAAGTTGGCAATTGTTTCACCCAGCGTGGCGCCTTGCGTCACAACTGCAACCTCAACGCACTCGGCCACAACGCCCGATTGATCCCCGGCCGGACCACGGCCTTCATGGTGTGTTGGATGTGCATGCAGTCAATCCTTTGACGCTGGCGACGGAAGCGGTTTTCAGAATTGGATCCCCTCGCCGCTCCCGCGGCCTTTACCGCGCCGGTTACCGCTATCAACGCGGGCTTTCGCCCCACGTCAGGCGCGGGCCGTCAAACAACATCCTTTGCCAATTCTGCAGGTTTGGAGTGTGACGGAACGGTAATTGGCATTTTATGACAATGGTGGTAAGCTATCTACATGGCCACCAAGCAGATCGCGCGCAACATCGCCCTTACTCCGCACTTCGACCAGTTCGTGCAGTCGAAGATCGAGTCCGGGCGCTACCAGTCGGCCAGCGAAGTTGTCCGGGATGGGCTGCGCCTGCTGGAGGAGCGGGAACAGATGCGGCAACAATCGCTGGCAAGATTGCGGCAGGACATCGAGGTCGGCTGGCAAGAGTCCGAGCGCGACCAGGTCGTCGATGGACCGGTAGTCTTCGCCGAGATCCGCCGGATGAGCAAGGCCAGGCGCCGCGCCGACAGGGCAAGGCAATGAGCAGGGCTTCTTTCGAGCTTTCGGCCGCGGCCCGGCTCGATCTTCTGCGGATATGGAACTATCTGGCCGAAAACGCTTCGCTCGAGGTGGCCGACAAGGTTGTGGCGGACATCGAATCCGCCATTAGAACTGCTGCCAGATCGCCCGGCGCCGGTCACACACGACCCGACTTGACCTCCCGCGATATTCTATTCTACCACATCCATTCCTACCTGGTGATCTACCGGCCGGACAAAAGACCGCTACACGTACTGCGCGTTCTTCACGCCGCCCGAAACGTCAAGAGCATCCTTGAAGAATGAACTGGGCATCCCAGAACCACTCCGGCCGGACGCGAGCCCAGGAGCCCGGCACCCGCCTTGCCCGCCCACCACACTTCACTATGATCCACCGTTTACACGGAGGTAAATGATGAGCGAATTATTCGCCGACCGCCTGATCAAAGCCATTGCCGACAAGAAGGCCCCCATCTGCGTGGGCATCGACCCGATCTATGAATCGCTGCCGGATGCCGTGGCCGGGCCGGCTGCCGATCGCGACGCCAACAACCAGTCCGCCTGCATCGACGCCATCTTCGATTTCACCGTCTCCCTGCTGCGCACGGTTGCGCCTTACGTGCCCATCGTCAAGTTCCAGTCGGCTTACTTCGAGAAATATCTCTGGGAAGGTGTCGAGGCCTACTACAGCCTGATCCAGGAGGCCAGTTCGCTGGGGCTGCTGGTCATCGGCGATGTCAAGCGCGGCGACATCGGCTCCACGGTATCGGCCTACGCGGCCGGGCACCTGGCCGATCCGCCGTTCGATGAGATCGAGCCGGTCGTCATGCCCGATGCCATCACCGTCAACCCCATGATGGGCCTGGACACACTCGAACCGTTCATCTCCACCGCCCGGACGTTCGGACGCGGGCTGTTCGTGCTGGTCCGCACCAGCAACCCCGGCTCGGCCGCGTTGCAGGATGTGAAACTCGCCGACGGCCGGACCTGGTCGGAGATGCTCGCGGACAACCTGGCGCTGCTGGCGGCCGATGCCTCGCTGGTCGGCGCGGCGGGTTACTCCTCCATCGGCGCCGTCGTCGGCGCGACCCAGCCGCACACCATGATCAGCCTTCGCCAGCGCCTGCCGCTGTCCATGTTCCTGCTCCCCGGCTACGGCACCCAGGGCGCCACCGGCGAGATGACCAGGTCCGCCTTCCAGTCCGGGCAGGGCGCCATCGTCTCCGCCAGCCGCAGCATCATCTACGCGCACAAGGAAAAGAAATACGCCGAACGCTTCGGCTCCGACTGGCTCAAGTGCGTCGAACAGGCCGTGGTCGACATGCGTGAAGACGTCGGCAAATTCCTGGCGTAATTTGAAATCTGGAATCTGAGATTTGAAATTTGAAATCTCATCTTCATCTCCGAAATCAATCGCAAATCGCAAATCCAAAATCGCAAATCCCCATGCTCCACAACAAGCGTATCGTCGTCTTCGGCCTCGGCCATTTCGGCGGCGGCATTGCGGTTTCCCGCTGGCTTGTCGAGCAGGGCGCTCACGTAATCGTGACCGACAAGGCAACCCCCGAGAAACTCGCCGAGTCCCTGGCACAGTTGGCCGATCTGCCGATCGAGTATCGGCTGGGCGAACAGAACGCGGCCGATTTTTCCTCGGCCCACCTGATCGTCACCTCGCCGGCCGTCAAACCTGATAACGAACTGCTCGAAGCCGCCCGCCTGGCCGGCGTTCCCATCACTACGGAGATCCGTCTGTTCATCGAACGCTGCCCCGCGACGATCGTCGGCGTCACCGGCACCAAGGGGAAATCCACCACCGCGTCCATGCTCGGCGCCATCCTCTCGCGCCGCCACACCACCTGGGTCGGCGGGAACATCGGCAAGTCGCTGCTCGCCGACCTGCCCAACATCCGTCCCGACCACAAGGTGATCCTCGAACTCTCCAGCTTCATGCTCCACTACCTCGAGCCGATGCGCTGGTCGCCGCACATCGCGCTGATCACGCTGGTCACCCAGGACCACCTCGACTGGCACGGATCGCTCGCGGCCTATCTCGCGGCCAAGCAGAACATCGTCCGCTTCCAGACGCCCGATGATTTCGCCATCGTCAGCGAGGAGTGCCCCGAGAG
>JBIOJL010000432.1:0-5031 GCA_044450885.1 Tepidisphaerales bacterium
ACGCTAAAGCGTGAACTCCGAACACGATGCCCTCACGTCCTCTCACGCCGGCGCCACGCCCGCACCGGAACCGGCCAGCGTCTCGACCGCCGCCGCCGCCGCGGGCGCTTCCGCTCGCGGCCGAGCGCTTCCAACCCAGTAAAGGCCGCCCACGAACACCGCCCCGCCGACGACATTCCCGGCCGTCGCCACGAGGATGTTGTACGTGTAGCCGCCGAGACTGATTGCCGCCGCCGGATCGTGGGGCAACAAATATCCCATCATGAGTGTGGTCATGTTCGCGATGGAGTGCTCGTAACCACAAGTAATGAAGGTGAACATGCACCACCAGATCATCAGGATCTTTGCCGGTTCACTCTTGATGCGCGCGGCCATCCATACGCCCAGGCAGACCAGCCAATTGGCCAGAATGGCCCGGACGAAGAGATGCCCGGGCGGCAGATTCATCTTGGTTTCGGTCACCTTGAGCACGAAGCCCTTGACCGGGTCGGTGGACATCACGCCCGACTGGACGATCAGGTACGCCAGCAGCACGCTGCCCAGCAGATTGCCCACCCAGGTCCACGCCCAGTTGGAGACCAGTCCCGACCAGGTCACTCTGCGGTTGAGCACGCCGAGCGTGAGCACGAGGTTGCTGCCTGTGAACAGTTCCGAGCCGGCGAAGATAACGATTGTTAACGCTCCGCCGAAACACACGCCCATCAGCATTCTGACCAGGCCCGGCGAATCCCTGGCCAGCAGACCGCCGACCGTCATGATCAGTCCTATGGCCGCCCCGACATACATGCCGGCCGCCATGGATCGTACCAAGTGCCCGAGCAGGGAACGATTCTGGTGTTCCAGCTTGAGTTCCGCCTGATCGGACATCGCGCGTATCGTGTCTGCGTACATCTATGGTTCCTCCAACAAGAGTTTGAGAGTCGCGTTCCGGCCAAAGCAATTCGTGTGCCGAATGCGTTTTGGCGTCAGATAGCGGGTTCCGGCTGAAAGTGGCGATGGGCGCGTGCCCTGCAAACGAGCGTCGACGGAACCAGGAGCCATTCTGTTAGCAGACCGTGCGGTCTTTTATTGAGCCTCGCCTGACAGCCGGCCGATGCCGACTCACGTCCGAGAACTCCTCCCGCCCCATACCGCGCCCATAACGACGTGCGCGACCACAAGTCCGGGAGGGCCGTGCTTCCGCACGGCCGAGAGTGGTCACCCCGCGAAGCGGCCGCAAAGGACTGCGGCCCTCCCGGGAGAATGACCCCGCCCATAACGACCGATATCACCCTTGGGCATGAAGCGCGCCGCGACCATCGCCACGGGCATCCTCGGGCTCCTCGCCTGTCTGAACATCTTTGCGGGGATTCACCATCTCTTTACGCAAACGACGACCCGTGTCGATCTGCACCTGCGCTGGGTGGATCAGCAGTACATCCTCCGCGGGCAGAATCCGTATGATGCCTGTTTCGCGGCCCGGTCGGGGGATGTCGAGGCATACGAGCGGAAGACCGGCCGCAATTGTCGTCCGTTTGCGGACCTCGGCGCGCCGCAGGATGTGGGCTATCCGCCCTGGTCGTTCGTCATCGGCACGCTGCTCTACTGGCCGCCTTGGGAACTGCTCCGCCTCTGGTGTACGGCGATCAACCTCGCCGCCCTGGGATATGTGGCCTGGTGGGCATCGCGGCTGGCGCCCAATACGCGTCTGGCGGCGCTGTTCGCCGTTGCCGTTCTGGCGTGCAGCGGCCATGTGGGCACGCTCCGTGTCGGACAGGGAACCATCGTCGTGCTGGCATTTCTCGCGGCCGCGCACCAGGCCGATGCCGCGGGCCGGCCGCTGCTGTCGGGGCTGCTCATGGGCCTGGCGCTGCTGAAGCCCACGGTGGCCGGGCCGTTTGTGCTCTGCCTGCTGATCACGGGCCGATGGAGGGCGCTATGTGGCTGCATGTTGTATGTGGCCGGCGCGAGCTGCCTGGTCTGGTGGCAAACCGGCGTAAACCCGGCCGAGATGACACTGCAGATGTTCCAGGCCAGCCAGCGATTCCTCGGCGACGGCACGGGTCCGATGAACCTGGCGCTGCAACTGATTCCCGACCCGCGCCAGGCGTCGGCTGTGCTGGCCTTGGTTTGCATCGCCGGAGCGGCGGCCATCCTCTGGCGGCTGCGCGCCCGGCCGCTGCTGGAACTTTACGCCATCGCCGCGGTCTGCTCGCGTTTCTGGACCTACCACCGCGGCTACGACGACACGGTCATGATCTTCCTGGTGGGGGCGCTGGCGATGCTGGCGCTGGAAACCGGCCGGGCGGCGTGGACGATCGCGGCCATCGGCGCCGGCATCACGCTGTGGATGCCCGGGGCCTGGTATTGCGACCATTGCGGCCCGGCGATGGATGCGGTCAACGGGATGCGCATGCTCGTTTGGCTGGCAGCGGCAATTGTGCTCGGCAGTCTGTCCCTGGGAACGCCAAGCCCCAGCTTGGCACGCTTCCGAGATGCCGAGCTGGAGCTCGGCGTTCCCAGGTCGCGCCGTTCTGTCGCCTGATGGAAAGAAGAAACGCCGGCCGCCCCATGGAGGGCGGTCGGCGTACGCGATCAGGGCTGATCGGTCGCGACGATCTGCCGGCTAATTGCCGGAGCCGCTCAACTTGTCGACGCTGTTGGAAGTGTCGGTGGTGGATGAGGGATCGGTGGACGTCGTGTCGGTGCCGGACGACGTGCCGGTGGTGGTGTCGGAAGTCTTGTCCGTCGTCGAGTCGGGGGTGGTCTCGGTGGTGCTGTCGGGCGTCTTGTCAGCGGCGGTGTCGGGAGTCGTCTCCGGAGTCTTGTCCGTGCTGGTGTCGGGAGTCGTCTCCGTGCCGGTGTCCGGAGTCTTGTCCGTGCTGGTGTCGGGAGTGGTCTCGGTGGTGCTGTCGGATGTCTTCTCAGCGGCCGTGTCGGGCGTCGTCTCCGGGGTCGTGTCGGTCTTGGCCTCGACCGCGAGGGAATGCACGATGGCAGCGCTGCTGGCGTGGTGCATGACCACGGCGGGGTGCAGCGTCGCCGAGAGCAACTCGCGCGACTCCAGGCTTTCCAGGCCGGCGAAGCCGGCGGGGCGGACATTCCGGGTGGCGTTGCTGGAACGGAACGATGCGATCAGTCTCTTGAACATACGGTCTCCTGGTAAGGGGTTTTTCTCGCGGCGGCCGGGAAAACCGTCTACATTGATCGGCGTTTCCATGTGACTTTCAAGGTCAAGTTTGTTGTCGTCGCAAGATGCCAACAGCAACCGCAATGCCAGACAATCGGACGGCGTGCCGCGCGCGGTCGTAGTCTCGTCGCAAGCCTTGTTTCATGCGGTGTTTATCGAAATGGGAATGTCCCCGGGATTCGTGTCGGCGCGATCTTCTGCGGCCGCGGCGCGAGGGGGAAGACCGCTTCAACTGCTCGTCGCGGGATCATCCTGATCGTCCGACGACCACACCACGCGATCGATGGCAATTCCCAAAGCGCGGATTTTGTTCCGCAGGCTGCCGCGCGTGATCCCCAGCAGTTTCGCGGCCTGCAACTGGTTGCCGTTGCTCCGGCGCAGCACGGTGGTCAGCAGTTGTTTCTCCACGGCCTCGAGCGCCTCCGCGTGAAGATTCGTGGAACCGGTGTGTTCCTCGACGAATGCGTCCCAGTCGATCGCGCTCAGGTCGCGCGCGGGGCGTTCGGAGGCTTGCTCCCCGCCCGCGGGGTGCTTGCGAAGTGAGGCGGGGAGCGATTCGGGCATCACCACCGGGCCATTGGTGTAGAGCAAAGCGTGCATCAGCACTCCCTGGAACTCGCGGACGTTGCCGGGCCAATGGTATTGGGTCAGAATCTCCATGGCGGCCGGAGAAACCTGCTGCACATCCTTGTCGAGATCGCGGTTGAATCGGCGCAGGAAATGGGCCACCAGCAGGGGCAGATCCTCGAGGCGCTGGCGCAGCGGCGGTAGTTGAATGGTGACCGAGCCCAGGCGGTAGTAGAGATCGCCGCGGAACTTGCCTTCCGCGACCATGGCCGACAGGTCGCGATTGGTGGCGGCGATCATGCGGCAGCGCGTCTGGATCGTCTGATTTCCCCCGACGCGCTCGAAACGCTGTTCCTGCAGGAGCCGCAGCACCTTGGCCTGGGTCATCGGGGTCATGTCGCCGATTTCATCGAGCAGCAGGGTGCCGTCGGAGCATTGCTCGAACTTGCCGATACGCATGCGGTCGGCGCCGGTGAACGCCCCCTTTTCATGCCCGAACAGTTCGCTCTCCAGCAGCGTCTCGGGAATGGCCGCGCAGTTGATCGCCAGGAACGGCTCGCCGGCGCGGCGGCTGTGCTGATAGATCGCCCGCGCCACCAGTTCCTTGCCCGTGCCGCTTTCGCCCTGGATCAACACCGTGACATCCTGCGGGGCGGAGCGGCCGATGGCCTTGTACACCTCCTGCATGGCCGGGCAGCGCCCCACCAGGGCATCGGATGGCGCCTCCGACGGCGCACCATCCGTCACCAGCGCCGGCGTGCGCATGAAGCGCGAATTTCGCACCGCGGCCGCGATCACGGTTCGGAGCTGCGGCAGTTCCAGCGGCTTGACGAGGTAATCGAACGCCCCGCGCTTCATGGCCTCGATCGCCGTGTCGGTCGTTCCCTTGCCGCTCATCAGGACCACCTGCACGCGGCCATCGGTGGCGCGGATGCGGTCGAAAGCCTCCAGGCCGGAAATATCGGGCAGGTTCACATCCAGAACGATCACGTCGGGATGGTGCTGCGCCAGGCATTCCAGCCCCTCGGCGGCGGATGCCGCTTTCACCACGGTGTACTCCGGCTCGCGGAACACGCTGCCGAAGGCGTGGCGGATGGAGGCTTCATCATCGATCACGAGCAGGACTGGCATGAGGCTCCTTACGATCAAGAGAGACCAACTGTCCGGCTTCTCTTCTCGGGTGCCACGGCTTGTCTACTGCAAGCCGTGTTTGCGTGGTCACGTTCGTAGTACCCCCGACACGGCGCAGTTATTTCATACCGTCGCCGGTACTACTTACAGCGCCAGCGTCCCCG
>JBIOJL010000433.1:0-5011 GCA_044450885.1 Tepidisphaerales bacterium
ACACCGCGTTTTCGTGGCCCCCCTTTTGTTCGGAGTCCCGCCTACCGGGGGTTCTTCGTAACACCGCCTTACGCCGGTACTCCAAACGATACTCCAAACGAACGGAATTGAGACCGGAGCATGCTCACGGAGTGCTCCCCATGGTAAGGGTGTTGTCGTACGCCATCGTGGACAGGAGCAGGAACTTGTCGGTCCCGCGCTCCTGCCAGGTAACCTTCAGGACGATCTCCGTGGCGCCGTAGTCGCGGCTTGCGGTCTGGCATTCCCACCTGTACCCCGGCCAGTCCGGGCCGAAGTCGCCTCCGCCCGAGGCGCTGGACCACTGCGCGGTGACGATAAGTTCCGAGAGCTTGGTCTCGCCGAGCGTGGCGGCCTGAGCGGTGAGCCGGGCGCGCGACGCGGCCGCCAGCGCCCCGGATATTCCGGTCGCCACCACCGGCAGCACGATGCCCATGAGCACCATCGTCGCCAGCACTTCGGGGAGGGTAAACCCTCGGCGGCGGCGGGGCGGTTTCGCCGAACCCGCCGGGCTGGGGCGCGGACGGACGGCTCGGCGAGCCGTCCCTGCCCCGAAGTTGTGGCCGGCGGTCTTCATCTCGGCGTATCTCCAACGTTGATCACCTGGAAACTCTCGGTCGGCGCCGCACATTCGACCTCCAGCACCACGCCCTGGTCCGAAGTGATACGCACTTTGGCCGGCTGCGTGCGCCCGGTCGGATAGAAGTCGATGCTGTTGCCGTTTTCCGTCGCCTGCACTTGCGCCGCCTGTCCTTGTGTCGCCTGCCCTTGCGAGGTGATTTTGATGTCCCAGCCATCCGGCAGCGTGGCGTGGCCCAGGTTGGAAGCGACCGGCACGAATGCCTCACCCTGCTGGACGGCCAACTGGTACTGGCCGTTCTCCACGGTGAGGCGATGCAACTGCCCCGTGGCCACCGCCTGCGTCCTGGCGTAACGCGTGGCCGCGACGAATTCGTCGGCCGCGTTTCGCAGATAGGAGGCCCGGTTCCAGCCGCGCAGCGACGGGGCCGCCACCGCCAGGGCGGTGCAGATGATCACCAGCACGAGCACCAGCTCGAGCAGCGTGAAGGCGTGATGTCGCGGCGACGTTCGCATTGGATGTGCTATTTGTCCCAGTTGGTGATGTTATTGGGTCCTTCGCGGCCTTCGGCGCCCATCGAGAACAGGTCGTACGAGCTTGCGTTGTGCGCGCCCGGGAAGCGGTAGACGTAGGGATTTCCCCAGGGATCGTTGGGGGCGCGTTTGACGTAAGGGCCGTGCCAGCTCTGCGCATTGCCCGGAGGCTCGAGAAGCGCTCGAAGCCCCTCCTCGTTGCTGGGGTAGCGCCCGCAGTCCACCTCGAAGGCATCGAGGGCGGTCTCCAGATTGGCAATGTCCGTCTTGGCCGCGGTCTGGCGGGCCTGCTCGGACCGCGCCGTGAACTTGGGCACCACCACCGCCGCCAGCACGGCCAGGATCACCAGCACCAGCAGCAGTTCGATGAGGGTGAACGCCCGGGCGCGGCGGCGCCGAACGGGCCGGATCAGTTGATTCTCAGTGTACATGGTCGCGTTCCTTTCAATTCGATCGGGAATCCATCGGTTTCAGTGTATCAGATCCTGCAGCGTGAAGACGGGCAGGAGCATGCCCACCACCACGGTGCCGATCAGGCCGGCCATCAGCATGAGCAGCAATGGTTCGGCCAGGGAGACGAGCATTCGCAGATTGCGGTCGAGTTCGCCTTCATAGGCCGACGAGATCCGCACCAGTTCCTTGTCGAGCCGCCCGGTTTCTTCGGCGACGGAGATCATCTCAATGACCGAGGGCGGAAACAGCAGCGAGTTGCTGGAGAGGCTGCGGCTCAGGGCCACGCCGCGCTGCACCTCGTCGGTCGCCTGGCCGATCGTGTCGGCCAGCGTCCGGTTGCCCAAGGCCTCCTTGGCCACGCGCAGCGAGGCGACCAGGGGAACGCCCGCGCCCACCAGCGTGCCCAGCATCCGGCAGAAGCGCACCAGCGCGAAGCGCGCCGCCACTTTGCCCAGCAGGGGCACGCCGAGCACCATGCGCTCGATGACGCGCTGCCCGGATTCGGTCGCGGCCGCCCGGCGCAGCATGAAGATGCCGCCGGCCACCGCCGCGCCCAGAAACACGCCGTAGTGCATGAGCCAGCCGCTGATGGCGACGATGACCTGGGTCAGCCAGGGGAGCTTGCTGCCGAATTCCGCGAAGATGCCGGAGAACTTGGGGATGAAGAACGTCATGAGGAATATCAGCACCGCGCACGCCAGCACCCCGAGCACGCAGGGATAGACCATGGCGGCCTTGACCTTGCCCTTGAGTTCCTGCTCGCGCGTGCGGAAGTCGGCGATCTGCTGCAGCACCACCGGCAGGAAGCCGCCGGCCTCGCCGGCCCGCACCATGGCGATGTAGACCGAGGAGAAGGTCTTGGGCCACTTCAACATCGAGTCGGCCAGAGACACGCCGCCGACGACATCGTCGTGGACTCGCGACCAGACGTTCTTGGCGCCCGGATGCGATGCCTCGCGGCGCAGCAGGTGCAGCGCGCGGGAGAGCGGCAGGCCGGCTGACAGAAGATTCGCCAGTTCGCGCGTGAACGATTCCAGTGCCGACTGGGGGACGCGGGTGGAGGTCGAGCGCGCCTCCGCGGTCACGGTCGCCGCCGACTTCTGTTCTTCCAGCGAGACCGGCGACAGGCCCTGGCCCATGACCTGGTCCATGGCCGCCTCGCGGCTGTCGGCCGGGATCGTGCCCGTGAGCCGCTTCCCGGTGCGGTCGATCGCTGTGTAGGAAAAGACGCTCATTTACGCCGGCCTCCCGCCACCCGATTCGTCCGCGAAGCCGATCCCCGTTCCTTCGTCCTCCGTGCTCCGGAAGTTCACGACCGCTTCTTCATCCTTGGTATTGCGCATGACCTCGTCGATGGTCGTGCGGCCATCGCGAACGATGCGCCAGCCGTCCTCGCGCAGGCTGCGCATGCCCTGTCGCGTGGCGACCTTGCGCAGCTCGTGCGCCGGGGCCCGCTCCAGGATCAGCACGCGAACGTCATCGGTGATCGCCATCATCTCGAAGATGCCCTGGCGCCCGCGATACCCCGTCCCCTGGCAGCGCCGGCAGCCGGCGCCGTGGTAGAGCACCGGCGGCACCAGGTCGCCGAATTGCCGCCGGAGTTTTGCCACTTCTTGATCGGGCATCGGCTGCTTGCACTGCGTGCAGATCACGCGCACCAGCCGCTGGGCCACGACCACCTCCAGCGAGGTCGCCACCAGATACGGTTCGATGCCGATGTCGATCAGACGCGTGGCCGCGCCGGGGGCATCGTTGGTGTGCAGCGTCGAGAAGACCAGGTGACCGGTCAGAGACGCCTGCACGGCGATCTCGGCCGTTTCCTTGTCGCGGATTTCGCCGACGAGGACGACGTCGGGGTCGTGGCGGAGAATGGCCCGCAGGCCGGCCCCGAAGGTCAGCCCCGACTTGGTGTTCACCTGGATCTGGTTGACTCCCTTGAGCTGGTACTCGACGGGGTCCTCCACGGTGATGATCTTTCGTTCAATATCGTTGATCTTGGACAGTGCGGCGTACAGCGTCGTGGTCTTGCCCGAGCCGGTGGGGCCCGTCACCAGCACGATGCCGTGCGGCATGTCGAGGATGCGGTCGAAATGGGCCCGGTCGCTCGCCGCCATGCCCAGGTGTTCGGTGCCCAGCGCCGCGTCCCCGCGGTCGAGAATACGCAGCACGACCGCCTCGCCGTGAATCATGGGAATGATGGACACGCGAATGTCGATTTCCCGGGTGGCGATCTTGATCTTGATGCGTCCGTCCTGCGGCAGGCGTTTTTCCGCGATGTCCAGGTGGCTGAGAATCTTGATGCGCGAGACGATGGCGGCGTGGTAGCGCCGCACCGATCCCGGCACGTTCGCCTGCTGGAGCACGCCGTCGATGCGATAGCGCAGGCGGAGTTGATCTTCGAACGGCTCGATGTGTACGTCTGTGGCCCGCAGGTCGATGGCTTCGGTCAGGATCTGGTTGACGAACTTGATGATCGAGGCGTCCTGGGCGGCGTTGGCCAGATCCAGGTCCTCGTCCTCGTTGATGTCGATCACCTGCAGGTCGCCGCCGTCGGCGGCCATGGTCTGCAGCGTGTCGGCCCCGACGCCGAGAATCCGCTTGAGACAGCGGTCGATCTCGGCGGCCGGGCAGAGCGCCAGGCTCAGATCGCGCCCGCACGCCACCCGCAGTTCGTCCAGCGCCGACTGGTCCGTGACCTGGCTGGCCGCCACGATGACGATGCCGTCCCGCTCTTCGACGGGCAGGATGCGGTTGCGCAGCAGCAGCCGGGCGGGGAAACCCGCCAGGAACTCCTTGGCGGGCGGATTGTGTTCCAGACGTTCGGAGTCGATGTAGGGAATCTCAAAGGAATCAGCGAGGAAGCGCAGCATCGCTTCCTCGCTGATTCCGTCCGCGGCCAGAACCGCTTCCTCGAGTGCTTTGCCTTCCGACAGGAGATCCTTCACCCGCGCGGCAATCGCCGGGGGAAGCAATCCCTTTTCCTGCATGCTGGCAACAAGGTCGTTCACTGAGAAAGCTCCTTGGGTTCAGGTTCCGGGCCCGCGGAACGTGCAAGCTTACTTGAGCATGCCCATCATCACCAGCACGGCCTCCTGCGGCACGGTGAGGACATCCTTCAGTTCCTTCTGGGCGGCGGCCACAGTGGCGTCGGCTTTGTCGCGGGCTTCGCGGAGCGCGGCGAGCTTCTTGGTCAACTCGTCGGGCGCGGCCTTGGCGTCCACGGCCACACGCAGATCATATTGGGCCTTGGCCAGCGGACTCGCGTCGGCAGGGGGAGCAGCGGGAGGGTTGTTGCCGCCGCCGCGCCCGCCGCGACCGCCGCCGAAGCCGCCGGCGCGGGCGTCACGCTGGGCAGTCATGACTTTTTCGATCTTGGGCGAGAGCACCTTCCACTCGTCTTCACTGGAGCCAAGCTGCGTCTTGATGT
>JBIOJL010000434.1:0-4937 GCA_044450885.1 Tepidisphaerales bacterium
AGCCAGCCCATCACCGTCAAGTACATTATGTCGGGGAATGCCAACCAGAACATCGACTACGATCTGGTGGGCACGTTCACCTTCAACGCCGGCCAGGCGACGACCACGGTCACCCTGGCCCCCAACGCCAACAATCTCGGCACCTCCACGCAGGATGCGATCCTCACCCTCGACCCCGGCGAGGGCTACGAGGTCACCGGAACCGGCAGCACCGCCACCGTCACCATCTACGACCTCTTCCCGCTGGTGACCGTCGCCGCCACCATTCCCAACGCGGTCGAGCCGGGAACCAACGGCCAGTTCACCGTGACGCGCTACGGCAGCATCGTCAACCCCATCACCGTCGGCTACGTCATGCAGGGCACGGCCGTACCGGGCAAGGACTACGCGCCCATCGGCACCATCACCATCCCGGGCGGGGCGACTTCGGTGACGGTCCCGCTGACCGTGATCGACGACAAAATCCATGAACAGACGGAGACGGCCACGCTCTTCCTCACCCCGAGCCCGACCGCCGCGTACTTCCGGAGCGCCGTCCACTCGGCCACCGTGACCATCACCGACGTCGACCCGCTGCCGGCCATCAGCATCACCGCGTCCAAGCCGAACGCGACCCTCGGCGTCACCGACGGCGAGTTCACCATTACCATCGTCGGCGGCCAGGAATACGGCTATCCGATCAACTTCACCATGACCGGCACCGCCATCGCGGGCACCGACTATGCGCCGATCACGTCCATCACCGTCGCTCCCGGCATCACTCAGGTGAAGGTCCCGGTGACGGTGCTGGCCAACAATGACCCCGGTGCGACGGTCACCCTCAATCTCAATCCCAGCCTCGACTACACCCTCGCCAACCCGCGCCGCGCCACCGTCACACTCCTCTCGCAGGCCACGCCCTATGTCACCGTCCAGGCCACGGACCCGGTGGCGACCGCGTCCGGAAGCAAATCCGGCACCTTCACCATCAGCCGCACCGGCGCCACCGCCCTCGATCAGGTGGTGAACTTCACGCTCTCCGGCACCGCGGTCAACGGCACCGACTACGTGCAGATCAGCCAGATCCTCATCCCCGCCGGCCAGTCATCGGTCGCGGTGCCGGTCACCGCCATCCCCGGCGGATCGGGCGCGGCCAAGACGGTCGTCCTCACCATCAATCCCTCGGCCGGTTACCTGCAATTCCCCGGCCTGCAGGCTGCGACGGTCTACATCTCGTCCGGCCTGACCGTCACCGCCACCGTAAGCGAGACCTGGGAAATATCCTCGCCCCCCGGCGTCTTCACCATCACCCGCGGCAGCGGCAACCTCAACCTGCCGCTCGTCGTCAACTTCACCATCGGCGGCACCGCCGTCGCCGGCACCGACTACCAGGCAATCCCCGGCCAGGTCACGATTCCCGCCGGCGAAGTCTCGGCCAAGGTCCGCATCTTCGGCATCAGGCACGATACCGCGGACGGCACCCGGACGGTGACCCTTACGCTTCTGCCCTCGGGCGGATTGACTCCGGATGCGCCGCTGGACCACGCCTCGGTCGACATCCTCGGCGCCACCCAGGTTTCCGTGAGCGCCTACGCCGCCAATGCCAGCGAATCCGGCACGCCGGGCGTGTTCAACTTCCAGCGCATCGGCGACACCACCGGACCGCTGGTCGTCCCCTACGTCCTGACCGGCACGGCCACCGAGGGGCTCGACTACAAGACTCTGGGACAGATCGTCATTCCGGCCGGCGCGGTTTCGGTCGACGTGCTCCTCCAACCCTTCCGCGACACGTACACCGGCATCAACGAAACCGCCACCCTCACCATCCTGCGCACCGAGAGCGTGGTCGCCTATCCGTCCGGCAGCGCCACCATCACCATCGTCGAGAACGTTCCGCAGATCAGCGTGGCGGCCACCACCCCGACCACGCCCGAAGGCGGCGATCCGGGCGTGTTCACCTTCACCCGCGTCGGCAACCTCAGCCAGGCCGTCGAAATCCCCTATCTGCTTACCGGCAGCGCCGTCGAGGGCTCCGACTACCAGCCCCTGGGGCACATCATCATCCCCGCCGGCCAGGCATCGGTCACGGCCGACGTGACCGCCTACGCCGACGACATCGTTGAAGGCGACGAGACCGTCACCATTGAGATCCTGAACTCGCCCGACCTGCTGGTCGGCACTCCCAACACTGCGACCATCACCATCATCGACATGACCCCGCCAATCGTCTCGGTGGTCGCCACCATCCCGCAAGCCAACGAGGAAACCTCCACGCCCGGCCTGCTCACGTTCACCCGCATCGGCAACGACACCAACGACCTGCAACTCTCGTACACCCTCGGCGGATCGGCCATCGAAGGTCAGGACTACCAGACCGTCGGCACCATCATCTTCCCGGCCCACACCAGCACGCTCACCGTCCCGATCATGCCGATCGACGACAACATTCCCGAAGCGACGGAAACGGTCACCTTCTCGCTGGAGACCGGCGCCGACTACACGGTCTCCGATCTCAACCTGGCGACCGTCCACATCCTTGACAGCGACCTGCCCACCGTCTCGATCGTCGGCACCGACACCGTCGGCATGGAGGGGCAGACTCCCCCGAACAACGCCATGGTCACCATCTGGCGCAATGGCGACCTCTCGCAACCGATGACGGTCACGATCGGCCTCAGCGGCACCGCGGTGCCCGGTCGACTGGTGTCCCTCGTCCCTCCCGTCATCAACCCCGCAAACGCCTCCTACTACTTCACCGGCGTCGCTCTGGCGGCGAACCAGATCACGGTGACCATCCCGCTGGAACAGAGTTTCGTCCAGATTCCGGTGAACATCTTTGACAATACCATACCCGACGGCACCCGGACCGCCATCTTCACCGTCGTGCCGACGGCGGGAAGCTACCTGACCACACCCGGAACCGACACGACGACCGTTACCATTCTCGACAACGAAGTGCCCCGCCTTTCCGTCACGGCGTCCGTTCCCCTGGCCACCGAGGAGAATCAGTCCCCCGGCATCCTGACCATCGCCCGCCAGGGCACCCTGGAAATCCCGCTGACCGTGGCGTACACCGTCGGCGGCACCGCCATCAACGGCGTCGACTATGTGAACCCCGGCACCATCGTCATCCCGGCCGGGGCGGCGTCCATCGACGTTCCGATCACGCCGATCGACGATAACCTCTCCGAGGGACCGGAGACCGTGATCTTCGCCCTCCAGGCATCTCCGACCAACGCCTACTCGCTCGACCCGCTCAACGCCAAGACCCAGGCCACCATCACCATCGCCGACAACGACCCCGCCACCGTGACCGTCGCCGCCACGCAGCCCAACGCCTCCGAGGCCGGCGTCCAGGGCCAGTTCACCTTCACCCGCGCCGGCAACATCACCAACGACCTGCCCATCACCTACCAGCTCGCGGGAACCGCCATCACCGGCACCGATTACCAGGCGTTGGGGAATATCGTGATTCCGGCCGGCCAGGCATCGGTCGCCGTGCCGCTCATCCCGATCGACGACAATCTCGTCGAACCCACCGAAACCGTCGCCCTGACGATCCTCCCGTCGGCCAGCTTCTACGTGGTCGGCGCGCCGTCGTCAGCGACAGTGAATATCCTGGACAGCCACGACAACATCCCGCCCACCGTCAGCACGTTCACCAAGCCGAAGATCGTGGCCGGCGCCAACTCGCCGACCTTCACGGTGACCTACTCCGACAACGGGCAGGTCGACCGCACCTCGCTGGGCAACGGCAACCTGCTGATCACCGGGCCCAAGGCATACCGCCAGTACGCCGTCTTCGTGTCGGCCAACGCCGGCGTGAATGCCCAGGCGATCACGGCCACCTACCGGATCATCACCCCCGGCCCGACCTGGGATTCCACGGACAACGGCACCTACACTGTTTCCGTACAGCCCAACCAGATCAAGGACGTCAGCGGCAACCCGATGTCGCCTCAGGCCATCGGCACCTTCACGGTCGCCCTGGCGGCGCCGAAGAAGACCGCAAAGAAGGTCGCGGCCAAAAAGACGGCTGCCTCGCCGCTCGCCGCGTCGAAGCCCTTCGTGTTCAACACGCATACGCCCATCGCGGTTGTGTTTTCCTGAAGGGGGGCGCGACGACTGATCGGGGTGGGTGGTGCTTCCCCACGCCCGCGGCCGCAAGGAGTGCGGCCCTCCCGAAATCATGGCCCTCAAAGGCTCAGAGGATATGAAGAGAACCCGGCAAAGCAGTGCTGTCCGCGGGAAACCGAAGCGCCCGTCGCCCAGGGGCGGCACGCTCGACGTGCTCGAGCCCGTCATCGGCGGCGCCCGCAAATGGCGGGAATTGACCGCGCAGGCCACGCTCAACGCCATGGCCGCGAGACTGGTCTATGAGGCCCGCGCCGAGGCGGGCATGACGCAGGGGCGGCTGGCGAAGAAGATCGGCTCACGGCAGCCGGCCATTTCGCGGGTGGAGAATGCCAACGGGCAGTCACTCTCCATGCTCCGGCGGATTTCCAGGGCTCTGGGGAAGCGGCTGGAGGTGCGCCTGGCCCGGGCCATGGGAATGGACCTTGCCGAACTGGCGCGGGCGCTCCGGCGAGCCAACGCGGCGGTCTAAGGACAAGAGCGAACACGAGCGAACACGGAGGTTTCATCCCCAAGACGGAAGATGGTTGCGATGTTGTCTGGGGAGAGCCGGGTCGGCCTGGGAGTGGCGAGATTGACCTCGATCCTGGGTGTCCACGGATTTCTGCGTGATCCGCCTCAACCCGGATGGTACACTGGACAATACCTTTGGCACGGATGGCGTCGCCACCGCAACCATGGGCAGCAGCGGAGCGAAAGTGGCCGAAATGACGCTCGATTCCTCGGGACGAATCACGCTCGTGGGCGCGGCCGACGGGGACGTGGCCATCGCCCGCTTCACGGCCTCGGGCGCCCTGGACACCAGCTTCTCCGGCGACGGCAAG
>JBIOJL010000435.1:0-4925 GCA_044450885.1 Tepidisphaerales bacterium
CCGCCAAGGCTGGGCGGTTTCGCCGAAACCGCTGTTGTTGGCGAGTGTGAGGGACGGCTCGCCGAGCGCTCGGCGAGCGGTCTCTACCCGAGCGGCTCCCGTGACGATTCCGTCGTTTTCGGGCGGGTTCTCGATTCGCGGACCCTTTGCGTGTATTGTACGCGGCGTGATTCTCCCCATCTTCCTGATCTTCGTGGCGATTGTGGCGGCGGGCGTCGTGGCGTATGGAATGCTGCCTGTGTGGGGGCAGTATTCCTTCGGCCTCGACCTCATCGTCTTCGTGCGGCATTTCCAGTGGCCCCTGGCGGCGTTGTCGCTGGTGGCATGTCTGGCGCTGCTGGGGCTGATTGTCAGCGGCAAGCGCCGGGCCTGGTGGCTCATCGGGCTGGCGCCGGTGCTGTCGCTGCTGGTCCACCACCTCTACAGCGATCCGCTGCGCGGCTTCGCCGTATTCGACGAGCCGAAGTTCGTGGCCGCGGATGCCGCGACGGGTCTGAAGGACGACGACTGGGTCCTGGGCGCGGTGCTCGGCGGACAGTCATTCGCCTATCCCTACGGCTGCATCTATTCCACTCCGATCCTCATCCACACCGAGCACGACAAGCGCATGCTGCTGATCTGGAATCCGTTTGCGGACTACCCGACGGCGCGGCTGATGACGCACGAGCTGCACGCGCGCGACCTGTCGTTGGTCTCGATGCCGGGCAATGCCGTGATCGTGTTCAACAAGAAGCACGGGCAGTTCATCAACGGCATCACCGGGGCGACGGTCGGCGGCGAGAAGCCCCTTGGTTTCGGGCAGACCGTCGAGATCAGCAAACTGACGTGGAAGGAATGGAAGGCGCTGCATCCCAAGACCCAGGTGATGCAGCCTCCGCCGAACGCCGTGGCCGGCACGCCGAATCGGCCAACTCCGCCGTACTTTCCGATTCCGCCGCAGTCAGTGTTCGCGTCGGTGAGGCCGGCCTCGACGCGCATCGCGCTGGTGGCGACGACCCGGCCGGTGGCCGTGATGTCGGAGAATCTTACGGAACGGCCGATCAACATCGGCTCGCCCGACATGCTGGTGGTGATGTTCAAGGATCCCACGACGCATCACGCGGTGGCGTTTGGGCGGCGTCTCGAGGACGGCCACGAGGACGGCCTGCACTTCGTGCCGGTTCGCCGGGCGCGGGCCGGCGTCTTCATGGTGGACAAGGAAAGCAAGTCCGGATGGAGCATTGACGGCAAGGCAGTTGAGGGCACGTTCGCGAAAGAGGAGCGGAAACTGGTTCCGGTACACGTGGTTGAGGGCTGCAACTGGGGCGTGATGAAGGAGTGGATGCCCGATCTGCAGATCGTGGATCCGAACCTGCAGGTGACCCCGGACAACTGAGTCTCGCAAATGACGGGCTCACCAACGCGTTTTCAGTCCGAAGGCACGCAGCACGCACCATGAGTGGTATGCCTCGAAGAGGCCCACCAGTCCGGCGATGAGGATGCAGACGGAGGCCGTCCATCGCCCCGGACCGTGGCCCGGAGCCCAGTACGCGAGCATGAGCCCTGCGGCCGCGGTGAGCACGATACCGCATATCAGCCTGAACGTACGTCCCCGAGCGTTGATGTTGCACGTGAGCGGCATGGCCGGATTATACGCCGCTTTTGCCGTTTCGCCCCCGCCCGCTTATGCTATCGGTTTGGTGGTGACAGACTGCGGGCAAAGGAAGGACAGGAACATGGATCGGATCAGTTTCTACTGGAAGAATGCGAGTGTTGACGCCGTCGGGAAGGACCACGGCGTGTCGGTGAAGGATCTCAAGGCCCTGGCTCCCCGAATCGCCCGCATTGCCAAAAGCATCGCCGAGGGGCGCAAGAAGGGCGAATTTGCCTTCCGGCACCTGCCTTACGACCAGGACATGATCGACAGCATCAACCGCGAGGTCGAGCACTTCCGCGACCGGTGCGACGTGCTGATCGTGCTGGGCATCGGCGGCAGCGCGCTGGGCAACAGCGCCTTGCAGACGGCCCTGAACCCCCTGACCTACAACCTGCAATCCGACCGCACCCGCACCGGCCCGCTGCTGTTCGTGCTCGACAACGTCGACCCCGACGTGATCCGGTCGGTCGTGGATTTTGTCACCCCGCGCCTGAAGAAGACCATCGTCAACGTCATCAGCAAATCGGGCGAGACCGCGGAAACCACGGCCCAGTTCGTGTTGTTCCGCGACCTGCTCCAGAAGAAACTGGGCAAGCGCTACATCGAGAACATGCTGGTGATCAGCGATCGCGAGAAAGGGGTCATCGGCAGAATCTGCAAGGAGGAGCAGTATCGGAACATCGAGTATCCCCGCGGCGTCGGCGGGCGGTTCTCGGTGCTGTCGCCGGTGGGGCTGTTTTCGGCCGGGATGTGCGGCGCGGACATCGAGGCCATGATGGGCGGCGCGGCCGACATGGACAAGCGGTGCAAGGAGACCGATCTGTTCGCCAATCCGGCGGCCATGGTCGCCGCCATCCACTACCTGCTCGACCAGCGGGGCAAGAAGATCTCGGTGATGATGCCGTACAGTTCGTCCCTGTTCGGGCTGGCCGACTGGTATCGGCAGTTGTGGGCCGAGTCGCTGGGCAAACAGGACGGGCTGAAGCAGAAGAACCTTTTCGCCGGCCAGACACCGGTCAAGGCGCTCGGAGTGACCGACCAGCATTCGCAGTTGCAGCTCTACCGCGAGGGCCCGAACGACAAGCTATTCACGTTCCTGGAGGTGGAACGGTTCGACCAGCGGCCGGCCATTCCCGAGTCGCTCAAGCACGTGCCGGAACTGGAATACCTCGTCGGAGCCACGTTCCAGAAATTGATCAACGCCGAGAAGGTTGCCACGGAATACGCACTGCTGAAGAGCCAGCGGCCGACAACCACGGTGGTTTTCCCGAGGATATCGGCCGAGACCCTCGGGCAGTTCTTCTATCTCTACGAGACGGCCGTACACTTTCTGGGTGAGCTGCTGGAGGTGGACACGTTCAACCAGCCGGCCGTGGAACTGGTGAAGAAGGCGACGTTTGCGATGATGGGCCGCAAGGGCTACGAGGAACTGGCCGGCGAAATTGCTCCCGTGGCGCAGAAGGACAAGGGATTCATGGTATAATCGCCGGAATGCCCGAAGGCGCGGCCAGCCGGCCGGGTCCGACAGGCGGCAGACAAACAGGAAGACCAGGTATGCAATACGGTGTTATTCTGGCGGGCGGATCGGGGACGCGGCTCTGGCCGCTGTCGCGTTTGCACAAACCCAAGCAGATTCTGCCGCTGGTCAAAGGCCGGAGCCTGATCCAGCTTTCGTACGAGAGGCTGCGGGGGATACTGCCCCCCGAGCGCATCTACGTATGCACGAAACAGGAATACGCCCAGGTAATCTACGAAAACCTTCCGGAGCTGCCAAAGGGCAACATTCTCGGCGAGCCCGAAGGCCGGGACACCGCCAACGCCGTGGGTTTCGCGGCGGCGGTGCTGGGCAAGAAGGACCCGAACGCGGTGATGGCGGTGGTGACGGCCGACCACGTGATCGAGCCGGTCGATCGCTTCCAGGACTCGGTGAAACTGGCCTTCGACGTCGTCAACGACGTGCCCAATTCGCTGGTCACCTTCGGCATTGTTCCCACCGAGGGGCACACGGGCCTGGGTTACATCCATCGCGGCGACGCCCTGCCGATCGCGTCCAAGCGCACGGGCGCCTACAAGGTGCTCGGTTTCAAGGAGAAGCCGGACAAGGCCACCGCCGACCGCTACGTCGAATGCGGGCGATACTACTGGAATTCCGGCATGTTCGTCTGGCGCGCGGACACGGTGCTGAAGGAACTGTCGCTGCACCTGCCGGCGTCGTACAAGGGTCTGACGCGGATCGCCGAGGCCTGGGGGACGCCGCAGCAGGATGCGGTGCTGGCGGAAGTGTATCCCACCTTGCCCAAGATCAGCATCGACTTCGCGGTGATGGAGCCCGCGTCACAGAACAAGGGCAAGGCCGAGGTGCTGACGGTGGAGATGCCAGTGAACTGGATGGACGTCGGCTCGTGGCCGTCGCTGGCGGACGTGATCGGTCCCGACGGGCAGAACAATGCCCTGGACTGCCGGATGTACTGCATCGTGGACAGCGACAACAACATCATCGTCAGCCACGATCCGGACCACCTGGTGGCGACGGTCGGGGTGTCGGACATGATCATCGTCCACACCGCGGATGTGACGATGTTCTGCCCGCGGCGCGATGCCCAGCGCGTCAAAGACCTGGTGTTGCGCACGCAGGACAAGTACGGGGGACGGTTCCAGTAGGATGCGGTGGCTGAAGTCCCTGGGGTGGCATGGGCAAGTACGCTTGCCCGTGCCGCACGGGCAAGCGTACTTGCCCATGCCACCCAATCAACGAACCCGGGAAGCAACACGGGCCGTGACCCTGACCATGAGACACTTGGCGATCGACTACGGAACGCGGCGCATCGGGCTGGCTCTTAGCGATGACGGCGGGCGGTTCGCCACGCCGGTGGATGTGCTGCACGTCGGCGCGCCGGAAGAGGCGGTGCGGGCGATCCTGGACCTGATTGGCCGGGAGGGCGTGCGCCGGCTGGTCGTGGGGCTGCCCTTGAATATGGACGATTCGGTGGGCCCGGGCGCACGTGATGCCGCGCGGTTCGGGCGGCGGGTTGCCGAGGCGGCCGGCGTGCCGCTGGTGCTGGTGGACGAACGGCTCAGCAGTTTCCAGGCCGAGCAGGATCTCATCGACCGGAAACGTGGCGGCGAGAAGCTAACCCGCAAGATGAAGAAGGACCGGCTGGACGCCATCGCGGCGGCGGGATTTCTCCAGGATTACCTCGACGGGAAGCTGGCGGCGATTGAATGGAGCGAGCGCTCGTAGCCGTTCGGAGTACCGCCTTCAGGCGGTTCTTACAGACCGCCTGAAGGC
>JBIOJL010000436.1:0-4901 GCA_044450885.1 Tepidisphaerales bacterium
CCCGTGTCCCCACCGGCGGAATCCGGGTACGCGCACACCGAGGAAGACCGCCGGTGAGGACACCGGCGGCACTGAGTTGCCACAGGCAAACGCCTTGTGTGGGCCGAGCCTCTACGCCTCTACCGCTCCGGCTTGCGATTCTTCGCGAACCACTCGCAGAGCAGTTTCTGGCGATCCGTGGGTGATGCAGCGGGCTTGTCGTCCGCGCGGTTCCCGGTGTGCTCGACGCTCCAGCCGCTCCATTCGCGGAAGGCGTGGTAGGACCAGTCCCAGCCGTATTTCTCGAAGATGTCGATGCAGTCGCGCAGATAATGCTCGGCGCTGCTGTCGGGCGCCCAACGGATGGCGCTGAACTCGCCGAGGTAGATCTGCACGCGGTATTTCCGCTGGAACTCGATGGCCGGACGCAGGGCCTCTTCGAGGGCGGCCTTGTCCCATTGCCTGCCGGCGATCAGGCCGGGATAGACCACCGCCGCGCCGGAGCCGTAAACGCCCTGGTGCGTGAACTGGTGGGGCATGTACATGTGAACGCTGTAGACAATATTGGGGACGTCGATGGGCTGGAAATTCGCCAGTCCCTCCGGCCCGCCCCAGGGCGCGGGTTCGATGATGATCGTACGGTCGGGGTCAATCTCACGGATGCCTTTGGCCGCGCGGGTGGCGAGGTCGCGCCAATCGTCGCAATCCTCGGCCAGCGCGTCCTCGACCGGTTCGTTGGCCAGGTCGTAGCCCCAGATCATGCGGCTGCCCTTGTATCGTTTGGCCATGTAACGCCAGACTTCGACAAACTTGTTCTGTGCCTCCCTGCTGGTAAACAGCCCGGAGTCGGAGCCCTGATATCCGCCGCTGGTACCCTTGCCGCCGGGCGGGGAATGCAGATCGAGAACCACGAAGATTCCGTACTTCTCGCAAAGCGGCAGGGCCTTGTCGAGCTTGGCCAGTTCGCCTTGGAGCCAGGGATCGAAGCTGTCAGCGGCCGGCGCCTGGCCCGACTTCGTGCCGGTGCGGATGAGTTGCCAGCGAATGAGGTTGGCGTTCCAGTCCTGCCCCAATGTGCGCAGGCCGGCCTCGTCGATGCTGGGCGAGATCATGGCCCCGCGCAGGCGCGGGAGGGCATGACCGGTGTAGATCGGCTTGTCGGCCGGTGCGGGCGGGACCTCGACGAGCGGCGGCTTGCCGGCGGTGATGCGGATGTCGTCGAACCAGACGGTGCCGGTGACCTGTTCGAGGCCGAGCACAAGCGTGATGGCGGTGGCGTCTTTGGGGACGCGATAGGAAAATTTGCACGTCTGGAAGTCGAAGGAGCCCTCGGGAATGCCCGGCGACTGCGGCCATTGTTTCCCCGAAGGCGCGTCTACGGCCAGCATGAACTTCACGCCATTCCATGAATTGGGCCGTTTCGAGATGTTCTGCCCACGGATGCGGGCGCTGCCGAAGACCTGGTATCCGCGCATCTGTTCGACGGGCAGTTTGATCGAGATCATGGCGGAAGGAGCCTTGTCGTCCTTGCGCTCGATCTTCAGCACATGGGTCGACGTCGGCGAAACTTCGATTTCCGCGTGCCCCGCCCAGCGGGAGAGGGCATTCGGAGCCTTGAAGTCCTCGGTGAAAAAGACATGTCCACGAGGAACGGGCTGGGCAAGGCAAGAGGAGAAAGGAAGAAGGAAGAGCGAGAGGAAGAGGATCGATCTCATTGGAACACTCCTCGGAGAATACCGAATGACAAAACTCGAGTGACGAAAGAAACCCGAATGACCAAATTCCAAATTGGTCATTCCGCATTCGTGCTTGGGCATTCATTGGTCATTCGGGTTTCGGATTTCGTCATTCCGCGACAGCAGTTGCGGCGTATCCCGCATAGACCGCCTGGACGCCAGCCTGCTTCGGATCGCCGTTGTGGCCATAGAGGCGATAGCGCAGGGTGATCGGCTTGCCGGGTTCCAACGTGTGCGGGCCCTGCACGAAGAAAGCGTTGGCGGCAAACAGGCCGTAGTTGCGGACATGCCAGTTGGTGGGATAGCGCCAGCTTTGCGGATGGTTCATGATGGCCACGCCGACGGTCTTGCCGCCGATGACGCCGTAGTTGTCGGCCCAGTTGGCCGCGTGTTCGCGGACGGGCGGCTCATCTTGATTTCCCAACGCATCGACCATCTTGCCATCGCCGCGGTCCTTGGCCGGCTGTTTGTTCTTGCCGGGCTCGGGGCTCGTGAGTTCCGTCGCCACGCGCACGGAGAATCCGCCCTCCTTGGTCTTGCCGAGTTCCACCGGCTTGCCTACAGCCGTGAGCGTGATCGCCCAGTCCATGAGCACGTCCTCGCCGATGTCATAGATGCGGACATCCTGCCGCTCGATCACATTCGCGCCCCAGGCATTCTCGGCAATCAGATGGGCCATGACCGGGCCGGATTCCTTCAGTACAAACTTGGCGTGTTTGATCGGCTCCTTGGACCAGTAGTCGACGTTGTCCACCTCGCCATGGGCGAACCAGACACCCGTGTGGTGGGGATGGTCGTTGGTTTCGCCGGGTTGCGGGTCCATGGGGAATCCGCGGCAGATGTTCGTGCCGCCGACCATGAGGGGATAGAAGTAGGGTTTCTTATACTTCTCAAAGGCGCCGCCGAAATGATAGCGGGTGATCTCGCGCGAACCGGCTGAGATTGAGAGATAGCCATCTTTCTCGGCGATGGTCACGCCGCCTTTGGCGGCCTCCTGTCCCTGCTCGATCGACAGCGTCCTGGCTTGCCCTTTGGCCACCTGCGGCACCAGCCAGTAGACGCGATAGCCGTTGTTGAGCGCCGGTTCCCACTGGCATGGCAGCGTCTGGCCGGCATCCAGATCACGAACGACAAAGGACGGTTTGGGCGCGTCGGCCGGGACCAACGTGGACATGGCCACAAAGCGACGGTCTTCGTCGGCCGAAGCAAGTTTGACTTTGATTGGCTCAATCGCGCGAGTCGACAGACATCCGAGCATGAGGACTGCGGCGATGCCAAGCGGACTGAGTTTCATTGGGACCTTTCTGGGCGGGCAACGGTGTGCTGAAGCACACCCTACACACACCCTACACACACCGTACGGATGTCACGGATGTCACACGTACTGCGGCACGAAGAACGGCAGGCGATAATCCCGCGACACCATGCCGTTGGCGTCGTCGTTGTCGAAGAACCGTTCGGTGCGCGGGTCCACCTTGAGACTGCGGCCCCAGCGATATTGCAATTGGGCAAGATCGCAGCCGTTGTCCTTGAGGTGCTTGCACGTCCGCTCAAACGCGTCGAGCAGCGGCGACGGCGAGCCCGCCGGCAGATCCACCGTGAACGGCCGGTCCTCGGCCAGGCGATAGGAAATGTTCGCCACATGGCACAGGGCGCTGGAGAGGTGCCCTTCCTGGATGTCGGCGGCCAGATCGTTCTGCCTGCGGCTGATGACGCAGTCGACGAAGTTGGCGAAGTGGCTCCTGCCCGGTCCGGCGCTCTGGCCGGTGAATTCCCGCAACTTCACCATCTGCAGCGAATAGGCCGCGGGTTTCACATCCGAGAACGGGAGGGCCACAAAACCGTCCGCACAATGGAAGATGACACCGACGTCGATGTCCCGTTCCTTCTCGGTTTCCAGCCCGCGCACCTCGAAGAGCACCTTGGGATCCTTCGGCCCATATTCCATCCACACGATCTGCGTGTTGGGAGTCTCGCCGTCGTCCTTATAGCCGAAGCGTCCGCCGAGGCTGACCGCCGAACCCGGCAGTTCGTTCTTGCCGATCCCCCAGCGAATAACGTCCATCTGGTGAATGCCCTGGTTGCCCAGGTCGCCGTTGCCGTAATCCCAGTTCCAGTGCCATTCATAGTGGAACCGATTGCGGTTGAACGGCTTCTCCGCCGCGGGCCCGAGCCAGAGGTTGTAGTCCACACCCGGCGGCGAAAGTCCCTCGTCGTCATAGTGGCCAATGCTCTTGCGGCGTTTGTAGCAGAGCCCCTGGGCATAAAGCAGTTTGCCGAGTTTGCCGGAACGGACAAAGGCGATGGCCTCCCTGATCGAGTTGCTCGATCGCGACTGCGTGCCGGCCTGCACGATGCGCTCGTATTTTCGCGCCGCCTCGACCGCCCGGCGGCCCTCGAACATGTTGTGGCTCACCGGCTTCTCGACGTACACATCCTTGCCGGCCTGGCAGGCCCAGATCGTCTGCAACGAGTGCCAGTGGTTGGGGGTGGCGATCGAAACCGCGTCGATGGAGCGGTCGGCCAGGACGCGGCGGAAGTCCTGCGTGAACTGGGGCGTCCGGCGTTGCTTCTCCTGGACGATGCGCATGGCCGGGCCGGCGACATTGCTGTCGACGTCGCAGATGGCCGCGATTTCCACATTGGGCATTGCGGCCAATTCGGAGACGTGTTCCCTGCCCCGGCCGCGCACGCCGACCACGGCGATGCGGACCCGATCGGAGGCCCAGGTCCGCGCACCCTCGCGAATTGCCGGCGCAGGCGAAGCCGCCATGTTGTTACACCCGCCCAACCCCCCGGCCACCAAAGCCGCGCTCGAACCCGCTAGGAAGAACCGCCGGGAGATTGGATTTATGGGTCTGTTACGCATGGAGACATCTGCCCCGATTCACGAGTATTCTGCCGGAAATACGCCGCCGCCTGACATCCACTGTGCGCTAGCTATACCGCTCCCAGTTGTGAACGTGCATCGTAGCTATGCCGCCCCGGCGACACTGGATCGCTTTTGCCGGAGCAGCAGGTCCGCACTGGCACCAAAATACCGGGTGAGTGTCAGGATGTGGCTCTTGCTGAGTTGTCGTTGACGACGCAGAATGGCGCTGCCCAGCGTGCGGCTCCCGAGAATGCGCCCCAGATCGGACGGGCTGAGGCCTCGCTCGTCAAGCAGTTCCTTGAGAACATCTATCC
>JBIOJL010000437.1:0-4884 GCA_044450885.1 Tepidisphaerales bacterium
CCTCCCCCGGTTCCGGCCTGATCTGGCCGCCGGTCCATTCCGCCACCCACCCGAACAGTTTCAGCGCGCCCGTCGGCGCATCCCATTCCCACACACGTTTCATAAGATGCACGTCGATGCCCAGTTCTTCCTTCATCTCGCGAACGGCGGCGGCCTCCGGCGGCTCGCCCAATTCCACCGCCCCGCCGGGGAAACACACCTTGCCGCCGGCGCGCAAGTGCCACGCCCGGCGAATCATCAGCAACCGGCCGTCCTCGCGGCGCACGGCCAGAATCACGCCGTGAACCCGTCCATCCGGCTGAATGGGCCGCGAATTTCCCTGTCCGTATACCCCTGCCATCTGACCTCCAACATGACAAACCAGTCACCACTTACAACCATCGGCAACACTCCGTGGTAGATACAGGTGGCCGGCGACCAATGCAACCCCGCCGGCAGGACTGATTATGGAGATAGGATCCATCAAACGCTGGCAATGGATTGTGATTTCGATCCTCATTGGATTGCTCATCGGATACGTCCGGAACGCCATCTATGAAGACCCGATCGGCGATTTCCGTTACAACATCAAGCGAGAGGAGTTTGAACCCAACTGTGTGACCAAATACACGGTTGTCGGGGGAGACCAGAAGTTCAACTTCCACGATCTGACGGTCGAACTCCTTCCCGATACGCGCGACGCCGCACAGAAGCCGGTCAAGGAGGTCAACCGCGACGGGAAGTTCGCAACGCTTCTGGTAACCGACCACGGTTATGTCAACGGCCAGAAGGTCAGGGTTTCGGGCAGTTCCTACCCGCAATACAACGGCGAGTTCACCATCTCCAACGTCACCGCCAACGGCTTCCGCATCGAGGTCGGCGAGAAGGCGCCCAACAAACCCGGCAACCTGGTCGTGACCACGCCCCAGCGTCTGATATACGTCATCAAGGGGAAGAAGCGGGCCTTTCAACCACTGGAGCTGATCAAGAAGAACGACCGCGCCGTCAAGAAGTTCGTCAAGGAAGGCAGGACCGCCACCATCACCCTCCCCGGGCATGGCTATGCCAATGGACAGGTCGTCGTTCTCGCCTGCGGGGTGGCCAGCAAGACACACCAGTTCACCAACTATTACGTGGTCCGCGAGGCCACCGCTGACACCTTCCGCGTGAATGTTCCGGCCGACCTTCCCGACCAGCCGGACGGCGAGTTGAGAACCTACATTCAAACGCCAGTGTACTCGCCGCTGCTGTCGCACGTGCTTCTGGACTGCGCCCCTTACAAATCCGGCCGGCTGCCGGGTCCGCTCGTCACCTACAAACCTTCCGCCACGCAGAGGCTCTTCGAGAAGCTCCACATCAAGCAGCCCGACCCTCCGGGCTCCGTCCTGGACTACCTCGCCACGCTTCAGGCCGCCACCGGCAACAAGTTCGAATACCGCTGGTGGACTCAGCCCAACGTCCGCATCGCCGTGTGGACCGCCGGGAGCTTCGTCTTCTTCGGGCTGATCTTCCCGACGCTGGTCAACATCATGGCCTTCGGCACGGTCTTCCGCCCGAAGGAAGAGAAAGGCGACAGCCTGCGCAACATCAAGACCGGAGCGGACAAGGCCGTCGCGCCCCAGTCGAAAGTCACGGCGGAAGACTGGGACCAGCTCAAGGCGCTGGAGGCCGAGCTCGAGAAGAAGCTCGCCGGCAACACCGTCACCGATGCGGCCGCCACGCCGCCCGAGGATTTCGAGATGCAAATGGAGAAGGCTCCTGCGAAACTCTCGGACAAAGCGACCGAGCCTGCGGCCGTCCTCCAGACCCAGGAGCAGCACGAGTTCGCGCGCAAGACCGGCGATTTCTATCCCGTGGAACGCGGACATTCAGCCAAGGACAAGGACACGGACCACGCGAAGGCACCCGAGAAGAAACCGGCGGATCATCGCGATTGACGCACGGTGGCGATTGTGAGCACGCTTCCGGAATCGCGGCGTTCCGCGGGCATTTCGCCGGGCGACATGGTGCAAGCTGCAGGCGCGCGGCGACAGTAGTCCATCGCGGCTCAAATCCCGCGGCGGTGGAACATGTTTGGGTGGCATGGGCAAGTACTCTTGCCCGTGTCTTGGACCGCCACATGACTTGAGCCGCGCAGGAGTAGTCCATGGGGAATTCCAGGTGCTCCAATCCGAAAGCGCGCCCGTCGAAGTAACAGCCCGGGCGGGTTCTTTCGTTCTTTCGTGACGTGGCCTTCCCCTCCATGGTGCATTGTGGCACAATACCGCGACTATGGCGCATTCCGGAGGCGAGACAGTTGGATGACCGACAGGAATGCTTGTCCTACGGGTGCAGGAGCACGACATGAGATCCACAGCCTCTACTATCGCATCCATGATCCTGGCCGCCTCGTTTGCGGGCGCCGCCCGGGCCCAGGCTGACGCGCCGACGACGCGCCCGGCGCCCGCCACGCAGCCGGCCGCCGCCCCCGACGAAGCCCAGGCTCTGCTGGGCAGCCGTTACACGCGGATCGCGGCCGGTTTCAGCATCTGCCCGCCGGTCGGCGGCAAGACGCAGCAGAGACTCGCCGTCGGGCTCGACGAACCCTTCGTCACCTTCAGCAGCGACGAGGACCACTGGACGCTGAAGGTGCTCCAACTCATGCGCGAAAACAAGACCACGCTGCTCACTCCGCGCCCGGGCGATCCGGCCGCGGGCGTGCAGCGCTTCGTCGCCGGCAAACCGGTGCCGCCGGCCCCGGGGCTGCTCGATGAACTCGAGGGCGCCCTGCAGCGGAACAACCCCGGCACCCCGATCCTGCGCAAGGACGTCGTCAACGTCGGCCGCTACGACACCGGCGTGCTCATCTCGCGCTACACCATGGGCGTGCAGACCTGGCTGCACCAGCAGGCCGTCATCCAGGAAAGCCCGATGCACTTCTTTGTGGTCGACTTCACCACGCCCTCGGGCTGGAGTGCGAAACAGCCCGACGCCGACGACCCGGCCGAGACCATCGCCGTCGGGCTGTTTGATGCCATGCTCCGCTCCGTGCAGGTCTTCGACACGGCACCCGTGAGGCAAGAGTTGAAGACGCGCGTGTGGGCGGGAGAGGCGATGGGCGTGAACCTGGCCAAACGCGCCGAATCAGCGCTGATCCCCGAGCAGTATTACCGCGTCCTGGTCAGGAACAAAGACGCCGGCTGGCTGTTCGTCAGCGAGAAGTTCGACGACTACAACGGAAAACACGGCATCCGTGTCGCCAGCGCCTTCTCGCGCCAGGACAAAGCCGGCGGCCCGATCACCCGGGTCGATGCCGAACTCTTCAGCACCGCCGATCGCAGGCAGCCCGACGAGGCCTGGGTCAGCCGCACCACCATCAACGCGCTGGACAGTTTCAACGAGTACGGGCACAGCTACAAGCACAACCGGGCACGCGTGGTGGCGGTGGCGCCCAAGGACCTGAACAAGCCCTTGGGACACGAGGCATTCACGGTGGAAGCGCAGAGCCTGATGGTCAACCAGAGTTTGCAGGGACAAACCCAGAGCATCGAGCGCGAACTGGCGAATCCGTATTGTTACCTGCCGCAGGCGTGGACCCTGCTCCTGCCCCGGTTGCTTCCGTTCAAGGAACACAAGGAATATGCCTTCGCGGCCTGGATTCCGTCCGAACGGGAGATCATCTTGCGCTACGTCGACACCGGGGACGAGCGCGAGGTGCGCTTCAACGGCAAGACCTTCCGCGCCTGGGTGGTCCGCGACCGGATCAGCCTCGAAGGCGACCCCACGTTCCACTACTTCAACGCCGCCGGGGTCTACCTGGGCAGCGAGACCCCGGCCGGCGGCATCAGCATCGTGCCCTCGGACTTCAAGGCCCTGCACGAACTCTATCCCAACGAAACCTTCACTCCGCTGCCGCTCCTCAAGGGGCTCACCCCGCCCCCCGGAACGGGCACGCCGGTGCTGAAGGAATGGATGCGTGACAAGGCGAGAAGCGACAGCCTGCGCAGCCGCCCGGACACGGACCGCTGAGGCACTGCTGATGCCGGGCAATCAGGGTAGCCGATAAAAGAAGGGTCGGACACGCTGGAATCGTGAACCCAACGGATTGTCGCGCGCATGCTGCGTTCACTCACCAAAATCCTCGTCCTCATGCTGCTCGTCGGCGGCGGGGCGTACGGCATTTACCGCTACGAGCGATACAGCGCCAAGGAAGCGCAACTGGCGGCCGAGATCCGGCGGCTGGAGGAGCAGAAGAAACACCTCCAGGATTTCGTCGAGCGGCTGACCCGCGAGCGTCGCATGGCTGAGATGGTGGTGATGGAACCGGAATACAAGAACGGGGAGAACACAACGACGCTGCTGTTCTCGCAAATCGCCCGCGATGGCACGCGTTTGCCCCCGAAGTTCTTTACCATCATGGGAAATGTCGTACACGTTGACACGCTGGTGATCAAGTTCGAGCGCGACTTCATCGAGAAGGACGATCCGCTTCGCGGGCAGAGCATCGCGCTGTTCTACCGGCTCTATGGCGACCGCCAGGCCCCGGTCGACGGCTTCCCCATTGATGACCCCGGCCAGCCGCTGCCGATCTACCGCGACAGTTCGCCGCAGTCGGAGAGCCTCCGCCAGTTCGAAGCCGACCTCTGGAAGAACTTCTGGCGTGCAACCGATGACGCGGTCTATCGCAAGGAGAAAGGTATCAGGGTGGCGCAGGGCGAATCACCGTGGTGGCATGTCTATCCGGACTACATCTACACGCTGTCGATCGAAGGCGGCGGCGGCGTGAACATGACCCCCCGCCCCATCGACGACCTGTTCCGGCAATATCAGGCGGCGATCAGGAGACAACACGCGACATCGATCGGCAACGCAAAGTAGGACCACGTTTGGAGTACCGGCTTCAGCCGGTCTTCGAGAGCACAAGAC
>JBIOJL010000438.1:0-4851 GCA_044450885.1 Tepidisphaerales bacterium
GGTACACGCCTCGCGCAAATCCAGGAATGTCCCGCCCTGCACGATGCCGAAAAGCCCCTGCTTATCCGGCCGCTGGTGCGCCTCGCGACATTCCCTCGCCCAGCGGAGCGTCCGCGCCAGGGCCCGCTCGTGAACATCCCGCGGGGCATCTCCCGGCGGGCAGTCGTCAAACGCCATGATGATGTCGGCCCCCAACGCGTTCTGCACCGCAATCGACCGCGCCGGGGTGAGGTTCACGGCGGCGCCATCGATGTGCGATTTGAACGCCACGCCGTCATCCGTGATCTTGTTGATATCCGACAGGGAGAAGACCTGGAAACCTCCCGAATCTGTCAGGATTGGTCCATCCCATGACATGAACGCATGTAAATCTCCCAGATCAGCCACGACCTGCTCGCCCGGCCGGAGCATCAGGTGATAGGTGTTGGCCAGGATGCACTGGGTTCCCGTTTCCCGCACGAGTTGTGGCACGATTCCTTTGATGGTCCCCTGTGTGCCGACGGTCATGAATGCCGGCGTATCGAAGTGCCCGTGCGCGGTGTGGACGCGCCCCACCCGCGCCCGCGTGGCGGGGTCTTTGCCAAGCAATTCGTAGACCACAGGTCCGGACATGCGGAGGGAATATAGCGGGGAGGCAGCGCGAGGGCCAACGGTGGGCGTTACTGATCGCGCAAACGACGACTCCAATAGCCGGGTTTGCGGGCAACATGGGCGATCGCCACAACCAGAATCTCGTCGTTCCGAATTTCGTACACGATGTGATAGGGAAACCGATCCAGACGGTAACGGTGAATCTGCCGGTGCAATGGCGCATCCGGATACCGGGGCCACCGGGCCGGATGCTCGGCGATCACCTGCTTGGCGGCGGCCAACTCATCGAGAAAATCACCCCCCAACCCGGGCTTCTTCTGGTCGTACCAGTCGGCCGCGTCGGTCGCCTCTTGTCCGGCATCAGGGTCAATCCGCAACTTCATGGCTGGCGCTTCCGACGCAGGTGGTCTCTCATGCCTTGAAGCGCGACATCCCAGTCAATTGGAACGGATTCCCCCTTGTCAACAGCATCCAGGCGTCGCTCGATCTCGATGGCCCATGCCTGTTCGACGCCGGTTTCCGGCGGGTCTTCTTCCAGACTCATAAGTAGCCGGTGCGCCATTTCCGCGCGGTCGTGCGAAGGCAACGCCAGCGAACGCGACATAAGTTCTGTATCGACTGCCATCGTCACATTTTCGCCGGTAGGGAGACGTCGATCAAGTGGAATTCCTGCCGATCGGCGGAAGCGATGCCTGCCAAGTCCCGGGGCCAGGCCGTGAAACAACCTGGCCGTGTGGAACATCATGGCGTCGCACGCGTCGAACCGAGCAGAGAAAGGAACCAGCCATGCAACCCTCCCGCCGCTCGCTGATCAGACTCTTTATGGCCGCCGTGATTGTCGCGCCCGCCTATGCCGCCGATGGCGACAAGCCGTCACTCTCGCCGTTCACGGTGGAGATGTACCGGCAACTGGCCGCAGGCGACGCCAACGCGTTCTTCTCGCCATCCAGCATCGCCCAGGCCGTCGCCATGCTGCGCGAGGGGGCCCGCGGCGAGACCGCCGACGAGATACTCAAGGCACTCCAGCTTTCTCCCGACGGCATCAAGACCGCCTTCGATCCGCTGGACCGCCTGGCCGCCGGCGACAACCCGGCCATCCTGCTCTCCAACGCCAACTCCGCCTGGGTCGAGCAGACATTCCCGCTCCGCAAGGATTTCGCCGACACGCTCCAGTCGCGCTACTCGGCCGCCGATTTCAACTGCGATTTCAAGGGCAAACCCGACGTGGAGCGCATCCGCATCAACCAGTGGGTCGAGAAACAGACGCACGACCGCATCAAGGACCTTATTGCGCCGGGCTTGATCGACCCCGCCGCGCGCCTGATCCTGGCCAACGCCATCTACTTCAAGGCAACGTGGCAGAATCCCTTCGAGGCCCGCGCCACCAGCGACCAGGATTTCACCCTGGCCGATGGCGCCAAGGTCAAGGCGAAACTGATGTCCCGCGGCAACACGCCGGGCGGATTCTACCAGGATGAACAACTCCAATTGCTGGACCTGCCGTACAAGGGCGGCAGCCTGGCGATGTTCATCATCCTGCCACGCCAACACGACGGTCTGGCGGCGATCGAGAAGGATCTCACCGGCAAGAAACTGGACGAACTGGCGGCGAAGGTCAAATCCGGAAGCGGTCTGGTGCAGTTGCCGCGGTTCAAGTTCGAGGTGAAGTACGAGCTCAACGCCGCCCTGCAAGCCATCGGCGTGCGCCGGGCGTTTGTCTTCGGCCAGGCCGATCTCACCGGCGTCAGCGATTCCACGGAAGCGAAGCTGCTCTACGTGAGCCAGGCGATTCACAAGGCGTTCGTCGAGGTCAACGAAGAAGGCACCGAAGCCGCGGCCGCCACCGCCCTCGTCCTCCGCTCCGGCGGCGCCCCGCGTCCCCCGGCCAACATCTTCCGCGCCGACCACCCGTTCCTGTTCCTGATCCGCGACACCAAGACCGGCGCGGTGCTGTTCATGGGCCGGATGAGCGATCCGACGAAGTGACTTCCGTCGTTTCGGCAATCAGATACCTCGGCCGGCCTTTCACTTCGTCATAGATCCGCGCCAGGTACAGCCCGATGATCCCCAGGCTGATCATGATGAGGCTGCCGATCACCAGCAGCAGCAGGATAACCGTGGTGAAGCCCACCTTGGCCCGGCCGGTGAACCAGAAGGAGATCGTGTAGGCGGCCCAGATCAGCGAGAAACCCAGAAACACCAGCCCGCAGAGTGTCACCAGTTGTAGCAACGAAGAACTGAACGCCGTCACCGCCGTCATCGCCAGTCGCACCAGCGATACGAACGACCACTGCGATCGCCCGCCGACGCGGTCGGGCACCTCGAACGGGATCTGCACCCGCCGGAACCCGAGCCACGCCGTCATGCCGCGGAAGAATAGGTTGCGCTCGCTCAGGCGCTTCCAGGCGTCGACGACTTTGCGGTCCAGCAGTTTGAAGTCCGAGGCATTCTGCAGATCGAACCCCGAGAGCCACTTCAGCATGCGGTAGAACGTGCGGGCGAAGAGAGCGCTGGCCGCCGATTCCCGGCCGCGATGCGTCTTCACCGCCTCGACGACATCGGTTTCTCCCTTGCGCCAGGGTTCGAGCATCTTTTCGATGAGTGCCGGCGGATGCTGCAAATCTCCGTCCATCACCACCACCGCCCGGCCGCTGGAAAGCTCCAGCCCGGCCGACACCGCGTGTTCCTTGCCGAAATTGCGGCTGAGGCGCAGGCCGCGACAGTGCGGATGATCGGCCGCGTAATGGCGGATGTGGTCCCAGGTGTCGTCCAGCGAGCCGTCGTCGATGACGATGATCTCGTAGTCGGCGCAACAGCGGCCGACGTGCGATTCAATCTCCGCCAGCGAAACGGGGACGTGCTGTGATTCGCGGAACATGGGCACGACGATGGTGAGTTCGGGCGTGCTCATTTTGGAGTCCCGTTCTGGGTGGCCAGCGAGGACGCTGGCCCTACTGCAGAAGGGCCGCGGTCGGCGGTCGCGGCTACAGGCTTTTCGAACGCCATCACCACGATGCTCCCCAGCGGCTGGTTGCGGGCCGTTTCCCGCGCGTGGACACGTTCGGCCAGGCGCCAGTTGATCCACGCCAGCCATGGCGCGGCGAAGTTGATCGTGCGGCAACCGGCCACGCGGAAGCCGGCCGCTTCGCCCAGCCGCGCCAGCGAACCGCGATGGTAGTAGGCCACATGCTGATCTTCGGCCATGTGCGGAGCGAGGCGAAATGCGTCCATCGCCCATTCGATCACCGGCCAGAGACTGCGGATGTTCGGGGTTGAGATGACGGCCCGACCGCCGGGCCGCAGCAGCTTGTGAAACGACTGCAACACGGCCAGTCCCTGGGGCGTCGGGATGTGCTCGATGACTTCCAGAAAGGCAATCTTGCTGATGCTCCCTGGCGCGAAGCCCAGTTCATCGACAAGGCCGTGGCGAAATTCAAGATTCGGCCGCTGGTACTGGGCTGAGGCGAACTCGATCGCCGCTGCGTTGCCATCGACGCCGATGACGCGCGTGCCTTCGACGGCGGCCAACCGGTCGGCCAGCACGCCCGAGCCGCAGCCGACATCGAGCATGACATCGCCGGGTTGCGGGTCGAGCCAGCGCATCGCCTCGCGCAGCTTGGCCTCGTGCCAGAAGCGCTGCGGCGCCGGCCCGGCGGTGATGGCCCGGTGCTGGTAGTTGCCGCCGATGGCGATGCGGTCGCCGGTGCGACGCGGGGCCGGAATTGTGGGCATGATCTCGGGCATGGTTGACCTAGGACTCGAAGATCAGCGGCCGCAGCACCGTGCAGCGAATGCCCGCCATGGCATCCGACAACTGCTGGTACTGCCGGCCATCCTTGTACAATCCCACGATGGCCCCGCCGGAGCCGGCGAACTTGGCGCTGGCGCCGGTCTCTCGGGCCAGTTCCACCATGCGCAGGTTCTCCGGCGCGATCGGCATGATCGTGCGCCGCAGGTCGAAGTTGAAGTTCATCACCCGTCCCAGCGTGTCCCAGTCGCCGGCCATCAGGGCAATGCGGGCCTCGTCGGTGATCTCGCGGTACCTCTGCATGGCCGAGAGCACGGTTTGGTCGCCACGGTTGAACAGTTCGCGGAGGTTGCGGTGGGCGATGTCGGAGATCTCGGCGCGCTCGGGGTCATACGCGACATAGAGCGGCGGCATCTTTTCGGGCTTGAGTTCCTCGTAGATGCCGTAGCCGTGTTGCTCCAGGTGGGTCCGCTCGAAGTCCATGTAGACGATGCCCCCGTAGGTCTGGATAA
>JBIOJL010000439.1:0-4831 GCA_044450885.1 Tepidisphaerales bacterium
CGGGCGGCGCGGCCGAAAAGCTGGCGGTCGACGCGCCCGGAGCCGTGCGGCTCGGTGGCGATGACGTGGAGGCCGCCGACGTCGGTGACGCCGCGGGCGAGTTTGATGTCGGTGCCGCGGCCGGCCATGTTGGTGGCGACGGTGATCTGGCCCATCTGGCCGGCCTGGGCGACGATCTCGGCCTCCTGCTTGGTCTGGTTGGCGTTGAGGACGCGGTGGGGGAGGTTGATGGCAGTGAGTCGCCGGGAGACTTCCTCGGAGGCCCAGACGGAGCGGGTGCCGATGAGGACGGGGGTGCCCTTGGCGTGCAGTTCCACGACGCGCTGCACCACGGCGTTCCATTTCTGGTCCGGGGTGTCGAACATGCGGATGCGGAGGTGTTTGCGGATGCAGGGTTTGTTGGTGGGGACGCGGATGATGGCCCGGCGGTAGATCTGCCACATTTCGCCGCGCGATTCCCAAGCGGTGCCGGTCATGCCCGACATGATGGGGAACTGGCGGAAGAACCGCTGGAAGCTCATGCGGGCGAGGTTTTCCTTGTCGGCGGTGACCTTGACCTCTTCCTTGACTTCGATGGCCTGGTGCAGGCCGTGGCGCCAGGAGCGGTCGGCCATGACGCGGCCGGTGAATTCGTCGATGATGGCGACCTTGCCTTCCTCATCGACAAGGTATTGCTCGTCGCGGAGAAAGCAGAAGCGGGCGGTGAGCGCCTGGCTGACCAGTTCTTCGCGGCGGCGCTTGCCGCGCCAGAAGCCGTCGCTTTCGCCAAGTTCTTCCAGCTTGTCTTCGCCGCGTGGGGTAAGGTCGATGTGGCGGACGGTCCAGTCGATCTTGAAATCGCGGCCTTCCTCAAGCTGCTGGGCGAGGACGTCGGCCTTGCGGTAGCGGTCGGCGTTGGGCTCGTCGTCGGGGGAGTTGGAGATGATGAGCGGGGTGACGGCCTCGTCGATGAGGACGCTGTCGGCCTCGTCGACGATGACGCGGAAGAGGCCGGGCACCATGACGCGGGCGGCCAGGGCGCCCTTGAGCATGTTGACGGAAGTCTGGGCGGCGGTGCGGAGCGTGCCCAGGGCGATCTGGTCGCGGAGGAAGTCGGCGACGAGTTCCTTCTGGGTCACGTAGACGACGCCGCGGCGGTAGTGGTCCATGCGATCGCGGGGCTCGGTTTCGTGGACGACGAAGCCGACGTTGAGGCCGAGCAGGCGGTAGGTGGGGCCCATTTCCTCGGCGTCGCGCTGCACGAGGTAGTCGTTGACGGTGATGATGTGGACGGGCTTGCCCATCCAGGCCCAGATGGAGGCCGACAGCGAAGCGGTGATGGTCTTGCCTTCGCCGGTCGCCATTTCGGTGACCAGGCCCTCGCACATGGCGAGCGCGCCCATGATCTGGCAGGGGAAGGGGCGCTTCGCCTGGGCGCGGAAGCAGCCCTCGCGGACGATGGCCATGGCGCGGTCGAGGTGCCCGCCTTTCAGCCGGTTGAGACGGGCGAGGTCGCGGTGGATTTCCACTTCCTCGCCGAAACGCGCGGCCGAGAGATTGTGAATCTCGGGTTCGAGCTTCTCAATGCGGTCGGCCTGCTGGCGAAGACGGGGCAGGATGGGGGTGTGGTTCTTGACGTAGCCGACGACGGAATTGGCCAGCGCATCGGGTCCCTTGAGCTCGGTGGCCTTGACCTTGCGTGCGTGAAAGACGGCCCAGAATTCGTGTGTTGCGGTTTGGCCCATGGGTTTGTTATTGGTTATTTGTTGTTGGTTATTCGTCAGCGTTATGCACTTGCTCTTTCAAAGAACAAATAACAAACAACAAATAACCAATTTCACATCCATTTACTATTGCTGTACGTCTGTATCGTCTGCCACAGGCGGCGGGACCAGTTGACGATCAGGGGCTGTCGGTCCATTTCGAAGCGGAGATAGGCGCGCTGGCCGGGCACGATCGTGCCGGGAACGTATTTGGGGTCGCTGGCCTTATCCAGGGTCAGCCAGAACTGGATCTGGGGCTTGGTCAGCTTGGTGCCTTTTTGATCGGTGGGGTCGATTTCGGCCGGGCCGCCGCCGTGCTGGCCGAGGGCCGGGTGCGGCAGGGTCATCTGGGGCGTGGGATCGCGTTGATCGACCCTGGCCCAGAGGACATCCTCGATGTCGCCGGCCAGCCGCACTTCCGCTTTTCCATTGGGGTGCAGATAGGGCATGGCGGCATCGGACTGGTCGAAACAGGCGACGATGCGGAGGTCGCCGGACACCGCAACCGTGCCGATCTCGTCGCCGTTCTTGACGTATTTGCCGATCCAGTGGCGGATGTCCGGGGCTATCAGCGAGCCGGAGATCGGCGCCCGGACGACGAGTTCGCTCCTCTCGTGCTCGATCCGGGCGATGTCCTTGGCAACGGCCTCCATCTGCTGCTTGACGCGCAGTTGGGCGTTGGGATCGGCGTAGTTGCCTTCCAACTGGGCCTGCAGGCCTCTGAGTTCGGCGATACGCTGTTTCAGTTCGCTGTCGAGCTGGTGGTCTTCGCAGCGAAGAATCACATCGCCCTGGTTGACGGTGTCGCCGTCGCGCTTTTCGATACTCACGACCGTGCCGGAAGCGCCCGCGTAGACGAGCTTCTTATCGAGTGGCTCGGTTATGCCCTGGGTTTCCACGTGGGTCTGGACTTTCAGGGCGGTGACCAGCATGACGACGGCGGTGAGGGCTACCACCGTGCAGGCGACGGCGCGGGCGCGTTTGCGATGCAGTTCCGGGTCGATCAGCAGATACTTCAGCATCTTGACGACGGGCACGATGGCCCAGGTGGCGATGCCGCCCAGGGCCATGAGCACGCCGAGAATCGGCACCTTGCCCCAGATCATGAAGATGATGGCGATGCCGATGAAGGTGCGGTAGAGGCTGCTGGCGATCGCGTAGACAAAAAGCCAGATGCGCTGCGGAATCGGGGGAAGCGGATTGGGCAGCTTGACCCGGAAGAGATGCCGCTTGACCAGCCCCATGGTGTATTCGGTGGAGCGGTAGCGGAGGTTGGGGATCTCCAGCCAGTCGGCCAGCATGTAGTAGCCGTCGTAGCGGAGCAGGGGGTTGGCGTTGAAGATCACGGTCGAGACGCTGGCGATGAGCATGGCGTTGTAGGCCAGGCCGTGCCAAATGGAACTGGGGTCGGTTCGCAGCCAGACAAAAGCCATGATCGCGGCCACGAAGAGCTCGAAGATCATGCCCCCGGCGCCTACCAGAATCCGTGGCCAGCGGCTGCGGAAGGCCCAGGCGGTGGAGGCGTCGACGTAAGGCGCCGGCATGAGCACGAGGAACATGACGCCGAGTTCGTGTACTTCGCCTCCGAAGCGGCGGCAGATGAAGGCGTGGCCCAGTTCGTGGATGATCTTGATGAGGACGAAGGTGGCCCAGAGGAAGGGCCAGTTTTGCGGGTCGATGGCGCCGGCGGCGGAGGACTTGAGGGACGCCCACTGCGGCGCGATGGCGAGCACGGCGGCCCCGACGACGAGGAGCCAGATGATTCCGCCGACGGGCCCGATGACGTGCTTCATCACCGGCATCCAGCGGGTGAGGAAAGTGTCGCAGTCCCAGAGGGGGATGCGCGGGAAAAGGATGTTCATCAGCCGGCTCTGGATCCGCTGCATCTGGAATTTCTTGTAGCGGTTGAGCAGCACGGCGGCGTCGGGGGTGACGTTGGCCTCGATCAGGTTGGCGGCGGAGAGTTGGGAGAGGATCTGGATGACTTCGTTCTGGGTGGGTGCATCATCGGCCATCTGGCCGCCAACGAGTTCCCAGGCTTCGGAGACGGTGCGGGTGCCGTCGAGCAGGCCGACGAACTGGTACGCCGGTGAGCTGAGGCGGTGGAACTGGTTTCCGGCCGGGTCGCGGACGACGTACCAGCGCTCGCCGCGATAGAACTGCCGGGAAATCTGGGCGCTGGCGCGGAGCCGGATCTTGAGGTCGGCGACGCGATACCAGCTTTCGGAGAATGTGGGGCGGGAGTAGCCATTTTCGATTTTCCATTTTCGATTTTCGATTTGACATTCAACGGGCCGCGGGTGCGACCAATCGAAAATCACAAATCGCAAATCGGAAATTCTTACGGCATCCAATGCCATCGCTTCAGCCAGAGCCAGTCCCAGAGGCGGTGGGTGTAGGTCCAGGCGAGCGAGCGTTTCTCGATGTCGACGCGGGCTTCGCCGGCCAGGCCGGGGTGCATCCACGGCGCCTGTTTGTCCATTTCGGCGTAGACCGCGAAAACATTCTCGCCTTCCTTGGGCTCGCCGGCGGGGACGATGCGGGTGATCTTGAACTCGAAGCCCTGGCGCGGCAGCGAACTGGTGGCGAGCAGGCCGTCGGGCTGGCGGGGCTGGCCGGATTTCTCGGCCTCGGCGACCCGTTGATCGAACACCTTCCTGACAAGCTGGATGTCGCGCTCGGAGACCTGCATCTTGACTTCGTTGGCGACGATGCTCGGATCGTTCTTGTCGCCCTGGGCGATCTTGAAGAGGACGTCGCCCTGGCGTACGGGTGCGCCGCGATGGTCGAACAGGTCGCCGTCGGTGATGATCCCGCTGATCGGCGCGATGATGCTGGCACGCGAAATCTCGTAACGGAACAGTTCGGCCTGCGCCGCCGCCGCGTCGGCGGTCGCCAATGATGCTTTCATCTCCGCAATCTTGCGGTCTTGCTGGTAGCCGGCGGCCTTGGTGCGTGCTTCGCGCTCGTCAGCTTCCGCCTTGGCGAGCTTCAGGTCCAGCTCGAGTGTTTTCATTTTCGCCAGGACCTGGCCTTCCTTGACCACATGTCCCAGCTTGACGTAGATCTCCTCCAGCGTGCCGTCGTAG
>JBIOJL010000440.1:0-4826 GCA_044450885.1 Tepidisphaerales bacterium
AAATTGTGCGGCCGTAATGCCAAGGGCCTTGCAGAGTCGAAAAAGCACCGTAAGCGTTGGAGACTTCTTGTCCCGCTCCAGCATGCTTACGTAAGTACGATGGACCCCGGCCTGAAACGCCAGTTGTTCCTGACTCAGCCCCGCCGCCTCACGAGCTTTGCGCAGCTCTCGGCCAACCATGCGATGCAACGTAGCGGTCGAGCGAGAGTGCGTCATTAGACTATAGTATTCAATACGTCGGATGGCGACGTCGTGTCGTCGGCTCGATCCCTGGCCGTCTTCCATCGTAGAGAGAAAATTGCTGCTTTGCGGCGTACGCTCCGCGAGGTACAATCACGCGTTGTCTTGAACGGAGGTTACTTATGCGCCACCTCATCCTTCTCGCCGCGTGTTGTCTGCTGGCTGCCGGCTGCATGGACGACGATCTGACGCGTTCGACCATGCGCCAGCGGCAGGACCAGGCGCTGAAGGACCCGTTCAACTACCGTCCCGACCTCGACAATGATGCCGTCGACGGCGGGGGCACGATGGATTTCAAGAAGGACGCCTTCCGGCGCGATGTCCAGCATGTCGTCAACCCCTGATTTCACGAAAGCAAGCCCGATTATGAGAAGCAATACCCTCGTTTGTGCCGTTGCCTTGACGCTCTCGGCCGCCCTTGCCGGGTGCGCGGCCAGCAAGACCGGGCCGTTCGCCGATGTCACCGCCCGCGACCAGGAGCAGCCCAGCGACGCGCAACCCACGACGCGCCCGGTGGAGGCGCCGGACAAACCCATGGCCACTCGGCCGGCGCCGACGATCAGCGTGAGCGCAACACCCGCGGCAGCCTTTGCCAAGGACCCCTCGGATTCAGTACCGGCCACCGTTGTGGTTACGGATACGGCGCGTCCGCCGACGAACCCGCCGGCAACGGCTCCGGCGGCCGCGCCCATGGGCAAACTGGTGGTGCATGTGGACGAACACGGACGGCTCAGCCGCGATTTCGCGCCCAGCACATTCGAGCGGCCGAGCGGCGACGTGCTGGCCGGGCCGGTGTACTGGCCGAACAAGAACCGCACGATCAAGCGCGGGGATGCCGAGAATTTCGTCTTTGAGCCGATGGAGTTCATCGTCGACTCGCTGCTGATGCCGATTCGAGCGTGCATCACGCCACCGTGGACTGATGTGGTTTACGATCCGGTCCCGCAGGACAACACGACTCCGGCATCGGTGACCGATCGGCAGCCGGTGACGCAGGAGCGGGTGCTGAAAAAGTAATCAGTCATCGGTGAACAGTGATCGGTGATCAGGTGTCGGTAATTACCGATCACGCTTCAAGAGATACTGAAAAACAAGAAGCCGTCCCGTCGCCGGGGCGGCTTCTTCTTGTTCGATCGTGGACGGCGATTACTTCCTGGCTTCGTAGCCGGCGGCGGGCTTGCCGTCGTCGGCGAGGTGGCCGGTGGACCAGAGCACGCCGCGGGTGATCAGGTCGAGGTAGCGCGGGTCTTCGACGGTCTTGGTGTTGTGGCCGAGGGTCGTGGAGAAAACCTTGGCCTTGCCGGCGTAGAGGTTGGTCCAGATGACGACGAACTCGCTCTTGCCTTGTTTGCCCAGGGCCAGCGGCTTGGCGGTGTCCTGGAGCTTGCCGGCGGAGTTGTTGTAAAGCTCTTCGTTGATCGTGGTCCAGTTCTCCATGCCCTTGACGATGGGGCTTTCCTTGTCCACGAAGTTGACCTCGATGGGCTGCTGGGCTCCGTGGCCGGTGCTGGCGACGCCGGTGAACTCGAACCAAGGCGTGGCCTTGGGGAAGCCTTCGCTGCGGTAGGAGTGCATGCCGCAGTGGATGACCACGCCGGGCAGGCCGTCGCGGTGGGGCTTGAGGATGGTCTCGACAACGTCCTTGTCCGTGACGTCGGCCGTGCATTCATCGTGGATGACCACGTCGAAGTTCTTGGCCCAGTCGGCGCTGTCGTAGACGGGGTTCTTGTGCTTGGTGCCGGTGTCGGTGTCATAGGCGATGGTGACTTCGATGTTGGCGCGGGCGGCCAGGCCCTTGGCGATGACATCCTTCTGGTTCTTGTAGTCGTGGCAGCAGCCGCCGATGACCAGCAGGGCGCGGATGGGCTTCTGCTGGGCCTGGGCGAGCACGGGCGAAAGGAACGCGGCCACGAGCGAGGCGATCAGGAACTTGCGCATGCGGACTCCTTGGGTTTTGGGTGCTTCTGAGTATACACCGGGGGGGCGGGGGTGTTGTGGTGATCGGTGATCGGTAATCAGTGATCGGTATCGCAAAACCGATCACCGATCACTGATTACCGATCACCGACAGTCCACAAAGTCATTTAATGCCGGCCAGTTTCAGGGCGACTTCGGCGACGCGCTTGCCCACGCCCTTGGTGGTGGGAAGGCCATCGGTGTCGGTGGAGACGTCGTTGTTGACGGCGCGCATGGCGCCGCCCCAGTGGCTGGTCGGCGGCCCGTCGCCGACGACAAGCATGCTCTGGCTGATCATGAACATGCAAAGCTGCTGGAGGATCATTTCCTGGCCGGTGTTGCGCCCGGCGCCGACGGCGATGGCGCCGCCGACCTTGTTCATCAGCGGAAAGCCGTGCTGGCGGAAGTCGATCAGCCGCTCGATGAGCGCCTTGAGCGGCGAGGAGACGATGCCCATGTAGACCGGCGAGGCGAGGATGACGCCCTTGACCCTGGGGTCGACGAGTTTGGCCTTGAGGGCCGGGAAGTCGTCGGGCTTGTCGACGGTCTTGGCGCCGATGGCCAGATAGGGATCGAGGTTCATGCCGGACAGCTCGATCAGTTCGGTCTCGATGGCCGGGTTGACGGCCTTGGCGGCGTCGAGGGCGATCTGCACGGCCTGGGCGGTGGTCTTGCCCTTGCGCATGCTGCCGGCGATGCCGATGATCTTGACGGCCGGGGCTTCCTCGGCGGCGCCGGCGACGAAGCCGGTGGCGGCGACGGCCGCCGCACCGATGAACTTGCGACGATTGAGGTCCTGGGGCATTACGATCTCCTTTGCGTATGTAGTACCGCCTGTTTGTAGTACCGGCTTCAGCCGGTTCTGGAAGACCGCCTGAAGGCGGTACTACAAACTTGCTGCTTCGGCCCGGCTGAACCGCAGGGAGCGCTTGGCCTTGATCCAATGGACCCATTTGTCCATTCCCTGGCCGGTCGGCACCGAGATACCGATGATATCGACGTTGGGGTTCAGCCGTTTAACGTCATCGCGGAAGAGTTGCATGTCGAAGGGAATGTACTGGAGCAGGTCGGTCTTGCTGAGCAGGAGCACGGCCGACTCGCAGACCACGAAGGGGTGTTTGGCGGCCTTGTCGTCGCCGCCGGAGACGCTGAACATGCCGATCTTCACATCCTGCCCGAGGTCGAATCCCACCGGGCAGATGAGGTTGCCGACGTTCTCGATGAACAGGACGTCGATCTTGGTCAGGTCCATCCGCTCCAGCGCCTGGCGGACGTGATGGGCCTCGAGATGGCAGCCCTTGCCGGTGTTGATCTGGATGACCTGCTCGCACCACTTGGCCATGCGGTCGGCGTCGCGCTGGGTGGCGAGGTCGCCGACGATGATGCCGACGCGCAATTCGGGCTGGAGCATCTGCGTGGCGGCCTCGATCATGGCGGTCTTGCCGCAGCCGGGGGCGCCGATGATGTCGAGGGCGAAGATGCCGGCCTCGTTCAGCAGGCGGCGGTTGAGCGAGGCGACTTCGTCGTTGGCTTTGAGGACGTTTTCAACAAGCTGCACTTTCATGGGGCAAGGCTCCTTAATCTGCAATGGTGATTGATTTGAGAAGAAGATCGCTGCCGCCGGTCGGGTGGGAATCGGCGCAGCCGCAGGAACAGGTGGCGGGGAAGGCGGGGCTGGTCCAGTCCCTTCCGCAGCCGGGGCAATGGAGCGGCCAGGGGAGTTCCACGATTTCCAGAACGGACCGGGCATAGGACGTATCACGAGTCACAAGCTGCCAGCCGGTCTGCATGGCGTACGGCTCGATGCCCTGGAGCGGACCGGCTTCGATCACGACCCGCTCGACCTTGGCGCCCGGCGGGGCGTGACTGATGACCTGTTTGAGAAGGGCCTCGGCTAACGAATACTCATGCATGGCTCGGGTCTCCGATAGAAGCGCGTTCCATTTGAAACACAGAGAGCACAGAGGACACAGAGAGGGAGGACAAACAATCATTAGAGGTCAATTTCAGATTTCAAATCTTAGATTTCAAATCTCAAATCTGAAATTCTCTTCTCTGTGCTCTCATCCTCCTCTGTGTTTCAATTCTCTGCCGTACGACAAACCAACTGTCATCATCTCGCCGGCAACAGTGCCGGGAGGGGAATTGTGCCTCTTTTTCCGGCCGAAAGCCAGCCCAACAAGACACGCACGTATGCCTCGATCTGTATCTGCAATTCGGCCGCGCCGCGCTGGACCATCGGCGTCAGTTCCTCTGTGATGTCGAACTTCTCGCCGCCGACGCTGAAAATGAACGCCGGCGGAAACCGCCCATACAGCCAGCGCGACCAGGCCAACAGCGAGGCGGGCGTGCAGATGTGGGCGCCCGGGTCGATGCCGGCCGCCGGCTCCACCTGCCGGCACACGAGTTTGCCCGGCGGGTCGACGGCGCTGGTGTCGACGACCACGAAAACGCCGCTGCGGCTGATGACCTCGGCCAGTTCCGGGGTGAGTTGATGCACGCTCATCACCTCGACACCGGGCAGGTGGAGCGAATCGGCCAGCCGCTCGGCGACCAGCCGGCCCGCACCATCGTCGCCGCGGATGAGGCTGCCGATGCCGACAACCAGCACAGTAGGACAGACATTCCTG
>JBIOJL010000441.1:0-4799 GCA_044450885.1 Tepidisphaerales bacterium
CGGTTGGTCACGTCGTGCAGGTAGGTGATGACGAGGTGCCGCGCCGAAATGCGGACATCCTCGATGGTGTCGGCCGATTCCGGGACGATGGTGGCGGCCGGCCCGCCCGGATCCAGCGGGAGCGCCGTGATCCGGCCGCGGGGCGCCCCCTCGTTCGAGAAGAAATAGAACTTACGGCCGTCGTTGCCGAGGAACTCATGCGTGTTGGTGAACGAATCGATCAGCTTCACCACCGGTCCGCCGAGGACGGGCTGGTGTTCGTCCGCCAGGTCGACATACGAGACGGCATTGCCGAGCTGGCCCGGCTGGTCGATGGAGATGACGAGATAGCGCCCGTCGGGCGAGACCCGGGCGCCGAAGGACCACTGCGGGTGCTCGGGCAGCGCGAAGATCAGCCGGTCCTCGGACTGCGGCGTCCCCATGCGATGATAATAGAGCTGCCGGTTCTCCACCTTGGTGAACACCTTCGGGTTGCCGCCCGCCGGAGCCGGGAATCGCGAATAGAAAAAGCCCTTCGCGTCGTGGGTCCAGCTCATGCCGGAAAACTTCACCCACTGGATGACGTCGGCGGCGTCCTGCCCCGTCGCCACGTCGCGGAAATGAAATTCATTCCAGTCGGAACCGGCCCGGGCGAGGCCGTAGCCCAGCCATTTGCCGTCGGGCGAGGGCGAGGTGACGGTGACGGCCACGGTGCCGTCGGCGGAGAGGGTGTTGGGATCGATCAACAGGCGCGGCGCGCCGGTGAGACCGTCCTGCACGAAGAGGGGTGATTGATTCTGCAACCCGTCGTTCCGGGTGTAGAAGTACCAGTTGGCTTCCTTCGTCGGCAAACCGGTGCGCGGGTAGTTCCACAGCTCGGTCAGCCGCTGCTTCACCAGCGCCCGTTCGGGCATCTTGGCCAGCGCGGCATCCGTGAAGGCGTTCTGGGCCGCGACCCACGCCTTCGTGTCCGGCGAGTCCAGCTCTTCCAGCCAGCGGTAGGGATCGGAGATCTTGGTGCCGGAGTAGTCGTCGACATGCTCCACGGTTTTGGAAACGGGGTAGTTCCAGGCGGCCGAAGCCAGGGCGGGCAGCGCCGCCAGCAACAGGGATAGGGTGACATTTCGCATGGGCCCGAAGTTGTGCACAAGCCGCGTCGGCGCAAGCCTGCGCGAGCCGAGGGTTATGGCCGCAGCGTGCGCTGAGATGGGACATATGGGTCCCATAGGACGTATAGGTCCGATAGGTCCGATTCTTCCTTGGCTGCGATTGGTTACCGGATTGCCCCGGACTGGAAGCCTGCTTTCAGTCCTCATCATGCCGCCCCCTCCCCTTTTCCGCATTCTCCGCCGGTACGGGCTGGCCCTCCTCGCCGGTCTCGTGCTCCTGCCGGCCGCCCCGGCCAAGCCGGCCGACTGGGCTGCGGAGATCGCCGCCCTGACGGCGCAGGACGCGACGCAGTCTCCGCCCGCCGGGGCGGTGGTCTTCGTCGGCAGTTCCTCCATCCGCCTGTGGGAAACCCTGGCCGCCGACTTTCCCGGACTGCCGCTGGTCCAGCGCGGTTTCGGCGGCTCCGAGCTGGCTGACAGCGTTTATTATGCCGACCGCATCGTCCTGGCCTATCACCCGCGTCTTGTCGTGCTCTACGCCGGGGAGAACGACATTGCCAACGGTGCGTCCGCCGAATCCGTCGCCACCGCTTTCACCGCCTTCTGCGCAAAGGTCCACACCGCCCAGCCCGGCGTGCGCATCCTCTTCGTTTCCCTGAAGCCCAGTCCATCCCGCGTAAAGTTCCTGCCGGAGTTCGCCCGGGCCAACACGCTCATCGCCGCCGCCTGCGCCCGCGATCCGCGGCTGACCTTCGTCGATGTTTTCCATCCCATGCTCAACGCCGCCGGTGCGCCCCGCCCCGAACTCTTTCGCGCCGACCAGCTCCACATGCTCCACGACGGCTACCTGATCTGGGTCCGCCTGCTCGCCCCGCTGCTGCAGCCCTGAGGAAGAACCCGGCCGGCCGGGTTCTTACCTGATTGCGCAAACCGGGCTTCGGGTCTTTCGTTATTTCCCACACTCCCTGTCAATGTCCTTTTCGCCTCTGCCCACTCTTATGTCTTCCTCCGCTTCCCTCTCCCCCGCCGGCCGTCTCGCCGCCCAGATCGAGTTCCTCGTCGAGGTCGACAAACTCAAGGAGGTCCTCCGCCAGACCGTCACCACCAAGGGCCGCCGCCCGGAGAACAGCGCCGAGCATTCGTGGCACTTTGCGCTCATGGCCGTCACCCTGGCGGAGCACAGCAACCACCAGCCGCTCGACCTGCTGCGCCTCCTCAAGATCGCCCTGATCCACGATCTCGTGGAGATCGATGCCGGCGACACCTTCGCCTACGACACCAAGCACATGACCGACCAGCACGAGCGCGAGGCGAAGGCCGCCACCCGCATTTTCGGCCTGCTGCCGCCCGACCAGGCCGCCGAATTCCGCGCCCTCTGGGATGAGTTCGAGGCCCAGCAGACCCCCGAGGCCCGGTTCGCCGCCGCCTGCGACCGCTTCAACCCGATGCTGCTCAACTGCCGCACCGAAGGCCACGCCTGGCGCAAGCACGGGATCACCCAGGACCGGGTTTTGGCCCGCAACGCCAACGTCGCGAAAGGCTCCACCGCCCTCTGGGCCTACGCCGTCAAAATGATCGACGAGGCCGTCGCGAAGGGTCACCTCGCGCCCGCGCCCGGTGGCAGGCAGTAGCGCGGATCGCGGAGCGAGCAGAGCATGATCGCATGCGATCCGGCTCACACTCCGCGAAAATCATTTGCCCACTCAGCCATGGGTAGGCTGGCTGAAGGGCCGTCTCTCATCATGAACAGGCAAATGGAAACGATCGGCCCCGGTGATTTCAGCGAGACCGGGGAGTTGCTCGATGCGGCGTTTGCGCCGAGTAGGTATGAATCTGCGTTGATGACAAGGTTGCGCAGTGCCGGCCGACCCATTCATGAGTGGGTGTTGCGTGATGAGGGCCGGATCGTGGCCTATATTGCTTTCTCAACCGCCTATCGCGGTTCCTCGCCAGCAGGATTTCATTTGGCGCCGCTGGCCGTGTTGCCGGGCTGCCAACGCCGTGGATTCGGTGCAAGTTTGGCCCGCCAGGCTCTGGCCCATCCCGACCTGGCGCAGCATGCCGTGTTTGTGCTTGGTGATCAGAATTACTATCGCCGGTTTGGTTTCCTTCGGATTCTCAATCCGCACTGTCCGTTTGACCCGAGGAACGAACATTTTCAGGCGCTGCGCTGGGCTCCGGCCGACGATTTCGAGATCGGCTACGAACCCGAATTTCACACGACCTGACTGTTCAGGCCGTCAGGGCCGGCGCCGCTGGTGGTTGCTGGAAGCCGGCAAGGGGTCGCCCGGCCCTGTCGTTTCCGGACTTTAGTACCCTTGCCGTAATTCCTGCCTTGAGGCTCAGCTCAGGTCCCGGAAGGAGCCGAATTCCGGGTCGAAGAGGCGGCGGTAGGTGCGGACGATCATGCCGTCGGTCAGCCCCGAAAGGTAGTCGCAGATGCGGCGGGCCTTGCCGTCGAGCGTCTTCTCCGCGTCGATCAGCCGGCTGACGCTGCCGGGGAGGATCGTGATGATGCGCTCGTTGCGCTGCGCATAATTCTCCCAGATGGCGTTGTGCAGGGCCATGAAGACCACCCGGGCCTTGTGCTCGAGCTGCTCAAGCTGCGGGCTCTCGAAAATGATGTCGTTGGCCATCTTCTTGAAGAACGCCGCCTCGGCGAGCGCGGCCGCGTCGACCACCAGCTCGTACTTGTAGCGGTTCGTTTTGGCCGCCATGAAATTGTCGCGCTCCTGGATGCGGCAGGCCTTGATGAAGATGCCGATTTTCTGGGAGAAGGTGTTCTCCAGGCGGTCGTGGCGGATGGCCTCAAAGAGTGAATCGATGTGGCCCTGCCGGGCGGCGTCGACCGGCTCGCCGGCCGCCCATCGCTCGACCCGCTCCATTGTGAGGAAACCGGCGCGCACGCCGTCGACGATGTCGTTGAGCGAATAGGCGGCATCGTCGGCCCAGTCCATGATCTGGCATTCGACGCTCTTGAAATCGTTCAGCGCCATGCCCTGCATGAGCGAACCGGGGACGCGGACGCCGCCGAACACCCACTCCCGGACCGGTCCCTGCGTATCGTAGATGAAGTGGTGGAGCGGCGGGGCGGGGAATTCGGTGTAGAGCTTCTTGTACTTGAGGATGCCGTCGAGCAGCGCGCGGGTCGGTTGCATGCCCCGCACGCCGGTCTCGTTCTGGTACATCGTTTCGCAGAGGAGGTGCAGGGTCTGGGCGTTGCCCTCGAAGCCGCCGCGCCGTTTCATCAGCTCCTGCAGGGTGCGTTCGCCCGAGTGCCCGAAGGGCGGATGCCCCATGTCGTGCGCCAGGCAGCTGGCCTCCACCAGGTCGGAATCGATGTAGAAATCGCCGGTGAACGGCTCGCCGCAGCTGCGCAGGTACGTGCAGATCGAGCGCCCGATCTGCGCCACTTCCATCGAATGCGTCAGGCGGGTGCGGTAGAAGTCGTATTCGCCGCTGAGGAACACCTGGGTCTTCGACTGGAGCTTCCGGAAGGCATGGGCATGGATGATCCGGTCGCGGTCGATCTGGAAGGGCGTGCGGTAGTCCGGCTTCCGGGGACTCCCCCATTCCTGCATGTCGAAGTCGTTGTAGAATCGGTTGGGCGGCATGATTCGCTTGGACAGAAACACGAGAATGGGCAGATTGCCAAGCCATATGCCACGCTTCCCCCTGTTCGCGGTGTTGCTCCTGGCCGCCCTCCCCCCC
>JBIOJL010000442.1:0-4799 GCA_044450885.1 Tepidisphaerales bacterium
CCTTTGCCCGACGCGCCCACCGCGACGGCCATCAGTTGGCTTTGTGCGGTGTAGTACAACTCCTTGCCATCGCGCCGGAAGAAAGGGGCTTGTCCGCCACCGGTGGAGACGCGCACCGCCGGGCCCGGCCCAGGAAACGGACGCACGAAGACTTCGGCATGCCCGGTCTCATCCGAGACGTATGCCATCCACTTGCTGTCGGGAGAGAACCTGCCTTCGGTCTCCTCGGCCGCGGTTTGCGCCACGGGAAATGGTTTTCGATCCGCGCCGGCAACCGGCAAGGCCCACACATCGCGCGCCGTGGTGGGACTTTGGCTGGAGAACAAAACGTATTTGCCGTCGGGCGACCAGTCCGACAGGTTCTTCGCCTCTTTGGAGACGAACAGTTCCTCATCCGGGCTGCTGCTGCCCACAACCTTCCAATAAAGATCGAGAATACCGCTGCGCCCCGCACTGAACGCGATCCGCGTGCCATCCGCCGACCAGCGTGCGGCGCCGCTGTCCTCCGCGGCCAGGCGGGTGAGCGTGCCCCGAGCCATATCCATGAGAAGAACGTCGCGCGCGCCGTTCTCGCCGCGCCGGGTCGTGATGGCGAGCGTGCGGCCATCGGGCGAGAGTTCTCCGCTCGCTGAATCGGCGATGGGTTCGCCCACGGTCCCCGCCGGTTTGCCGGAGCGATCCAGCCAGGTGAATTGCCGCTTTGTGGTTTCATCGGGACGGTAGGCAATCAGCCCGGTGTCGGAGGCCGTGATCCGCCTGAAATTGGTCCGATCCGAAGAGACACCGGAGGCGATCGGGAAAGGTTCTCCGGCGAGTTGCATCTTCTCCGGATCGAAGCGCTGCGCATACAGTACGCGTTCCCGCACCAGAAGAATGTGGTTAGGCGGCGCGAACGTCGGGGGCCCATCGGCAGCCAAAAGCCGGTGATATTCCTTGTTATCGAGGGAGCCGACGTACTCGCCTTGCACGTCCGGCGGCCCGATGATCCAGAAAAAAAAGTGATGCCCATCAGGAAGAAACTGAGGATCGCGATGGCTGGCTTCCTGAGGCGACCGCTGCTGAGTCACCTGCTCCGGTTGCCCGCCAGTGGCCGGAATGCGATACAAGGGCCCGTTGCCGGCGGGTGCAAACAGGATCGTGCCGTCGCGATTCCAAGCTCCGCCCCGCGGCGTGGGCGCGTCGGCCAGGGTCTGCACCGCTCCGCTTTCCACGTCGATTCGTTTCAGGGTCTGATGGGAAAAGAATCCGACCGACTTGCTGTCGGCGGACCAGAAGGGCTGCGAACTGGATTCCGTTCCCGGGAGCGGCTTCGCCACTTCGAGATCGAGAGGACGGAGCCACCACTGACTGCCATTGCCATTATGCGCGGGAGCCATGAACAGAATCTGGCGTCCATCCGGCGATAGGGCAACATCGTTGCTTTCGCCTGGGATCACGATTTGGAGGCGGGCCTCGGCGGGACGAAGCGCGTTGGCGTTGCCGCGCCAGAGGAACAGCGCAACGGCGGCCACGACGGCGAGTGCCGTGATCGTCCATGGCAGGGCGCGCTGCCACCCTTGGCTCTGCGACGGGGAGGCGATATTCGTGAACGACGCGGCAGGGCCGGAGTCGGGCGCGCCGTTGATCAACTGATCGAGCACGCGCCGCGCCTCGCCGATATCGCGGAGGCGCAGTTTGGGATCGCGCACCAGACAGTCGCGCAGCAGCGCCCGCAACCTCGCAGGCGTGCTGGCGGGCAGACTCGTCCAGTCGACCTCACGGGTCAGCACCGCCGCCAGCGTGTCCGACACGTCTTCGGCCTGGTAGCCGCGCTGGCCGCTGAGCATCTCGTACAGCACCACGCCAAACGCCCAGATGTCGGCTCGCCGGTCGACGGTCTTGCCCTTGGCCTGCTCGGGAGCCATGTAGGCGGCCGTGCCCAGAATCACGCCGATCTGCGTCGCTCGGGCGGTGAGTGTCGGCGAATTCATGGCATCGGCCGAACTGCCGGCGTCTTCCGGCGAGAAGGCCTTTGCCAGCCCGAAGTCCAGCACCTTCACCGTTCCGTCATTGCGGATCTTGATGTTGGCCGACTTCAAATCGCGATGGATAATGCCGCGCTCATGCGCGAATTCCATGGCTTCCGCGATCTGGCGCGCGATCGGCAGCGCCTCTTCCACAGGAACTGGTCCCTGGGCAAGGCGCTCGGCGAGCGTGGGACCTTCCACCAGTTCTAGGATCAGCGCGCGATTTTCCACGCCATAGATCGCTGCGATATTGGGGTGATTCAGCGAGGCCAGGACCTGGGCTTCGCGGGTGAAGCGCGCCAACCGTTCCGTGTCCCCGGCGAAGGAGTCAGGAAGAACTTTGATGGCGACGTCGCGTCCGAGTTTGGTATCGGTGGCCCGGTATACGGCGCCCATGCCGCCCTCGCCGAGTTTGGTCGTGATCTTGTAGTGGGCGATGCTGGAGGGCAGGATCATCGAGGGCCAAGGAATCGTACCACTTCTGAGCTCGATTGAAAGGCTGCCCCGAGGATCGAGTAGCGACTGCTGGGAAAGGGCGTCATCCTGACCGGAGCGCGCCGACACCCGAAGTGCGTCCCGAGAGGATTAAGCGCCCGAAATCCACAGACGGTTGTGACATCTGTCACAGACGTTGTGGCCGCGGATGGATTAGGCTGACTTGTTTCCCCGGTATTCCTCCGAGCGCACGTCACATCCTGAGGTCTCCCCATGTATGGGAGAAACTGCGCGTGTCTGCTCGTGATTTCGGTTCTGATTCTGGCGCCGGTTCGGCTGTGCGGGCAGTCGGGCCGCGTTCCTCCGACGCCCCGATTCGCCCTCCCTCTGCCGCCGGACGAGGGTCAACCTCCGGCAGGAGACACCCTACGGTCCCGCTTTCCCAGAACGCCGCGGGGCATCGGATTGCCCATGATGGCTCGCGCCGCGGGCACAATTTTTTCCGGCACCGTGACTTCGATTACGCATCATCCCGCCACGCGCGGCCAGGCGGTCGAAACGATGGCCATCACTTTCCACATTGAGAACGCCATTCGCGGCGTCACTCGGGGCGAGAATCTGACCATCACGCAATGGATTGGCCTGTGGACGGGGACCCAGCGCTACCGTCTCGGCGAACGCGTTCTGCTTTTTCTTTATCCCCCAAGCAAGCTGGGGCTGACCAGTTGCGTCGCCGGCGAGATGGGGCGGTTCACCATCGATCGGTGGGGCCGCGTCTTGCTTTCGGCACAACATCTTTCAGCGTTCCGAACGGATCCCGCCCTGGGTGGGAAGTCGCGCCTCAATTTCAGCGACTTCGCTGGGGCGGTACGGCGGGCCAGTGAGGAGGAGTGAGTGCAATCAGACGACGTGACCATGACCAATCGTATGGCATTTACCGCGCGCTCATTTCTCTTCAGGCTGGCCCTGGCGGCGGGGATGGTCCTCTGCGTCGTTCTGCTATCCCGCGCTGGCGGCCCCAAGTGCGTCGCCGGCGCCAGTTATTTCGACGCGACCACCATGGGGCAGGCCCTGGTCTGGCCGCAGGGGCTGGTCAGTTATTTCACCGATCAGGGCGATCTCAGCCCGATCCTGCCGAATTCGTCGGCCAACAGCTTCGTGGCCGACGCCTTCAGCCAATGGACCTCGGTCCCCACGGCAGCCTTGGCCGCGACCGGTGGCGGCCAACTCGCCGAAGATGTGAACGGCACGAACGTTACCTTAAATTCTGATGGCACGATCTCGATGCCTGTCGACATTCAGCCGTCGGCCACGGGCACGCCCATCGGAATCGTCTACGACTACGATGGTTCGGTGACCAACGCTTTGGTGGGAGCTGGTGCGGGGGATGCCAGCCAGTGTTTCTACAACGCCGCATTCGGAGGCAATGACAACTACGGGACTTTTGCCACCTACCAGCATGCCCTCATCGTGATCAACGGCCAGTGCGCGCTGCAGTCGTCGCAGCTTACCGACGTCGAATACCGCCTGGTGCGCGTGATCGGCAGCGTGCTTGGCCTGGGCTGGTCTCAGGTCAATGACAATGTGCTCACCGGCACGCCCCATCCCACATCCGACGATTACGCCGGTTTCCCCGTCATGCATTTCACCGATCCCTGGAACTGTGTGCCGATCACCCGGTGCTACGCCAGTCCTTACCAGTTAGCCATGGATGACGTCGCGTCCCTCTCCCGGCTCTACCCAGTCACGGCGCAGAACCAGGCGAACTTCCCCGGCAAACAGTTGTTTTCTGCGACCACGGCGCGCATCCACGGATCGGTGTGGTTCACCGACCGGCAAGGCAATCGCACCCAGGCCATGCAGGGAGTCAACGTGGTGGCCCGCTGGATCGATCCGCAGACCGGACTGCCCTCGCGCCGGTATGCCGCTGCCGCGGTGTCCGGTTTTCTATTTAACGGCAACCAAGGCAATCCCATCACGGGATTCAACGACGCGCTGGGAGATCCACTTACTAAATGGGGGTCGAGCAGCGGGCCCGTTGAAGGCTTTTTCGACCTGGCCGGGCTGCAATTGCCGAATGGCAGTAGTTCGCAATACCAGCTGAGCGTGGAGGCGCTTGATTCGCTCTGGTCCGCAGGAGTCGGCCCCTACTCGCCCGGTCCAGTCGCGCCCTCAGGACTGGCCCAGGCCATCGTGGTGACCGTCGCTCCCGGCAGTGATGTGCAGCAGGACATCCTGATGAGTGGCAGCGCGCAGCCTTTGCCTCACGCGGCGTCCTCGTGGACCACTCCCGCCCCGTTGCCCCCGGGGGGAGACTGGATGGGAACACTCAGCGGGTATGGAGACATGGAGTACTAC
>JBIOJL010000443.1:0-4798 GCA_044450885.1 Tepidisphaerales bacterium
AGCCTGACGAACTGCGAGGGCGACGCCCCCATGGTCCGCTTGAACACCCGGGAGAAATGGAACGGGTCCGAGAAATCCAGTTCAGCGGCGACCTGTTTGACCGAGGCCCCCATTTCCTGGAGCAGCCGGGCCGCGTGATTCATGCGCAACCGCTGCAGGCAGTGGTACGGCCCCTGGTGGTCGAACCGCTGGAAGAGCCGGCAGAGGTAGGCTGGATCGATGTGGCATCCCTCGGCGATGTCCTGGAGGTCGCGCATTCGCTGCCAGTTCGCGTCGATGTACTCGCGGCACCGCCGGTAGGTCGCGAACGCCGCCGTGACGGCCGAGCCGTGGGGTATGCCCGTCTCGGCAATCTTCAGCAGCAGATGTTCGACCATGCACCCGGCAATCCGCGCGGTGTACGGGGTCGCGTGCGACGCCTCGCGGATCAGGTCGTCGAAGAGCGCCACCACCTGCCCGGGCGCGGAAGTCTGCAGGATGCGGCCCGGACCGAGTTCCAGCCGCTGCAGCAGCGGCGCAACGCGCGTGCCGGCGAAGTCCACGAAATACTTGACCAGCGGTTCCCCGGGATCCGTCGTGATGTTGTGGGCGATGCCTTTGCCGTAGGTAAAGAGCGTGCCCGGACCGAGGCGGTATCCGCGCCGCGCCAGCCGCAAGGCTCCCCGCCCGCGGGCGACAAACTCCAATCCGAAGAACGGAAACGTCGAGCGCGACACGCGATAGTCGGGCGTGCAGTGTTCACACCCGCCCGAGACCACGGCCAGCGCCGTCCGCGCCGGCGGAGAGAGGTCAAGATAGAACCGGCTCGCGGCCGACACTTGCAGCGAGAAGAACTCGGGCTGTCGCTCGTTTTCTGACGTGTCACCAGCCATCTTCACTTCCCAGAGAACAGCCTGCGCTACGACCTGCGTGTCAATGGCCGCATACGAATCCTGTCGTCGGTCACAACACTGAAGTGGCCCACCCAATCGGTGCGGCTTTGCAGTGCCTCGAATGCCCGCGAATTGTCTTCCTCGGGTGTGGCGCCGGACAACCGAAAGAGCACGATGCCCACCGCCGGAGATGCAAACCGCACGGCAAGTTCGCCAAAGTCCTTGTCGAAAGTCAGCAGTACGCGTCCTGCCTCATTGCCAAGCCGCAGGACTTCCGGGTCAACGGCACCGCGTGCAACTTCCTTGACGCTCAGCACGTCGTGACCCTTTTCGCGCAGCATCCGCACCACCGGTCCCGGGAAGTTCTCATCGGCAAAGAAATGCATGATTCACGCGTGCAGCAGATACACTCGCTCCGACCTCAGTGACTCGGCCGCATACGCCAGGCACGCCTGAACATCGTCGGACGTCAGATGCTCATATTGCCGAAGGATCTGCTCCTCCTTCCAACCCCTTCCAAGCATGTCCATCACCAGTTCGACCGAAATGCGCGTGCCCCGGATCACCGGCTTGCCGGCCAGCACGCGGTCATCGACGATTATGCGTTCTCGCCAATTCATGTTACTCCATTCTACACCGTAGCGACCGACGGTATTTTCATCGCCAGCCTATTCTCCATCGATCCGGTCCTCAAGTCAATAATCGTCATGCGATGGCCAAGAACATCTATTGTTCTCCGGGCTTTTATCCACGATAGTTCCCACACCAACGCGGCAAGAATCGGCCAGCCGGCCGGCAAGCCGCGGGAAAACAGACCACTGCTCCGTCACATGACGCGTGATGGGTGAAACGACAGACGAGAATGTCTGTCGTACGACAGGCAGGAATGCCTGTCCCACCGTTCACCCATCAAGTCAGCGGTGACGGAGCGCTACTCGAAAAGGAGCAGCCATCATGGCCAGCAAGTCATCATCCGCACCCGCCGGACCGAAAAAGGACGACCTCATTCTCGTAGCCGGCGCCGGCGGATTCATCGGCGGCAACCTCGTCCGCCACTTCACTGAAAAGGGGTTCACCCGCATCCGCGCCGTAGATAAGAAACCGCTGCCCCACTGGTACCAGCGCACCCCGGGCGTCGAGTGCGTCTGCATGGACCTCTCCGACGAGGCCAACTGCAAGAAGGCCGCCCAGGACGCCGTCGAAGTCTACAACCTCGCCGCCGACATGGGCGGCATGGGCTTTATCGAACGTTTCCGCATCGAATGCCTGCGCAGCATTCTCATCAACACCCACCTGATCGAGTGCGCCTGGCGGGCCGGTTGCCAGCGATACTTCTTCGCCTCCTCGGCGTGCGCGTACAACGTCAAGCTCCAGGAAGACCCCAACTGCCGGGCCCTCAAGGAATCCGACGCCTATCCCGCCTTTGCCGAGCGCGGGTATGGCTGGGAAAAACTCGTCAGCGAAATGTTCTGCCAGGAATACTGGGCCGAACGCGGCATGAAGACCGCCATCGCCCGCTTCCACAACGTCTACGGCCCGTGGGGCACCTGGGACGGCGGCCGCGAGAAGGCCCCGGCCGCCATGTGCCGCAAGGTGATCGAGGCCAAGGACACCGGCAAGAAGGAGATCATCATCTGGGGCGACGGCACGCAGACCCGCAGTTTCATGTACATCGACGACTGCCTCAAGGGCATCGACATGATCATGCACGCCGAGAACCTCATCGCCACGCCCATCAACCTGGGCACCAGCGAACTGATCTCGATCAACGACCTGGTCTCGCTCACCGAGAAGATCGGCGGCATCAAGCTCCAGCGCAAGTACGACCTGAACGCCCCCCGCGGCGTGGCCGGCCGCAACAGCGACAACACCTTCATCGAGAAGATGCTCAACTGGGAACCCGGCATCCCGCTCAGCAAAGGGATGGAAGCCACCTACAAGTGGATCGAACAACAGTACCAGGCCAGGAAGGCTGGCGGGCATACGGTCAAGGACCACTTCTAGCGAGGTTGGTGATCGGTGATCGGTAATCAGTGATCGGTGGCAGAAACCGATTGCCGATCACTGATCACCGATCACCGATCACCGATCACCATGTCTGATATCACTTCCATCATCGGCTCCATCCCTTACCGCATGGCCTTCGCCGGCGGGTGGATCGATCAGCCGTTTGTCTCCAGGCTCAACCCGACGCCGCCGGGCTCGATGGTCGTCGTCGGCCTCGAACCCACGGTCCGCTATATGGAACGCGCCGGAATGGCGACGGGCACGCGTGACATCGCCATGAAAGTGTGGAACGGCCACCTGCCGGATCGCGCGCCGATGCTCCTCGTCAAGGAACTCTATGCGGCGGAGAACGCCGGCAAGAAGGACCCGTCCGGTTCGCAGGACATGATCGGGCTGATCTATCCCGGCGTGAACCGGCTCGACTACGACTTCCACCACGACGGCGGCTACTTCCCGGCCCACATCGAATCCAACAATGATCCTGCCGTCGCACGCTGGATCGAGCGCGTCATCCACATGATCCCCGTCGCCCCGCGCCCGGCCGGGTACGATCCCCTCGGCGAAAAGCGCCTCGACAGCAAATGGGTCCGCCGGCTCGGCCAGTCCGGCAAGGACTGCTACAACGCCATCGTCAACTGCGATGCCACGGCCCTGGGTGCGTCGATGAACGAGTGCATGGAGTGCTGGGAATCGCTTCTGCCACAGACCGTGCGGCATCCGACCATCACCGCCGATCTCGTCGGCCTGCTGAAATACTACGAGTCGCGCTACGCCGGGGCGATGTATTCCGGCTGCGGCGGCGGGTATCTTTACGTCGTTTCCGAAGAGCCCGTCCCCGGCGCTTTCAAGGTCAACGTCCGCATCGCACAGGGCCGTTCGTAGTACCGCCTTCAGGCGGTTTTTCAGACAGCCTGAAGGCGGTACCCCGAACGACCGCCTGAAGGCGGTACTACGAGCGAGCACAACGGTGATCCATGAACCCCATTGTCGTATCCGCCAGCTTCGACGACTTCCGTTCCCGCCACGCACGCCTGCTGGACGAGGCGTCGCGCACCGGGCCGGTCCACGTCCTGCTCTGGTCCGACGCCATGGTGCAGGCCGTCACCGGCAAGCCCCCCACGTTCCCCCAGGAAGAACGCGAGTATCTCGTCCAGGCCATCCGCTTCGTCAGCAACGTCAGCATCATCGACGGTAACTCCCCGGATACGCTCCCCGAGAAACTCAGCTTCACGCCGGCCGCCTGGGCCGTCGGCGACACCGACGCCAGTCCCGCGAAACAGAAGTTCTGCCGCGGCCGCCATTTGGAACTTCGCTCGATTGCTTCGGAGATCCTCGCGCATTTTCCGGCGCGGCCGACCGAAATCGAACCCGCTCCGGCCGGCCGCAAGAAGGTCGTTGTCACCGGCTGCTACGACTGGTTCCACTCCGGCCACGTCCGCTTTTTTGAGGAAGTCTCCGAACTCGGTGAACTCTACGTGGTTGTCGGCCATGACGAAAACATCCGCCATCTCAAGGGCGAAGGCCATCCGCTCATCCGTCAGGACGAACGGCGCTACGTGGCCGGGTGCATCCGCTACGTCCGTCAGGCACTGATCTCCACTGGCATGGGCTGGATGGATGCCGAACCCGAGTTCCTGCGGATCAATCCCGACATGTACGCCGTCAACGAGGACGGCAACAAGCCGGAAAAACGCGAGTTCAGCGACAGGCACGGCATTCAATACGTCGTGCTCAAGCGCCTCCCCAAGCCGGGTCTGCCCCGGAGGATGAGTACGGCGTTGCGGGGGTTCTGAACGCGGCGGTCACGTTCGTAGTACCGCCTTCAGGCGGTTGTTCGGAGTACCGGCTTTAGCCGGTTTTGTGTTTTCGAACCCGCCTGAAGGCGGTACTACGAACAAGCTGGCCCCACTTTCGTCTTC
>JBIOJL010000444.1:0-4794 GCA_044450885.1 Tepidisphaerales bacterium
AAAAGAGAGTGCCGCCGAGCTATTGGCACTCACCACTCTGGCGACGCTGGTCAACTGGCGCAGCGTGGCGTTGCGGTCGCGCGCGAACTGGTATCCGCCAACCACGCCCAGGGCCAGGATGATGACGGCGCCGGCACAACCGACCATGGCCAGGGTGAACTTTGCCTGAATCGAATCTTTCCAGCGCCAGCGGGCCAGTCGCATGACTATGGCGTGCCTCCGCCGGATCTGGAGAGCGCCAACAGCTTGGAACTGGCGTGCAAGCCCCTGCGCTGCAGGGACTCCTGATTGATCTCGAAACGCATGCGGCGGCCTTCGGAATAGAGGGCGATCATGCCGCCGAGCCGGCAGAAGTCCGGATTGTCGGAGATGGTTAGTATCGCGGCGCCGGCGTTCCCGGGGAGCCACTGGGTAGGTTGCCTCTGGCGGGTCGTGAGATAGAGAATATGCACCGCGGAGGGCGGCGGCAGTGCTTTGAGAGAGAGCACAACCAGAGGCCGGCCGCGGACTGTCTGGCCGGCAACGAGCGCGTGGAGCACAGTGGCCAAGCCCGGATTGGCGACGATGCAAATAACGAGGGGCGTGGGACCTTCCGCATGTTCCCCCGGCCAGGTGACAAACCGGGCGAAGTTGAGGAGGAAGGCTGCCCGCAGATCATCCTCGGTGGCGGCATCGAGCTCGGCCGCGCGGGCTGCCAGGTAAGGCGACAACGACTGTGCCACCAGTAGCACCGTTGCCACCGTACCCATGATGTGTCTCTTAAGGCTCATCAATTTCGACCCGCGCGCTCCGCGGTCAGTGGCGCCAGTTGAGCCGAACCAGCCAGGAGCGAGGAACCTGGCTGCCGACCAGGATCGCCTCCGGCACCATTTCCAGATGGCGTGGCTGGAGCAGGTTCTCACCTCCCGCCGTCAGATCCCAGGCCCTCGATACCCTCCAGGTCAGCCGGGTATCGAGGCGAATTACTTGCCCCGGGTTGCCGGAGGGCTGGATCAGCGCCAACGGCGAGAGTGGCACCCCTGGATCGAACAGCCGGCCGGTAAAGCATACGTCCGTATCCCAAAGCAGCTTGCGGGTGAGATCCGTCTGGGATCGAAGTGTGGCCAGAGCTTGTGGCAGCGCCCCCATGCCTCCGTTCCACACTCCCGGGTCCAGTTCCTGGCGCTGGGAGAGACGGGAGTACGACCCCGACAGCCGCCAGCGGTCCGAAACCGAGTAGTTCATGCTCAGCTCCCCACCCCAAATGTGGGCTCTCCTCCCATTGACCATGAGGATGTCGATGTTGAGGTGTGGCGCCGGATCGAATACCAAAGAGGGTACGCCGGATGAGACGAAGGCCCGCAGATCCTGATAATCGTAATAGTAGGTCGCCAGGTCGAGACTCAGCCGGCGGGAGACCTGATTCCGGTAGCCGGCTTCGTAGCTGATGAGCTTTTCCGGCTGCATCTGGCGCTCCCCGAGAGCGGTCACCGATAGCGGCAACGGGGCACCCGTGACAGAGGTGGGAAGGACGCTGAACAGCAGGTCGAAGCCCTCTTCGCCCCGGGATGGCATGCGCAAAGCGCGGGAGACCGACGCCCAGACACTGTGCCGGCTGCCGGGGGTCCACAGGAACTGGACGGCCGGCTGAAACGATGCGCCGGAGGGCGGGCTGTACTCGGTGCGTGCGCCCACGCTGAATGAAGTGGTCTCGCCCAGCCGGATCTGGTCCTGCAGGTAGAAGTTGGCGAGGCCCATGCTCTCGCGCGGTGGCAACAGGCTGATTCTAGGCGTGACGGGGATGGAGTCCCACGACTCGCGGTAGCCTCCGCCGGCGATGAGAGTGTGGCGCCCGCCCAGTTGCAGGCTGTGGCTGATGTCGAGATCGACGGTTTGGCGCTCTTCACTGAGGAATGGCTTGCGGTCGTACCAGTCGTAGTAAAGTTGCACGCGGGTCTCGCCGCCGTCCGCGCGGTCGCGGCTCCAACGGGTCAGAACGTGCCCCGCCGACACTTCGCCGCTGCTGTCCACAATGGCGGTGTTGCCCGTCACCAGGGACGGAGATAGGTCCCGTTGGTCCACGGTGCCGGTTTGCAGCGAGCCTTCCATCATCCAGTGGGTGTCAGGACCTTGGTCGAGGTCCATGCGGAAGCCACCCATGTTGGTGGAATAGCCATCGTGCACCGGGTGGCCCGAACTGTCCACGAGGTCCCCGTAGCGCCCCATGCGTCCGAAGATGCGGTAAGCGCCGGAGTCGCCCAAGTCGCCGCCGTGACGCATCTGAACGACGCCCTGGTTGAGGTTGCCGGCGGTTGCCGAGACCAGGTCGCCCTTGGTCTTCCTGGCGCTCTTGGTGGTGATATTGATGACTCCGCTGACGGCATTGGAGCCCCAGACCACGGCGCCGGGACCGCGAATGACCTCAATGCGATCGATGTCTTCGAGCACGAATTCGTGGTCTTCCCAATACACGCCTGAGAAGAGGGGGGAGTAAACCGTCCGCCCGTCGATCAGGACCAGGAGATTGGCGACATAACGCCCGCCGGGACCACGCGAGGAGACACTCCATTTGTTCCCATCCAGCCTGGCGACGATCAATCCGGGCACCATGCGCAACAACTCGGGCACGGTGGTGGCCGCGGAGCGGCGGATATCTTCGCTGGTAATCACGAAAATCGCCGCGGCGGAGTTGGAAAGAGGCTGGCTGCGGCGCGTCACCGAAGTCACTTCCACGTTCATCAGGTCTTCGAGGCTGAGCGTGGCGAGCGCGGACGGATCGGCCTTTCCATCGCCCCCGGCAAGGGGCCACGCGGCGAGAAACGCCAGCATGAGGCGGGCGGAACGGTTGATCGGCCTGGCAGTCCGCAAGGGTCGGGTCATGAGCTTCAACTCCCGGGCTCCGAGTCTAGGAGCACCTGTAGACTTATCGGCGCGATTGTTCCACAACTTTACTGCGGGTGAACTACCGCAATGCTGAGGGGTAATGGGACGCCGGCGGAGCTTCACTCCACAGTCGAATGTTCGGCATCACCCGTGGGGCGGACCCCAATAAGCGCTAACCTAAGAACATCTTGGTCCGGCAATGCTGTTTTGTGGGGCAGGCTTTCAGCCGGCTTTCAGCCTGCGGACCCCCTTTCAGCGGGTCCAACTACCGGCTGAAACCCGGTAGCTGGAGTTTGTACATGCTTGATCGGTCGAGCATCGAGCCCGAAGGGCGACAGATAGTAGCCCACGGCGTCAGCCGTGCGGAATCAGCGTGCGGTAGTGTCGAGCCCCGGACGGGGCGTAAGACTTGCCTCAGCCCCACAGATCGCGCGCATCGTGCGTTATGCCATGCTTCTGCAAGAACGTCAGAAACTCCTCCTGGAACGATACCCTGCGATGGTGCTCCTGCTGTCCCGCGATGTACTCCGTCACCGCAGCCGCTCGGGAACCGCTTACCGTGAAGGCGGCGTATCCAGCCTGCCAGCCGAACCGTTTTTGGTCCGGAAACTGCTCGTGCACCCAGCGCGACGAATTGGTTTTCACCACTCTCAACAACTCCGCGATCGACTCGGTGGCGGGAAGGGACACCAGCAGATGAACGTGATCTGGCGGACCGTTGATGATCAGCGGAACACCCTTCCGCTCCCTGACAATGCCGCCCATATAGGGAAAAAGGCGGGCGGCGAGTTGGGGCGACAAGTCAGGGGTACGGTTCTTCGTGGAGAAGATGAGATGAACGAGCAGGGCAGCAAAGCTGTGTGGCATAAACTTACGCCCCGTTCCGGGGCTGCATCGACTCGTGACATGTTACCCACGGCTGTGCGCCGTGGGCTACTATCTTTCGCCCTTCGGGCTTGGCGCACTCAAGGTAGGTAGTGGCCCCCCAGGCACAGAACTCTCCGACAAAAATGTATAAACTCCAGGGACAGGGGTCCGCCCCACAAATTCTTGCAGCATTCGCAACGCTGAAACGGTTCCATCCAGGCTAGCGCGGTTGGTGGCAGAAGGAACAGTTCACGGGTACAAACGGTCGCGCTCGGCGACGGGACCGTGACATTCCTGGCAGGTGTTCCCTTCCTCCATGTGAGTCCGAGGCTGAAAGAGACGAACGACGGAATCTCGTAGACCGGGGTCGGGGTTGGGATGACACATCATTGTGGCTGACCGTACAGGCGAAGGCCGGGCACGTCGCGGAAATCGTCTATGTTCAGGGTCCAAAGCTGTGCCTCGCGCGCGATCGCACAGGCGGCGATCGCCAGATCGACCTCGCGGCTGCACGGGCGCCTGACGGCGCGATAGAGATCGGCACTGACGATGGCCTCTTCGGGGCCGAAGGGAATTGCCGAGCTCGCCGGGAAAAGCGCTTCCTGCGCGGCCAGTTCCTCCACGAGACGCGGTCCGCGCAACCACTCATAGAGGACCAACGCCGGCAGCAGAATCCGCTCGCCTTCCGCGAGCGAACCGCGGATCGCAAGCCCCGACCGCTTCAAGCCAGTCAGCCCATCGATCAGCACCGAAGTGTCCAGAACGATCACTTGCGCTTCCCGGATGTCGACCGGCGCCCGCCGGATCGCCGCGCCCGGCGGATCTCCCGCAACTCGTCTTCGACTTCGTGCTGTGGGCGGGCGGGTATCAGCGGCACCAGGGTGTCGAAAACCTTCAGCATCCTTTGCCGCTCGCTCTCGCTCAGGCGGCCGATGCGGCTGTGGTAGTCCGCCACGGCCTCACGGACGATCTGGCTTTTCGGCTTGGCCAGGCGTTCGGCGGCATCGTCGATGCGGTGAACGGTCTCAGCGTCCAAAGTAAACGTGACTTTGGTTGCCATACTCA
>JBIOJL010000445.1:0-4792 GCA_044450885.1 Tepidisphaerales bacterium
AGGCCGCAGAACCGCCCCGCCCATAATGTCATGCACCCCACACGGCAACCTCCGCTGCCGGCCCCAGTCACCGCCCGCCTTCGATCCCGCCACGTCCGACGGGACGATGAGCGAGAACATCGACTATCCGCGACGCCGGCCGATGCCGCGTGTCGTATTGACATCAAATGTCATATTTCCTATTCCTTCCGTTCGCACCATGGAGAAGATCGAGGCGGCCATCGCCAAACCGAGGAACTGACCGCATTGCGGCTGGAATCGCGTTCTGTTCATTTGACTACCCCTGCGACTGGCAATAGTCCGGACGTTGCGCCATAATGTGGCGATATCTCGACTGGAAGGACGAAGGCCATGGATAAGCTCATTCGCATGATAGAAGCAATCCAGTCAAAGCTGGACGGCCTGCGAAAGCGCTCGCTCAAGGAGACACCCACCAGAACCATCATCGTCGATCCGCTGCTGGAGGCCTTGGGTTGGGACGTGCGCGATCCGGATGAGGTCCAATTGGAGTATCCAACCGTCGACAACAAGTCCGTGGACTACGCATTGCTTATTAACCGCAAGCCCGTGCTCCTGGTGGAGGCCAAGCCCCTCGATGATCCCTTGAATGATGTCAAGGGTATCACGCAGGTGGTCGGTTACGCGGCAAACGATGGAATCGTCTGGTGCGTTCTCACCAACGGTGTGGTCTGGAGAGTCTACCGCAGCGTCGAACAATGCCCCGCGCCAGACAAGCTGATGTTCGAGGTTTCCCTGGATCCGCGCGGCCCTGAACGGCTGCCCGTCGAGCAAATCGCAGGGCAGATGTGGCGTTTCTCGCGCGAAGAAATGGCAAAAGGCACTCTGGATACGATCGGGGAGCAGACCTTTACTGACGGGAAGGTTCGAAAAGCCGTTGACAGCATCATGCGCGATGCCCCACGCACGCTGCTGAACCTCGTCCGGGCAGCCGCCGGCGACGATCAACTGGCTCCCCAGCGGATTAAGGAAAGCCTTGCACGGATTTGGGCAGAGAGTACCGCTGCAATGCCGCCTGCCATGGCCGCGCCGGCAAGCCGCCGATCAGCTACGGACCAGAGACCATCAGCAAGAAGTCAAGGTGCCAGCAAAGCCTGGGTCACTCGCCGCCAGAAGGCAACTCGGACATCCACGCCATATGACGAGGCCTACCACCTGGACGGCAAGCCAAAGGAGATTCTTGAGCTCTATCGAGCCATCGATCGCCTTTGCCTGTCCCTGAAACCCGGTGATATCCAGCGCCGTTGCGTTGCAATGACAATTAACTATGTCTGCGGCAAGGCGATCTTCTGTTGCGTCGAGTTGCAAAAGGGTGGCATACGCGTGTGCCTGAAGCTGAAGTACAGCCAACTTGAGAATCCGCCATCATTCTCTCGCGACGTAACAGGTATTGGCCACTACGGCGTCGGTAATCTCCAACTCGCCATAAGTAACATGGCTCAGGTAGATGAGGCCGCACCGCTTATTCGCAAGTCATTCGAAGCCCAACTGATCTCGATGCGCTGAATGAGTAGCCCATCGCGGCCACAGAACACTCAACTCACCCGCCACCGGGTGAGCCCGGCGGCAATGCACACTCCGGCCGCCGCGGCCAACCACGCACCCAGCGGCACCGGCTCGACGGGAAACTTGAACTTGATGGGCGAAGCCTGCGCCGGCGGAATCATGGCGCCGCCCGTCCGCGCGGCCAGCCGCTTGAGCGAATCGGCGTCGATCCCGATGGCATCGAACTCGCTCGCATAGCGCGCCGGCAGGGCGATCCGATCCAGGGGTCTCCCATCCAGCCGCAGCGTCGCAAACACCGGCTCCTGCGGCGGGCCCAGCGACGCCTCGTAATACCCCGGCGCTGTCTGCACCACCGGCTGCTTCGATAGCACCCGGCCCGAAATGCTCGCGACCTCGAGGACGACCTTCAGACCATTCACCGCCCGACCGCCCTCGGCCGCCTCGACATGAACGGCGGTGGTCGATCCTGCCTTCCACACCACCTTGAACCGCGGATCGCGCGGCGGCGTTGCCACCAGTTTCGCGAGCCGATCCGCCTGGGCTGTGGGATAAGCAACCGCGAGCACCTGCCCCGCGCCCAGCCGCCAACGGGCGATCAGCGGCTCGTGCGCCGGCGAATCATTCTCGGCCAGCACCGTCGCATCCCGCTTAAGCCAGGTGCGGTTCCACGGCGCCGCCGGCGTTTCCGCAAAACCCTCGATCGGCGTGGCCATGCGAAGCTTCGCCGGCTCGGCCATCAGCCGCTCGGGCGATGCCTGTTGAAAAAGCTTGCGCGCCGCGTCGGCCCAGTGCGCTGGATCCATCTCGCTGACCACCGCGCCGCCCGTCGCCCTGGCGATGTCGCGCAAAGCCGCTTCGCCCCGGCCGTCGGGCCCGAGAACGAGGACGTGCAGCCGGATCCGCTTCTGGAGCATGTCCGCGCGCAACGTCTCGGGCTTCAGAATGGGCGCATCGGTATCCGAGAGCAGCAACAGTTCCGCCGGCATCCCCGCTTCCGCCCGGTCGATCACATCCCGCAGGGAGGGCTCGAGGTTCGTCGGCCCACTGGGCACGATCGCCGGTAGCGCAAGCGAGATTGTCTCGCGCGCCGGCCGGCCACGGGACCACCAGTTGACGCGCTCCGAAAAACTCGCCAGCGTCACCGGATCATCGGGCGGGAGGTGCGGCAGCAGCTTGACGATGGCCTGGCGGGCACGATCCCAGCGCGTGGCATCGCCGCTCTGCCCGGCCATCGACCCCGAAGAATCGGCGAGGATGATCCAGTGGAGCGTCGGAATCGGCGGCGAGCTCGCCAGCGGCGAGAGCGTCTCCAGCGGAGTGCCCGGATACTCGCCGGCCGCGAACGCCCGCTTGCCGCCGACCAGAATGACCGCCCCGCCCAGATCGCGGACGTATTGCAGGAGGAGTTGCTCTTGCGTTTCGGTCAGGTCTTCGGCGTGAATGTCCTGTAACACGATCGCCGCCGGCGCGAGGTACGCAACCGGATCGGCCGGCAGGTCGGCCGGGCTCATCCGCCTCCATGTGCCCGCCGGCGCGGATTCGCCGACCCACCACATCTGCGACTGGGCCGGCGGCACGGCCGGCAATTCGAGCCGGTCGTTCTCGGGCCAGAGGTCCACTGGCGCAAACTGGGCCACGACGCCCTGCTCCGGACGCAGCGGCCGGGACAGCGTGTACTGTCCTCGCGACACCGCCACGACCGACCGCTCGCCGCTGAGCGACAGGCTGGCCGAGTCGGCGGCGGTGTTGGAAACGCCGACCGCGACCTGATCGCCACGGGCTTCGATGCTGGTGACGGCCGCGTCCGCCGGTTCGATCAGCAGTGGGTCGACCACGGCATACACCGGCGGCGAAGATCGCGGCGGCTCAAAGCGACCGTCGGAAAAGAGCAGGACGGCCCGGCCCGGTGGCGGCGCGAAGATCGTCCGCTCGGCCGGAAGATCGCCGAGCCGGTCGCGCACCATGGCCGGCGCTTCGCTTCTGTTCTCCTGGGCGAAATAGATGACCTCATGCGGCACGGAGCCCAGGAGTTGCCCCAGTCGCTTTCGCAGCACGGCCGGATCGCGATACGCCGCCCCGCGCGTCGACGGGGACACATCCACCATGACGTTGACCGGCTGAGGCACCGGTCTGGGCCACAACGGCGTGCCCGCGGCGATGGCGAAGAGCACCGCCCCGGCGCCGAAGAGAATACGGCTCGACAACGGCAGCGCCAGCCGGCGCACCAGCAGCACCGCGACGGCCCCCGCGGCCGCCAGCCCGGCGAGGGCAAGAAATGTTGGAGAAATGAAGCTCATACAAATAACCGTGTTCGGAGTTCAAGCTTCAGCTTGTCTTCCGACGGAAACAGGCACGCGACACGCTGAAGCGTGAACTCCGAACAGGACAAGCCGTGGCAGCCATCCAGACCCACCGGGTTTTGCAGCCGGGCCATTCCCGTGTACTCTACACGCAATGGCGAAACCCGCTGCATCGTTTGCACATGACCCAGGCATGCATCCCATGAAGCCCGCACGTTCCACCACCATACTCGCCGTCAGAAGAGGTAACGACGTCGCCATCGGCGGCGACGGCCAGGTCACACTCGGCAACGTCGTCGCCAAGCACGACGCCGTCAAGATCCGCAAAGTCGGCGGCGGAAAAGTCCTCGTCGGTTTCGCCGGATCGGCGGCCGATGCCTTCGCGCTGCTCGAACGCTTCGAGAAGAAGCTGGCCGAATTCCCCGACAACACCCGCCGCGCCGCCATCGAGCTGGCCAAGGACTGGCGCACCGACCGCGTCCTGCGCCGCCTCGAAGCGATGCTCGCCGTGGCCGACCGCTCGACCAGCCTGATCGTCAGCGGCGCCGGCGATGTCATCGAACCGTCAGACGGCATCGTCGCCATCGGCTCCGGCGGCCCGTACGCGCTCGCGGCGGCCAAGGCGCTGGCGCGGCACACCGATCTCGATGCGCGCGCCATCGCCGAGAAGGCGATGGAGGTGGCCGCGTCGATTTGCATTTACACCAACAACACACTCGCGATAGAAGAACTCTGATGGCGATTTCGTTACCCGAGACACTGGCGCCACCCACCGACACGCTGACGCCGCGTCAGATTGTCGTCGAGCTGGACAAATACGTCATCGGCCAGAAGCAGGCCAAGCGCGCCGTGGCGATTGCGCTGCGTAATCGGATGCGCCGGCAGAAGCTGTCGCCGGAGCTGGCCGAAGAGGTCGTGCCGAAAAACATTTTGATGATCGGCCCTACAGGGGTCGGCAAAACGGAGAT
>JBIOJL010000446.1:0-4787 GCA_044450885.1 Tepidisphaerales bacterium
CCGGCGGGAGTTTGACGCCAACCGGATTCCGCCGGTGGGGACACCGGCGGCACGTTACTGCCCCGCTTTCAGCCGCGGGTCGGCCAGGTCCAGGCGATACATGATCTGGTTGTAGTCGTATCGCGGCGTGGCATCCGGGTTTCCCGAGAACTCCTTGGTGTACGTGCCTTCAAAGTAGACCAGCCGGCCGCCTTCCTGGTCAAACTCCGGGTGATGCACGACGTTGTAGAATGTGTACTTCTCGTGCGTGGCGATCTTCACGCCGTGCGGAAACGGGCCTTCGGGCCGGTCGGCCTCGCTGTACCAGCACTCGCCGAGCAGCGACGCCGTGCCGCCGATTTCGTGGCCGATGAGAATCCACCGCTTGCGAAACGGGTTGTAGGCAATCGTCCCGGCGTGCAGCGTCACCCGGCGGCCGGCCGCATCCTTCAGATTGAACATGGCCTCGGCTTCCGTGAGTTTCCCGGCCTTGATGAGGTCCTTCTGTTCCTTCTCCCGAATCGGCGACGTGTCGCGCTTCCAGCCCCACACGAGCTTCCCGGCCGGATCGCGATCGAGCGCCGCATCGGCGGCCCTGCCATAGCGGGAGCCGGCCCGCAGGCACGTCCACGCCTCATACGCCTTCTGGTCCTGCACGCTCTTGAAATCGGCCCGGACCCGGACACAGGCGTACGGCGTCGGGAAGTAGAGATATTCGACATCGCCATCACGGTGCCGGAACGGCTGCGACGCGGGATACAGCGGCTGATTGAGCGGGAACTCCACGAGCGGCTGGAAACCTTGCTTGGTATCGTCCCAGATGATCAGCCCGCGCTGCATCACCTCGGACAGGCTCTTGTGATGGGCGAACTTGGCGAGCATCCGCGGGCGGCCGGTCTCGTCGGGCAGGACCATCAGCGCGTCAATCCAGATCAGGCCGCCCTTGGGCAGGCCCGTGACCATGGGCCGCGTGTTGCCGGCCGGGTTGGTGAAATAGGTGAGGTCGACGCCCACTGTCGGATCGAGCCCGCCCCGGCCGGGCAGTTCGCTCGTCGCGCCGGTCGTCGAGAAGTTGCCGAGCGGATAGTCCGGCCGGTTGGTGTCGCCCCAGAACCAGTAGAGCCTGTCCTGGTAGACGATGGTCTGCACCGTGTCCTGCCCCGTGACGCCGCCGTTGAGCACGGGCTGTTTGAGCGGCGCCTTCAATCCGGCCTTGATCGACTCGGCGTAGATTCCCTGCCCGGTGATGCGATACAGCCGCTCGGCGATGTTCACACGCTTCAGACGGACGACGGTCTTCTGTCCTGCGGTGGTCTGGATGACGAGGCCCCGATATCCAAACCCATCGGCCGGGTATTCGTACCCGCTGCTGAAGATGGTGAAATGCACCTTGCGATCCATGAGCCCCGGCTCATCCCAGGCCACAATGCCGGCGCTGTCGGTGATCGCCCGGACGTTGCTGGTCGTGCGAAGCTCGACCAGCGGCACGCCCCGGCCGGTGGTGTCGTCGACGATCTGGATGATGTGAGGCTCGCCAAGGGCGAAGGAAAAAGGAAGAAGGTAAAAGGTAAAAGAGCAGAGGATCGAAACGAGCGACGGGCGCATGGGGACTCCGGATTAGTAGGCTCGGCGAATGCACAACTGACATCGCCGAGTGAGCGGACAAGATAACGGGCGGGGGAGTTCAAGGGAATGGCCATGCTGCCATTCGCCGAATGCACTGGGTCATGTCCTTTCGGATCACGGCGAGTATAGTTGCTGTCATGCCACAGGAAACATGGAATCCGTCATTGCGACGCGTTTGCCTTGCGCTGGCTCTCGTGAACATCGGTGCGGCGTTGTTGTTTGCGATCCTGCTGTTCATCGTCCCGACGTTCTCTGAACTGTCGACGCGTCTGAAGTTCACCGAACTTGATCGAGCCGGCGTGGTGAACGCGCCAGCCCTCAAGCAGTTCCACCCAGACCGCGGGTTCGGCGATATCAACCAGTTGGAGTACCGTCGCACAGTCCCGGACTACATCGCCGCCTCCCCGCTGGCGGCAGAGCGAACCAGCGCGTGCCTCGGGCTGCTGGTTACTCTGGTTAACGCCATCGCATTGCTCGTCCTCTGGCGAAAGAGTTGCCCGGCACGGCCATCCCAGACTGTTGCGGAGCAACCGCAGCAGTAAGATAATCCGTCCAGCCGGATCAGAAGGTCTCTGTGACATCGGAGATATGCAGTTATTGACCTCACCTTGCGACCTGTCGCGGCGACCTCACGAGATTCCGCTGGCGTGCAGGTGTTACTGTCCAAAGAAAAGGAGCACGTCCGATGCACAACATCGCATTCCGTATTGTCGGGCTTGTGGTCGTCTGTGGTATTGCCTCGTGGGTGCTGGCCGACGACGGCAAGCCCGCCCCGAGCAATGTACCCGGCCGGGACTATCCGGAGATACACGACGACCTGCGTGTCACGTTCCGTGTCAAGGCGCCCGAGGCGCAGAAGGTGCAGGTGGTGCCGAAGAACGACGGGCTCGGCCGGACGCCATTCGACATGCAGCGCGATGCCGGCGGCAACTGGTCGGTGACGACTCCGCCCGCCCAGCCGGGATTTCACTACTACGAGTTGCTCATCGATGGGTTCCGCTGCAACGATCCCAACAGCGAGACCTTCTTCGGCTGGGGCCAGCAGACCAGCGGGCTGGAGGTGCCGGATGCCAAGCTCGATTTCTACGACGCCAAAGATGTGCCGCACGGCGAGGTGCGCATCCGCCACTACGCGTCGAAGGTGACCGGCACAATTCGCCGGGCCTTCATCTACACGCCGCCGGGTTACGACCGCGACCCGGCCCGGCGATATCCCGTGCTCTACCTCCAGCACGGCGCCGGCGAGAGCGAGCGCGGCTGGACCACGCAGGGCCGCGCCGGTTTCATTCTCGACAACCTCATCGCCGCCGGCAAGGCCCGGCCGATGATCGTCGTCATGGAGAACGGCTATGCCAGCAAAGCCGGCGCCGCACCGGGCCCGAGCGGCCGCGGAAACGAGGCTTTCGGCGAACTGGTGCTGAGCGACCTGGTGCCCATGGTTGATGCCAGCTATCGCACGCTGGCCGACCGCGAACACCGCGCCATCGCCGGCCTGTCGATGGGTGCCGGCCAGGCGCTGCAGGTCGGGCTGAGCAACCTCGACTCCTTCGCCAGCATCGGCGCCTTCAGCGGCGCCGGGCGCAACGTTGATCTCAAGACATCGTTCGGCGGCGCGCTGGCGGATACGGCCGCGGCCAACCAGCGCATCAAGCTCCTGTGGATCGGCTGTGGCGTCGAAGACCGGTTCTATCCCGCCGGCAAGGCGCTCCACGAGTCCATGGGCGCGGCCGGCATCCGGCACGTCTGGTTCGAAGGCCCCGGTTCGCACGAGTGGCAGGTCTGGCGCAAACACCTGCACGAGTTCGCCCAGCGGTTGTTCCCCGGATAGCAACAACGCATGCCGGAGGTTGTCCCGTGACATCCAGCGCTCTCGACGGCCGAACAAGGCGAAGCTGCGGGCAATCGCCCGCCCGTTTACGCTCGTGAACGCAAGCTGGATCTGATGGTACTGCCTGTGGAGATGCCGCATGAACTCGATGCGATTTGTACTGCTGCTGCTTGGCCTGGTCCTGGTGGGTGGGTGCGCGGCGGAAAACGACGGGGAAGTGCTCAAGGTGCGAGCGGGCTGGTATCGGGGCAACCTGCACACCCATTCGCTCTGGTCCGACGGCGATGAATTTCCCGAGCGGATCGTGACCTGGTATCGCGACCACGGCTACCAGTTCCTGGCCATCTCCGATCACAACACCGACCATCAGGGAGAGAAGTGGGTCAAGTATGGTGATGTCTATCGCAAAGGCTCCGGCCGGGCGGCCGACAGCTACCTGCGGGACTTTGCCGCCAGCGCCCAGGTGCGGGGCGATCGCAGCGCGGGAACCCAGGAGATCCGCCTGACGCCGTTTCCGGCGTATCGGGCGCTGCTGGAGCGGCCCGGCCAGTTCCTGCTCATTCCCAGCGAGGAGATCAGCGATCATTTCGGGAAGAAGCCCATCCACATGATCGCGACCAATATCGCCGAGGTGATCCCGCCACAGGGAGGCAGGAGCGTCGTCGAAGTGATCACCAACAACCTGCGGGCAGTGAAGGAACAGGGCATGCTGCTGGGCCGGCCGGTCTTGCCACATCTGGCCCATCCGAACTTCGAGTGGGGCGTGACGGCGGAGGAAATGGCCGAGGTGGTGGAGGAACATTTCTTCGAGATCTTCAATGGCCACCCGCTGGTGCATCAACAGGGAGACAAGGACCATCCGCCGGTGGAGAAGATGTGGGACATTGCCAACACGCTGCGGATCGTGGCGTTTCATGCGCCGCCGCTGATGGGCCTGGCAACCGACGACAGCCATCACTACCAGGTGCCGGGCATGACCCGGGCGATGCCCGGGCGCGGCTGGGTGTGCGTGCATGCCAGGGAACTGTCGCCCGGTTCCCTGATCGCCGCGATGGAGGCAGGGGATTTCTACGCTTCGACGGGCGTGGAACTGAGCGCTGTGACGTACGACGAGACCGCAAAGACGCTGACGGTGGAGATCGAGCCGGATGCCAATGCGAAATCCACCACCCGGTTTGTAGGGACGCTGGCGGATGCAGCGCCCGGGGACGTCGGGACGACGCTGGCGAGCGTGGACGGCCGCCGGGCGGTGTACCAGTTGACCGGACGGGAGTTGTACGTGCGCGCCGTGGTGACATCCGACCAGGATACGCGCCGGCCAGTCTGGAAAGGCCAGAAGCAACAAGCATGGACG
>JBIOJL010000447.1:0-4785 GCA_044450885.1 Tepidisphaerales bacterium
ACGATGATCTTCCTCGCCGTCATGCCGCTGTCCGCCGCGTTCTTCAACTACATCATGCCGCTGCAGATCGGGGCCCGCGACGTCGCCTTCCCCCGGCTCAACGCCTTCTCGCTTTGGACGTTCCTGGTCGGCGCCATCATCATCAACCTCGGCTGGTTCATGCGCTCGGGCCCCCCCGACGCCGGCTGGTTCGGCTACGCGCCCCTGACCTCGCGCCACTTCAGCCCAACCCATGCCGTCGACATGTGGGTGATGGGCCTGCAGCTGCTCGGTGTCGCCTCCATCGCCGCCTCGCTGAACTTCATTGTCACCATCATCAACCTGCGCGCACCCGGCATGACCATGATGCGCCTGCCGGTCTTCACCTGGATGACTTTGGTGACCGCCTTCCTGATCGTCCTGGCCTTCCCCGCCATCACGATCGCGCTGGTCGAACTGATGATGGACCGCCTCTTCGGCACCAATTTCTTCGAAGTGTCCAACGGCGGCCTGCCGATCCTCTGGCAGCACCTGTTCTGGGTCTTCGGCCATCCGGAGGTGTACATTTTGATCCTGCCGGCCATGGGCATCGTTTCGGAGATTCTGCCCACCTTCTCGCGCAAACCGCTCTTCGGCTACCCGATCGTGGTCTTCTCGGGCGTCACCATCGGATTCCTTGGTTTCGGCGTGTGGAGTCACCACATGTTCACCACCGGTCTGGGCACGGTCGCCACCTCGGCCTTCGCCCTGGCCACCATGGCGATCGCGGTTCCCACGGGCGTGAAAATATTCAACTGGATCGGCACGATCTGGGGCGGCCACCTGCAGATGCGCACGCCGATGATGTTCGCCCTCGGCTTCATCTGGATGTTCATGATCGGCGGCTTCTCCGGCGTCATGCACGCCGCCGCCCCGGCCGACGCCCAGCAGCACGACAGCTATTTTGTCATCGCCCACTTCCACTACGTGCTGATCGGCGGCTCGCTCTTTGCGCTGCTCGCCGGCATCCACTACTGGTTCCCGCTGATGTTTGGCCGCAAGGTCAGCGAATTCTGGGGCAAGCTCTCGTTCTGGGTCATCTTCGTCGGCTTCAACACCACGTTTTTCCCGATGCACTTCCTCGGGCTGAACGGCATGCCGCGCCGCACCTGGACCTATGACACCAACATGGGCTGGAACACCCCTAATCTCATCGCCACCATCGGCGCGGTGATCCTCGGCATCGGCGTGGCCATCTACTTTGCCGTGATGATCTACACCTACTTCCGCGGCGAGAAGGTCGGCCGCGATCCCTGGGATGCCCGCACCCTCGAGTGGTCCATCCCCAATCCGCCGCCGGAATACAATTTCGCCTCCACGCCGACGGTCCATGCCCGCGATGCCTTCTGGTACGAGAAGCATCACCGCGATGAAATCGCCCGGGAGAAGATGGAGCACACAAAGGAAGACGAAGCCCACGGCGGCATCCACATGCCCTTCCAGTCGGTCTACCCCATCGTCACGAGCTTCGGCATGTTGGTCGGGGCCATCGGCGTGGCCGTGCTTGATCCCGGCCACAAGCTGGTCGTCGCCCTCATCGGCGGCGTCATCATGCTGACCGGCATCTATCTCTGGGCGCACGAAGGCAACGAGGGTTACCACATCCATCCGAGCGAAGAGGATTCCCACTCATGAGCAGCACCGCGGCCACCGCCACCATCGACCACCACCACGATTCGTCGACGACGACCGGCATCCCGAACAAGAAACTGCTCCTTTGGACGTTTCTGGCGTCGGACTGCATGTTCTTCGGGTGCCTGATTTCCACGCACCTGATCTACCGACTGCACCCGCCCCCGGGCAGTCCGTCACCCCGCAACATCTTCTCGATCGAGCTGACGTCATTCTCGACCTTCATTCTGCTGATGTCGTCCCTCATGATGGCGCTGGCGGTTAACGCCATCCAGAAGGGCAACCTCAAGAGCATGCGCTGGTCGCTGCTCACCACGGCTTTCTTCGGCACGATCTTTCTCGGCTGCCAGGTTTACGAGTTTGAGCACTTCGTGCACGTCAAGCACCTGACGATCACCAACAGCCTGTTCGGTACCACGTTCTACACGCTGACCGGCACCCACGGCACCCATGTGGCCATCGGCGTGCTCTGGTTGCTCCTGATGTATGTGCGCTCGTTCCAGCCGGTGGACACCAAGGGCGACCGCGGCTGGTTCTGGCGCGGCGTGCTGCACGTGCTCGCCCTGTGCGGCCTCGCCGTATGCGCCATCTTCTCGGTCATCGGCCTGGTCCACGTCCTGCAGGCCGGCGGTGAGGTTGCGACCTTCCTCCGCCAGGACTTCGGCCTGCTGATCGGCCTGGTCGCCTCCGCCGGTATCGCCACCTTCCTGGCCCGCCCGCGCGGCCCGGTCGCCTTCAACGAATTCAACGCCGTCGACGTCGAGTCCATGGGCCTTTACTGGCACTTCGTCGACATCGTCTGGATCGTGATCTTCACCGCCGTCTACCTCCTCGAATTTCTCTGATCCCCCATGAGCGCCTCCACCGTCACCGCCACCCTCCCGCACCGCGAGGAGGAGAGCAAATTCCAGATCTACGTCCAGATCGCCATGCTGCTGGCCGTCATCACCGGCATCGAGATCGTCGCGGTCTTCCTGCCCTTCACCAAATGGCTCATCGTCGCCGCCCTCGTGATCTTCTCCACCGTGAAGTTCATGTTCGTCATTTTCTATTTCATGCACCTGCGGTGGGACAAGGTGTTCTGCACCATCCTGTTTTTCATCGGCCTGGTCCTGGCCGGCGGCACGATGTGGGCGCTGCTCCAGCTCTTTGGCGTCCACGACAGCGTCCCGCTGACCTCCGTGGCCTATGCCCCCGCGGCCCTCACGCAGGCGCTGGCGGCCGTCTGATGCGACCCTGATTCGTTTCCGAACGCACCGCGTTCACGGGCGACCCGCCCGGGTCGCCCTTTTTTTTGGCCCGTGCGGCCGGCCGCCATGCTTGCACCGCATCGGCGCGGCCACAAAACTCGGAGCACCATGACATGGGAAATCGCCCTCGTCTTCATTTTGCTCGCGGCCGCGCTGGCGTGTTTCGTGTGGGGAAAATTTCCGCCCGATGTCACCGCGCTGGCCTTGCTGCTCGTCTTGGTGGGCACGCACCTGCTGCCGCAGGAGAAGGCCTTTTCGGTGTTTGCCAACCCGGCGCCGCTCACCATCGGCGCCATGTTCGTCCTCAGTGCCGCCCTGGTGCGCTGCGGCGCCATTGACCGCATCTCCCACCTGATCGAAAGCTCCGCCCGCCTGCCCTACGCCATCGTCATCGTACTGCTGGTCCTGCTGGTGGCCACGCTTTCGGCCTTCATCAACAACACCCCGGTGGTGGTCGTTTTCCTGCCGGTCATCCTCACGCTCGCGCGCAAGATGAAGCTCGCTCCGTCGAAGCTCCTCATCCCCCTGTCCTACGCCGCCGTACTGGGCGGCACCTGCACCCTTATCGGCACCAGCACCAACCTCATGGTCAACGGGATCATCACCGCCAAGGGCCAGCCCGGCTTCAGCCTCTTCGAACTTGGCTGGCTCGGCCTGCCCACCACCCTGTTGGGTGCCCTCTATCTCGGCTTGTGCGGTCACCGCCTGCTGCCCGACCGCGAGATGCTGACCTCGATCCTTTCCGAGGAGGAACGCCGCGAGTACCTCACCGAGGCCTTCGTCCAATCCGGATCGCGCGTACTCGACAAAACGCTGGCCGAGGCGGGCCTCACCCGCGCGCGCGGCGTGCGGGTGCTCGAAATCGTGCGCGACGGCATCGCCGTCGATCCCGACCCCCAAACCGTGCGCCTCCGGGCCGGCGACCGCCTGATCCTCGCCTGCCGCCTCCAAGGCATCGCGCACACCCGGCACGTGCCGGGCTTGGATCTGGTCGCGGAACTCAACCTCGGCCTGGAGCAGATCGCCGCCCATGAGGGATCGCTGGTCGAGTCCGTGGTCACGCCCCATTCCGACCTGCGTGGTCGCACGGTGCGCGAGGTCAATTTCCGCCAGCGCTACCGCATGGTGGTGCTGGCCCTCCACCGCAAGGGCCAGAATGTCCGCGAGCAGATCGACTCCGTGCCCATCGAGGCCGGCGATGTCCTCCTCATGATGGGGACCGACCAGGCGATCGATGCGCTGCGCTCTCACGATGATTTTGTCTTTTTCGACCGGGCCCGCGTGCCGGCCCGACCCCAGACCGGAAAAATACTTTTCGTCGTGGGCCTGATCGCGGCGATCGTCACGGCGGCCGCGCTGGACTGGGTGCCCATTGAGGTCGGCGCCCTGGCCGGCTGCGTGATTGTCTGCCTCACCCGCTGCCTCAAGACCACCGAAGCCTACGCCGCCATCGAGTGGAATATCCTTTTCCTGATCTACGGGATGCTCGCGATGGGCCTGGCCATGGAGCATACCGGCGCGGCGGTTTGGGCGGCCGGCCATATCGTCGGCGCGGTCCAGCACTTCGTGCCCGGCGCCCACCAGGGCATGGCCATGCTCGCTTGCCTCTACGTGGTGACGGCCGTGCTCACGGAAACTCTTTCCAACAATGCCGTGGCCGCACTGATGGCTCCGATCGCGATCGGCGTGGCCGTGATTCTCGGCCTGGACGCCCGGCCCTTCATTATTGCCGTCACCTTCGCGGCCTCCGCAGCGTTCGCCACACCAATCGGCTATCAGACCAATACCTACGTCTACAGCGTCGGAGGTTATCGTTTCGGCGATTTCTTCCGCATCGGACTGCCCCTGAACTTTATCTGCTTTGGCGTGGCCATGCTCGTGATCC
>JBIOJL010000448.1:0-4753 GCA_044450885.1 Tepidisphaerales bacterium
AGTAGCGACAAATTGACGACGGGTGATTCGGTTCGATTGCATCATGACGATCTCCTTGTATCCATGTGTCTCACTCACGCGTTCAGATATTCAATTGGGAACTTCCACGGCGCGCGGTACGTCGGCACGGCCAGTTTGGCCGCCTCGGCGTCGTTGACGATGGTCTCCGTCGCCGGGTCAAAGCGGATCGAGCGCCCGAGCTTGAGCGACAGCAGGCTCAGCACGACCGGCACGTCGATCTTGACGTGGTAGGCCGGGCTGCAACTGGGTTGCTGGCGCGAGGCGATGCAGTTGAGCCACTCGCGCTCGTGCCCCGGCGATGGCGGGATCGACTTGGCCGGCGCCTCCAGGCCCTTCATGGCATCGCCCTCGGGGACGATCCTGAACATTCCGTAGTCGGCGTACATCGTGCCGTTGGTGCCGTGGAAGTAGATGCCCAGCCGCCGCTTGGGCACGGGCTGGCCGTGGAAGTCGAAGCCGTAGCTGTTGGTTAATGATGACATCCAGGTCATCGTCATGTTCGGATACTGCCAGAGCACCTCGTGGTGGTCGTACATGTCGCCGTCGTCCTTGATGAAGAACCGGCCGCCGGACGAGCTGACGTTGGTGGGCAGGCCCAGGTCCAGCGCCCAGATGGGCAGGTCGATGATGTGCGGGGCCATGCCGGGCGTCCAGCCGCCGCCGTAGTCCATCCACGAGCTGTGGTTGTATGCGTCGACGACCATCAGCTTGTTGAATGGCCGCATGGGCGCGGGTCCGACCCACATCTCCCAGTCGATGCCGTCGGGCTTGCTGGCCGGGGCGGTGCCGAGCCCCTTTTCCCCCTGGTTCATGACATTGAAGGTGCGGGCCACGCCGATCTTGCCGAGATTGCCCGAGCGGATGAACTCGACCACGCGGCGGTAGTTCTCGCTCGCATGAATCTGCGTGCCGACCTGGCAGATGCGATTGTGTTTCTTGACGGCATTCCGCACCGCCAGGCTCTCGCCCAGGTGCAGCGTCATCGGCTTCTGCAGGTAGATGTCCTTGCCGGCCTCGCACGCCGCGATCGCGATCAGCGCATGCCAGTGCGGCGGCGTGGCGATGATGACCGCGTCGAGGTCCTTCTGTTGGAGCATCTCGCGGAAATCCGCGTAGCCCTTGCAGGTGTCCTTGAACTGCGCCACCACGGCGTTGCGACGGGCCTCCTGGACGTCACACGCGGCCGTCACGACCACATCGGGAGACTTCGCACAGGCGCTGAGATTGCTTCGCCCCATCCCGCCGCAGCCGATGATGCCCAGGTGAATGCGGCTGTTGGCGGCAACCGGCTGTGCGGCCGGCTGCTCGGCGGCCAGTGCCGGCGCGGTCAACCCGATGACCGAAATCGTGGCCGCTTTCTCGACGAAATCGCGGCGGGAAATCGTGCTGTCGTTCATCATGGGCGAATCCTCGTGTGAAGGGTCATTTGTCGATCGTGATCTTCGGCGGCATCGTGTACGCGGCCCAGATATCCGCCATTTTGGCGTCATCGCTCTTGCCGGAATGAATCCAGAAGCGGTAGCGCAACACGAGCGGGCGGTCTTTCTTGAGCACGTAGCGCGTGCCGGCCGCGGGAAACGTCGGCTGGAACCAGTTGATCTCCGGATACTTGATCCCATCGGCGGGATAATCCGGGTTGCCGGGATGCTGGAAAACGGCCAGCCCGACCGGCTGTTTGCCGCTGGGGAATGTGCCCGACAATCCCGCCCAGGCCATGCGCGGTTGTTTATCCGCCGCATCGACATGGAATGCAATCTGCTGGTCTTTCACCGCCGCCAGGCGGATGTTCAACCCGCCGTAGAGTTTTGTATCGCGACGTGCGATCGCCACATCGTCCGCCATCGCCGTGAAACGAAACTCGAGGTCGATGCAGCGGCCGGCGGCGCCCACGTGCCACGCACGGATGATCGCCCGTTCGCGAACAATCGGCTCCTTGTCCTCCCAGCGCCATTCGTTCTCAGCGCTGATCTGCGCGAAGACCGGGCCGCCGATGGTGTCGCACACTCCGGTCGGCCGGGCGAAGACGCGTTGCAGCGCGTGCAGATCACCGCGCTGCCCCTTGTAGTCCACCTCCGGCCACGCCCAGTAGATCCCGCGATGGTGCGGATGATCGACCGACCAGTCCTTGGTCAGTTCCTCGCCATCGGGGCCATAGAGCGGGTGAATGTAGTCGCTGCGCGGCCGGGCATACTGGAGATTGTCCGGCGCAATCTTCGCGAGGATTTCGCCGGGCTCGACCGTTCCATGGTTGTATACGAGCACGGGCGGTTTGCCTTCGCGGATCTCGAACCGCTTGCTGCGCTCGTCCTTGAACACCCGCATGGTGACGAGGCGCGCGGCAGCTTCGGTCACCTCGAACTTGCGCTCCCCCGCGGCCCCGGGGGGCACCTGCCAGAAGAGCGTGCCGTTGCCCGAGCCCGGCTCGGACGCGACGAACTGAGCATCGATGGACGTGGTTTGGCCGGGTTCCTTGAGCCGGAACTGGTTGGTATTCGGCCGCCCGTGCAGATCCACTTCTGCGGACACCGGAGCACCCAACCGCCCGGCCGCTCCCTGCGGGTCGGACACGGTCACGATCAGCGGCGCCGCCAGCAAGGACAACGCCGCGGCCAACAGCAGCCACGCGGCCAGGATTCCCAGTGCGACTCGCTTGAAGTGTGACACCATGCGATGCTCCGAAGGGCCGGATTGACGAAGTCAACTCTCCATACACCCGCCGCGGCATAAAGTGGCGAGGCAAGTTCGTGGGTTCGTAGTACCGCCTGTTCGTAGTACCGGCTCTAGCCGGGCTTTCTTTCGACCGCCTGAAGGCGGTACTACGAACAGCCGGAACAAGACCGGCTAAAGCCGGTACTACGAACATGAGACTCGCCATCGTCGTCCTCCTCTTCGCCCCGCTCCTCGCCAGCATCGCCGAACCCGCACCACAGCCGATTGTCCCCGCCTCGACACGCCCGCCCAACATCGTCTTCATCCTCGCCGCCGACCTCGGCTACGGCGACGTCCAGTGCAACAACCCCAAGGGCAAGATCCCGGATGCCGAACATCCGGAAATCGTGAAGGAACTGAAGTCGCTGCTGGAGAAGTACAAGCACGACGGGCGAAGTGCGCCGTTGCGATGATGTCGTTACGCGACTACGGTGAAGATCAGCTATGGAGCCGTGCCTCATGCCAAACCTGAACTTGACCAGTTGTCTCGTTGCATTGGTTGTATTATCCGTGTTCGTTGGGCTTGGCTGCAAACGACCGGACGGTGGTTCGGGAGGCGCAGCGACGCGGCGGGCTGCGCCTCTCAAGCCGCCAGCGCAGGTTGTACACACAGTTGCCTTGATGGGCGATAGCACGCGAACCGACCTCTTGGGGAGCATCGCCTCGGCGTTTGGAGTGAGTTCGCGGTCAACCGGCGATCAGCGATGCATCGTGATGCAGCGTGGCAATTGCGAGTACCGCTTGATCGCTGCCGATGACGATCGTGCTCCCTCGCAGGCCCGCGTTGCATTTCAGGCGGATCTGGCGATCCTGGCTGTTGACGCGACTCAAGGACCGTTGCCCATTCATCGCGAGCATATGCTGTTGGCCCGCCAAATGGGCGTGCCGGAACTGCGCGTTGCCCTGACGCGATCTCATCTTGTCGACGATCCCCAACTCCTGGAGCTTGAGGAATTGGAACTTCGCGAGTTGCTCAATCTGTACGCCATGAACGGTGACAATGCCCGCTTCGCCCACGACAGCACGAAATCGAAGGCGCCGCAGAACTGGTCGGGTGTGCGCGGCCCGACGCAGTTGGTGGATGCGCTTGTCGGAATCTCCGCGAGGACACCCACGGCTTTGGCGCCCGCCCGAGAGCGATCGTCCGCCGAACTGTATGTTCTGGCGACTAAGGAAGCTTTCACACCAAGTGTTGCGGCGACAATCCAGTCAGGGCGTGTGACCATGTTGATCGGCGATGAGCAGATAGCCGTCCAGTTGAACACTTCGCAGCCAATTGCTCCGGGCGGAGTTGGCCGGGTCGAGTTTGTCTTCCCTGCTCCTGTTCAGCATCCCTCGGCACAGCGTTTCGTGCTTGTGCGCGAGCACCACATTGCAGCTGCGGGTGTACTGTGTTCAGATGCTGCCCCGAAGTAGCCCGGGATCGTTGCCTCCGAGCCCGGAGTTATACTACGTTTGCATTGTCCCGGGCGGTCCCAGGATCGATCCCGAGCGGCAGACACTCACGGAGGCGATGCCGATGCGAGCCAAGAAAGGGAGCCATCGTATTGTGGTCGGCGGGACCGGGTATCGGTGGCAGGCAAAAGGCAACGACGGCTTTATCGAGGTCGTGATCTGGCCAACGAACGGCGTCGGACCTGACATCCACGGTATGTTTGAGTATCACGAGACGCTCATCCCAAGTCCGGCAGCCGGCGGCTGCGCGTCTTCCGGCGACCAGATCATCATCATCACCAACAGGATCATTCGGCGGATCATTGAACATGCGCTCGCGAAGCACAACTACCACCCCGGGAAGAAGGGTAAGCAACTGAACCTGCGCAGCCTCGACGACGTGATCGAATGGAAGGATGCCGTCCGACGTTATCAGGTGCCGTGGTACGATCGACGCTGATGGTTTGGCCCCTCACCTCCGGCCCACGCAACCACGCCCCACGAAATCAAGTTTCAGTCCGCAAAGACCGCCCGATGCCCCGGTTCGTCGCTTGCGGTCCCCTGAGCCCCGGCCCTCCGTTCCAGCATG
>JBIOJL010000449.1:0-4725 GCA_044450885.1 Tepidisphaerales bacterium
AACCCGAACGCCCGGCTCGTGACCTTCAATCCGGGTGCGGCCTGACGACGCTTGTACTCGCTGCGATCGCACAGCTTGATCACTCGCAGAACCGTCGGCGTGTCGAAGCCTTCCTTGACGATCTCGGCCGCGCTCTTTTCCTCCTCGACATAGCGGTGCAGGATCGCATCCAGCAGGTCATAGGGAGGCAGCGAGTCCTGATCGGTCTGGTTGGGCCGCAGCTCGGCCGACGGCGGCTTGCTGATCGAGTTCCGCGGGATCAGATCGCGCCCGGCCTGGCGGTTGATGAATTCGGCCAACTCGTAGATGGTCGTCTTGGGCACATCGGAAATCACCGCCAGCCCGCCGCACATGTCGCCGTAAAGCGTGCAGTAGCCGACGGCGAGTTCGCTCTTGTTGCCTGTGGTCAACAGCAAGTGTCCGAAACGGTTTGAAAACGCCATCAGAATGCCCCCGCGCACGCGGGCCTGCACGTTCTGATCGGTGAGGTTCTCCGCATCCGTAGGGTCCGCACCGCGGACCGCCTTCTGCGCGAACTGCGGATAGACCGTCGCCTCGTACGCTGCGTGCATCGGCTCGATCGGCACGATGTGGAACTGCACGCCGAGGTTGTGCGCCAGGGTCCGGGCGTCCGCGACGGAATGGTCGGAGGAGAAGCGGCTGGGCATGGCCACGCCCACGACCTTGTCGGGCCCGAGCGCCGCGGCCGCCAGCGCGCACGTAACTGCCGAGTCGATGCCGCCCGAAAGCCCCAGCACGGCCGACTTGAAGCCGCATTTGCGAAGGTAATCGCGGAGGCCCAGAACCAGAGCTTTGTGGATGGATTCGATGCCTTGGGAGTGCCGCAGGGTCCGCACTGCGGACCGTTCCGGCATGGTCCGCGATGCGGACCCTACGGGGATGTCGACGACCAGCAGGTCTTCCTGAAAGTCTTTCGCCTGCGCGATGAGCGTGCCCTGGGCGTCGAAGACGACGGAGTTGCCATCGAACACCAGTTCGTCGTTGCCGCCGACCTGGTTGACATAGACCAGCGGCCGGCCGAACTGCTTTGCCTGCGCGGAGAACAGCTCGATGCGGAAATCGTGTTTGCCGACCACGAACGGGCTGGCCGAGGAGTTGATCATCAACTGCGCCCCCGCCGCGTGCAGGTCGGCGATGGGGTTCTGGTGATAGAGCCGGCGCGCGATCAGCCGCTCGTCGTTCCAGAGGTCTTCGCAGATGGAGAGCCCCACGGGCATGTCGCCGATGCGGACGAGCTGGTTTCTCTGGTCGGCCGGCCCGGGCTCGAAATAGCGGGTTTCGTCGAAGACATCGTATGTGGGCAGCAGCGTCTTGAAATGCTGGCTGACGATCCTTCCCGCGTGCAGCAGGGCAACGGCGTTGTGCAGCGGACGCCCGACGGGGTCGGGATTGCGCTGGGCGAAGCCGACGATGGCGTGGATACTCTCGACTGACCCCGCGATCTGCTCGAGTGCCCGGAGGTTGTCATCCACGAACTTGGGCTTGAGCAGCAAGTCCTTCGGCGGATAACCGGTCAGGCACAGTTCGGGGAAGACCACGGTGTGCGCCCCGGCCGATTCGGCCCGGCCGATGTATTCGAGAATCTTCCGCGTGTTGCCGGCGATGTCGCCGACGGTCGGATTGATCTGTGCGAGTGCGATCTTCATTGTGGAGGATTGTATTGATGGTGGAACGGAATGGGAGACGGCATGTCGATGTCACATCTCATCGACCCAATCGGTGCCGCACGAAGGAGAATCGGCGGAACGCTATCGAGATCTCAGTGCCGGTTTGGAAAAGGACGTTATGGCGCAGATGTTCTTTCCCTTCTGGCAAAAGTTCGTCATATCCCCAATCGCCGAATAGCGATCTGGGAGCAGGGAAAAGCGATTCGTCCGACCGCACCTCAAACGCCGCTATGCCGCTGTAACTGAGGCGGTAGAGGAAAGGCTCCTGCCATGTCACGACCACCGTCAGGCGCAATGCTGTACGGCGGTTTGCGTGGATCTTGACGCCGGGTCGGGTGGCGTCTACTGCGTCGCCAAAACAGGCCCTCACGAGTGTACCATCATGCAGGGAGTGCTTGGTGAAGAACTCGGCGGTTGTCTTGGTGAGGCGTGGCATCAGGCGCGCCAATTGTCCGCGGTAGGCGACCATGGCAGCATCCCAGTCGCGATATGCCTGCTTCGCACCAGGTCGTCCTGGTTGATATCCGCCCCAAAGCTCCGCGGTGAAGTATTTCATAGGGTCCGTATCGTGCCCATTCTGACACAGCGTCAGTCGGTCAGGGTCGCGGCCGTTGTTCCCGTTCCCAGAGCGATGCCAGATCCCTGGCACCGTGAATCAACGCAAGCACTTGAATCGCGTTCTCTGTCACCTTGTAGATCAGACGGTGCCTGCCGACATAGGTTTCGCGTACGGTGGTGTCGCCAAACTCCGGCACCATGCGACCACCGAACGGAAAAGCATCCAGGGTACTGACCGTCTGAAGCACGCGCTCAGAGAACGCCGCGGCGTAATTGACAGAGTCACGCGCGATGTAACGATACGCTTCGTGCAGGTCTTCGTAGGCTATTTCGGTCCAGAGGATTCTTCTCGCCACGACGCCACCCTTCGTTGCACCTCATCATGGTCGATCACCCGACCGTCTCGAACGTCCGCCAGGCCGCGATCAATCTTCTGGCGAACGTAAAGCTGGTATTGGATGTCCTCAAATGAGGCATCGTCCGGCAGGCGATCGAGCAGTTTCTGAGTTTCACTCTTGGCTGTGGCCATACGTTCACCTCAACTATCGCAATCATTTCGCCGGGCCGGCTCCTTGTCAATGAAGATCCAGTGTCGGCGCGTGTTTTCGTCTGCGAGCTTCAAACTCGAACCGGCCGCTACTTCACCGCCTCGCCCTTCACATCCAGCCGCTGGATTCCGTGCCCCATCGGGAACCCCTCCTTGCTCTGCCACGCGATCTTCTTCTCGCGGGTGATCTCGAAAAAGCCGATCTTGCCGCCGGCGTTGCAGATGCAGATGTTCCCGCCGGGCAGGACCTGGATGCCGGCGAACCAGCGGACGCCCAGGTCCGGCAATTCCTTGCCCTCCAGCGACCAGACGATCTTGTCGGCTTCGTCAACCTCGACCATGGTCTGCTGGCCGCAGGCGAGGATGTTGCCGTTTTCGAGCAGCACGGCCGAGTACGGGGCGAAGCTCAGCTTGATCTCGCGCACGAGTTTGCCCTCGGGGCTGTAGCGGCGGACAGCTCGGGCGGATTCCTCGGCCACGAGGAAGTCGCCGCCCTTGATCTGCCGGGCGTTGCGGATGCAACTGTGGCCGCCGCGGTTGATCAATTTGATCTCGCGGACCACCTCGGCCTTGGGGCTGACGATCAGCAGCTTGCCCTGGCTGGCCGCACCGACGAGCGTGTTGCCGTCCGCCATCCGCTGGCACGACCACACCTGCCCGGTGGTCTTGAAGTGGAAGACGACCTGCTTGTTCGGACTGACTTCCATCACGCCGCTGGGGTTGTCGTTCTTGCTGGAGTCGTAGTTGTCGTTGTAGCAGAACAGCATGTTGCCGTTGGGAAGCAGCCAGACATCCCGAGACATCTCCGCCGGGTATTCCCATGCGACTTGGCCGGTTTCGTCGTAGCGGATGATAGTCTTGGCCCCCTCGGCAGCGAAAAGCAGAGGAGGGAACGCCTTGGCGGCGCGGCCCGCGAGCATTGTCACCAGCAGGGCGGCGACGGAGACCATCAGCCGCAAAGACGCGAAGGCGCGAAGGCAGACGCGAAGCGAAGACGAAGTGCATGGGCGCGACGCCGCTACCACCATGGCGCCGGCAGGTTTGCAGGCGATGTGATTCGCGAGATCTCTTGTATGCACGTTACCACTCCTTCTCTTGTTCATCCTTCATCCTTCATCGTACGCCTTACCACGTCTTCTCGATCTGCGCCTGGTAGCTCACCCAGGCGGCCAGTCGCTGGCGAAGACGCTTCGCGTCATCAAGGCGGCCGGGAGCGATATCGGTTTGCTCCATCGGATCGCTTTGAAGATCGTACAGGGCCTGTGCGTTTCGGTTGACGTTCAGGGTGTACTTGAGGTTTCCGTCGCGCACGGCCAACAGGTTGTCGCGCACAGCGCCGTAGGAATAGACCCGGCCGGGGTGCGACGGCGAAAAGAGGCTCGTGCCCTGCCATGTCGCCGGAACCGCCACGCCCAGCAGATCGAGCACGGTCGGGCTCAGGTCGACGTGCCCACCCACTGTTTGGCGGCGGCCGGCGTTCTTGAAGAGGATGGGGTTCCACATGATGAGGGGCACATGTAACTCTTCCTCAATGACCTGGCCGGTGTGGCCGAAGTGCTTGTGCGGCCGGCCGAAGGCTTCGCCGTGGTCCCCCGTGATGACGACGATCGTGGAATCCGCGAGATTGCGCCGGCGCAGTTCATCGAGCAGCCGGCCGATCTGTCGATCGGTCTCGCGGAGGGCGTTGAGGTAGAGTCCCAGGTCCTGCGTCATGTTGCCCCACTTCGCCGGGTCGGCCTTGAAGTCAACAAATGGCTGGCCTGGGTAGGGGGTGTATGGATGATGTGTTCCTTGTGTCCACGAATAGATGCAATACGGTTGGCCGGGGTTCTGGTCGATGAACTTGAGGATCATGTCCACCATGCAGCGGTCTTCCACGCCCCAGGAAAAATCGCGTCGGGGTTGCGTGCCGGAGTCGCGATAGTCCCAGGC
>JBIOJL010000450.1:0-4653 GCA_044450885.1 Tepidisphaerales bacterium
GTGCAGGGCGGGCGGGCGTGGACCGGGGACTTCAACGAGAAGTTCCGCAAGCAGAAGGGTTACGACCCGGCGATCTACTATCCGGCGCTGTGGATGGACATCGGGCCGGAGACGGCGGCCGCCCGCAATGAACTGCTCGGCTTCCGGGCCGAGCTTTACTCGACCGGGTTTCCCAAGGTGCTCAATGACTGGTGCCGCGAGCATGGCATCAAACTCACGGGGCACGTGGATCAGGAAGAGATCGTCAACCCCGTCGGACTATGCGGCGATCTGATGAAGGCGTTCAAACACCAGGACATCCCGGCCATCGACCAGGTGTTCCAATATGGGCGGGCGTCGAAAGCCTATAAGATCGTCAGTTCGGCGGCGCAGAACTACGACCGGCCGCTGGTGCTGGTCGAATGTTACGGCGGAATCAACAAGATGCCCGTGGCGAACCTGTACAAGGAGGCGATGGACCAGTTCGCCAAGGGGATCAACTGCATGGTCCCGCACGCCGTTTGGTATCTCCCGGAGAAGATCATCTTCCAGCCGGATCTGTCGCCGGCCAGCGCGGTGTACGGGCCGGAACTCCCGGCGTACAACCAGTACATTGGGCGCTTGCAGCGAATGCTCCAGGGCGGACGGCATGTGGCCGACATCGCGGTGCTGTATCCCATCGCGACATTGCAGGGCGGGTACTACTTCGGCCCGGGCAAGCCATACGAGGGCGGGGTGATCCCAACCGAGGCGGACTACATGGATGTCGGCGAGCGCCTGGCGCTGGAAGTCCGGCGGGACTACACATTTATCCATCCGGAAGTGCTGGAGGAGAAGTGCAGCGTTGTCGGCAACGAGCTGCGCCTGGAGAACAAGGTCAACGCCGAGCGGTGGAAGGTGCTGATCATGCCGGGATCGAGGACGATCCGGCTGAGCGTGTTGCGGAAGATCAAGGAGTTCTACGACGCCGGCGGCAAGGTGATCGCCACCACGCGTCTGCCCGACACATCGGCCGAGTCTGGCAAGGATGACGAGGTGAGGAAGATCGTGGCGGAGATGTTCGCGAAGGACGGCGGCAAGGCGCGGTTCGTCGCCTCGCCGACGGCGTCCGCGCTGAAGTCGGCGCTGGACGAGGCCGTGGCGGCCTATGATGTGGCGTTTGAAAAGGACGTTAGCGTTGCCGGCGGCAATCTGTCGTACATACACAAGGTGGTCGAGGGACGGGATGTGTACTTCTTCGGCAACTCCTCCGGCGGCGCCGTCGATGTGTCCGTCAGGTTGCGGGGCAGGCTGTCGCTGCGGCGGTGGGACCCGCACACCGGGGAGATCGGCCCGTGCGAAATAACGCCCGCGCGGGAGAACGGTATGGATATGACGCGAGTGGCGTTGAAACTCGGGACAGTGAGATCGGTCTTCTTCGTTTCGGAGCCCGCTGAATGAACCGGGCGTGACAATGAACTCGGGAGGGCTGTGCTTCCGCGCAACCGGGGCCGCGATCACCGATCGCGGCTACAGACGGCCGCGGGGCGCTGCGGCCCTCCCGCATCAATGGGCACGCCCGACAACCGGGCGTTTGTGCAGAGGAGTGCGATGATGCGTCCGGTGAAGTTTGCACTGGTTCTGCTGGCGCTGTTGAGCGGCTGTTCGGACGGCCCGCTTCAGAACGTCACCTTGTTTGAAAAGCCGCTGCCGGAGAATTCGCCGGCGACGAAGCCGTCCGGGCCGAGTCCGGTGGCGCAATGGACGCCCCGGCCGTGTCCGCCGGACCAGGTGAATTTCGTGGTGATGGGCGACTGGGGCGCCGACAACCAGCGGCAGAAGCAGGTGGCGGCGACGCTGGCCAGCTATATGGGCGGGTCAACCACGCCGTTCAATGCGGTGCTGACCGTCGGCGACAACTTCTATGTGTCGCTCAAGAGCGTGAACGACGCCAACTGGAAGAAGGTCTTCGAGGATATGTACGACGCCTCGAAGATCGCCGTGCCCTTCTACGCGGCGCTGGGCAACCACGACGATGGGAACAAGATCAGGCTGGAGATGGCGTACGGCACGGCCTATCCGGATTCTCGCTGGAAGATGCCCGGCCGCTGGTATCGGCTCGACCTGCCGGAAGCCATTCCGCTGGTGACGGTGCTGGTGCTGGATACCGACCGGGCATCAATGTCGAAGGAAGAATGGGCAAAGCAACTTGCGTGGATCGACGGCGAGCTGACCAGGCCGCGGGCCAAGTGGACGATCTGCACCGGCCACCACCCGCTGTTCAGCAACGGCGGCCACGGCGACAGCTCCACGCTGCAGAAGGAACTGGGCGAACTGTTCCGCAAGCATCGCGTGGACTTCTACCTGTGCGGGCACGACCACGGCCTGCAGCATCTGAAGCTTTCCGACTGGCCGACCGAATTCATCATCTCCGGCGGCGGCGGGGCGCCACGGAAGGACATGAGCCACAACGACCGTGGTCCGTTCTCCCGCAAGCTCTACGGGTTTGTACACATGGAGATCCGCGAGGACGCCGTGCGCATGAAGTACATCGACGGGCTGACCAGCGAGGTGGTGCATGAGTTTGTCCGCAAGAGCGGCGGCGACATGGCGATCCTCCGCACCACGCCGTCGGATGTGCCGGGACAGGCGACGGCAACGCCGGGAAACAAGAGATCGGCACCGATCGCCCAGGCGATCAAGGCCGGCGGCGATGACTACCAGCAGATGGAGAAGGTGCTGATGCTGTCGGCGGCGGAGCTGGCACGGTTCCGGGAGGCGCGGAAGAAGCGCGATGCCGCGTATCAGGCGTGGCTCGCCACTTCTGCCGGGAAGCGATACACCCAGGTCGGCGCCGATCTCGAGGCGGCACGGAGCGCGGGCGATTCGGATAAGCTCAAGGATCTCGAGGCGCAATACAGCAAGGCCCGGGAGGAGCAGGAAGCCTTGCGGCGGGATATCCGGCGGGAGTTCAACGCGACCGCGCTGACGGAGCCGCAGCGCGAGCGCTGGGCCGGGCACATGCTCTATCACGGCGTGATTGGCAAGTTCGCGGATGCGGGACTGTCGGACGAGCAGAAGCAGGAGGCGTACGCCATCTGCGTGGTGCTGGCGTCGCAGGCGATCACGCCGGCGGTTATCGAGAAAGATCCGTATCTGAAGCCCGATGCGGAATTGCTGGCGCGAGCGGAAAAGGCCGTCGACGAATATGTGCTGGCGGAGGAGCAACGGGGGAAGACGGACTGACCTGTTCTGTAGCCGCGATGGTCCATCGCGGCGTGCTGTGGGAGCGCAGGCGGTGCCGCGATCGGCGATCGTGCCTACAGGAGGAGAAAGATCCATGTCTGTGATCCGCGTGACTTTGTGTGCCTTGGTGTGCATCGCCTGGGCGAGTCATTCGCAGTGTGCCGAACCGGCGCCGACGGAGAAGATCAGGCTGCTAGCGGCCAAAGACGTCAGGATCGACGGCTGGTTCTGGGGCCCGAAGCTGGCGGTCTACCGCGAGAAGACGATTCCGCATTCGTGGCAATACGTCGCCGGTGAAATCCGCGCGCTGCAGAAGGCGGCCGGACAGCACGTGCAGGGCGACCTGAACGGCACCTGGGGCGAGGCCAACCTGTACAAGTTCATGGAGACGGTGGCGCACTCGCTGGGCACGCATCCGGATTCGGCGCTGGAGAAGCGGATGGATGAGATCATCGCGCTGGTCGGCGCGGCCCAGCGGAAGGATGGCTATGCCCATGCGTACATCGTCAACAGCGGCAAGCCGCCGTGGGATCCGGCGTTTCTCGACGGCTCGCACGACGGGTACGTGCTGGGCCACATGATCGAGGCGGCGCTGGAGTATCACGCCAACACGGGCAAGCGCAATTTCCTGGATATTGCCTGCAAGGCGGCCGATCAGGCGTACGAGCATTTCCTGGGAAAGAACGGCCAGCCGGGATTCTGCGGGCACGCGGAACTCGAGCTGGCGCTGGTGGAACTCTACCGCGTTGTGCCCGAACCGCGCTATCTGGAACTCTCCAAGGCGTTCATCGAATGGCGCGGGCGAGGGAAAGTGAAACCGGCCGGGCCGACGCCGCGAGAATATTTCCAGGATGGACAGCCCCTGTGCCAGCAGCGCACGCTGGAGGGACACGCGGTGCGGGCGGTGTTCTTCGCCACCGGAGTCGCGGATGTTGCCATCGAGACCGGCGACAGCGACTATCGCCTGGCGGCCAATCGCTTCTGGGACAGCACGACGCTGCGGCGGATGACCGTCACCGGCAGCATCGGCCCGCGCAAGGAACACGAAGCCTTCGGCGAGGATTACGAACTGCCGGACAACGGCTACTACGAATCGTGCGCGGCCTGCGGGCTGGCGGATTTCGCCCAGCGGATGTTCATGCTGGAACGCCAGGCCGAGTCGGCCGACGTGCTGGAGCGGACGCTGTACAACGCCATCCTGCACGGCATTTCGCTCGACGGCGTCACCAGCTACTACGGCAACCCGCTGAGCGACCGCGACAATCCGCGCTACAACTCGTGGGTGTGCTGTCCGCCGAATCTGTCGCGGACGCTGTTTCAGGTCGGCCGGTATGCCTATGCGTACAGCGATTCAGCCATCTACGTGAATCTGTTCGTGGCAGGGAGCGCGACGCTGCCGCTGAAGGCGGGGGCGGTGAAACTGAACGTCGCGACGGAGTATCCGTGGGA
>JBIOJL010000451.1:0-4650 GCA_044450885.1 Tepidisphaerales bacterium
GGAGGAATCGAGCGGGTTGTTGTACCCGGCGCGCTGGGCCGGACTGACCAGCAAGGCGATCCAGAGGAGAGCGAACAGGGAAAGGATGATGAGGATGGCGGTCATGTGTTGCCAAACGCGGCTGCGGCGGATAGATTACGGTATTGTCAGTGAATAGATCACTGAAACTTAACCTGGGCGGCACGAGTTTCGCCCTCGGTCGCCGGGCATCCTACTCGGGCCATGGAAACATTACGAGAATTCCTCGACACCCCCAAAGGCAAGGCTGCGGCCGGCCTGCTGATCGTCGTTGCCCTGGCGGCCGCCTATTACAGCTACCGCGGCAGCCTCGGTGCGGGCGAGGCGGCCCGGTTGTCGAGCCGGCGGCTGATGGTCTGCTCGGAAACGCTCAAGCCGTTTGAAATCACCATCCGCGAAGGCACGCAGTTTCCCTGCAAGTCGCCGTACAGCGGACGGGAGACGGGGTATCCGGCCGAGTTGTGCTTCTGGACACGGGATGGGCGGATCAAAGACAAACCGACGGCGGTGCTGCTGAACTCGCTGGTGGGAAAGCCCGACCCGACGTTCTGCCCCGACTGCGGGCGCCTGGTGGTTTCGAGAAACCCGCCGCCGGTGGCCGGAAGACCGCCGGTGACGCGGGATGAGCACGGCCGGCGTGGGCGGTCCGAGGAATGGTGAACGGTAATCGGTAATCGGTAATCGGTGATCGGTGATCGGGTAAGGAGTGAGTATGCCTACACATGTTGACTCGCGACGGCGCCCTGGTAGGGACGACTCGGCGAGCCGTCGGACCTTCGCGGCACCCGGCGGTTTCGGCGAAACCGCCCTACCCGTGGCCGGCGGTTTCGGCGAAACCGCCCTGCCCAGGGCCGGCGGTTTCACACTGGTCGAACTGCTCGTGGTCATCGGGATCATCGCCCTGCTGGTCTCGATCCTCCTGCCCGCGCTGCAGAAGGCACGGGAGGCCGCCAACACCGCGACGTGCCTGGCGAACCTGCGCGCCATCGGGCAGGGGATGCTGATGTATGCCCAGGAGAACAACAACTGTATTGTGGGCTCGCCCCTGACCTCCGGCCATTATCTCTGGACGGACTCGGGCAGCGCCCCTGTCGCCAAAACCGGCGTCACCGACGCCGACTGCCCGCCACCCTGCATGGACTATTACGACTTCATCGGCCCGCTCAGCCAGATCATGAAGCTCAACCTGCCCGACACGACGTCGACGGCCACGCGGTTCAAAGCCTATCGGGGGCTGAAGCAGTTCCGCTGTCCGTCGGCGGATGGGATCATCGCCACCAAATACACCGGCCCGAACGTGGAGGCCGGCCAGATGCTCAGCTACTGCACCGCCATGGGCTTTCTGCTGCCGCCCTTCCGCGGCAGTCCCTATTCCGGCATCGCGGCCATGCCCGGCAGCCCCTACTGGACCGTCCCGGCCGGCTATGCTCCGAAGGTCAACAAGATCGGGCCCGGCTCGCAGAAGATCTTCGCGTCGGACGGCGGCCGCTGGACCCGGGCAAACGACCCGAACGGCCCGACGTTCTCGATTACACTCGACACCAGCAGCCCTCATCTGAACACGAGTTTTTCCGATTTCGGCGCATTCTGCGGCGCCAGCAAGAGCCTGGACCGCTCGGCCGCCAGCGGAGGCGCCGCCAGCAAATTCGACGCGCGGGTGTTCGGCTACCGCCACGGCATGAAGACCTCCGGCGGCATCGCCGGTTCCTATCGCTTCTGCGCCGTCTTCTTCGACGGCCACGCCGAATGCCTCGATGACATGACCGGCGCGAATCCGTCGCTCTGGCTGCCGACGAATTCGACGATCTCCAACCCGGCGGCCCAGTTGGGGTCGTATCCATCCGTGTACCCGGATGCCGCGGCGAAGTACATCGCATCGACGCCGTGCGTGGTGCCGTAGTCATGGCTTACAACAATGGAGACTTCCATGGACACTCGATCAGGTGGCGCGAGGTGGATGGCGGGAACCGTCGCGTGCGTGCTGGCAGTCATCTGTATTGGCGCGGAGCAAACGCCGCCACAGGATGTCAAGCGCGTGGAATGTACGATCCGCAACGTGCTGTGGCAGCCGCTGCCGGACGAGGTGCGGGCCGTCTACGTGGGCCCCGACAAGCGGCTTTGGCTGGAAGTGGGATACCGATACGGGGACGGCGATGTGGCGGCGGCGCGGAAATTGCTCGAACGGGAGTTCCGCCAGCCGATGCCGCAACTTTGGGGTTTGCGCCCGGTGCTGTTTGAGCCGGACGGGCAGGTCTGGTTCGCGGTCCATTTCGCGCAGACACTGCTGGGCTACGATGGCCGGGAGGTCATCGAGCGCCACACCGACGAACAATTGGGTTTCGTCGGGAACTGCCCCGGTCACGGCGCGAGCGGCAGGCCGACGTATAATCTGCAGTTCGGCAACATGCGTTTCTTCCCCGACCGCCGGGGGATTCACACCTTCGACGGCAAGAGTTGGGGCTACCAGCCGTTGTTTGTGGAGAAGCCCGAGTACTCGGATTTCATCACCCTCGTGCCTGCGGTTGACGGCAAAGGCGCGTTTGCGCTGGCGGCGAGGCAGAAGTCATCGGCCGTCTGGGAATGGCGTAACGGAAAGTGGGCCCAAGTCTGGGCCGGCACTGTTGCCGTTGCCCAGATCGCTCCCTACGGCACCGGCATTCTCATGCGAACCTGGGACGGACAACTCCTTCGCCATCCCCAGCCACCCGAGGGAGAGAATCATCGATTCGGTCCCTATGTCATCACCTCCCTGCGCTACATCTACACCGATTCTACCGGCTCGACTGCCCTGGCGGCCGACAAGATATCCCAAAACGGTCAACCGTTCGGGGCTGGGCTGGCCTTGGTCGATCCGAAGCAGCAGTTCAAGGTGCTTGCCGGTGAGGAATTCGCCCGCGACTGGAATCCGCGAACAGCGGAGGATTCCGGCCCGCTACCTGTTGGCCCAAACAAAGTCTGGGTGCAGTCGCGCCTGCTGGACTTTGCCGCCGGCAAAACTGTCGACGCGCTGCCGGATACGAGGTTCAAGTGGCTACACGCGGTCCAGCAGAACGGGCGCGTCTTTGCCTCCACCCGCGAACCGAGCCAACCCGCCAGACCGATCATGGTCTACACGCCAGGCGCTCCCGGCGACGGCAAAGCTCTCGAACCCATTGTCCTGGAAGCAGCCCGTCACGGGCAGCCGGAGACCATGTTCGCCATCGGCTCCGATGGAGCGGTGTGGACATCGAATCTGCATGATGAACTCGTTCGCTTCGACGGCAAGAAATGGACCGGCATGACGCGGCTGCCCGTCGGGCGAACCGGATGGGTGAGGCTGGTTATGGGGTATGTCATTGGGCGAGCAGGTGAAGTGCTGGTTCATGTCTACGACGACCCTCGCTCGGGGATAAACGGAACGGTGTTTGTGGCTGGCGACACCATTCTCCGCGACAAGCCGCTGCTTGAGATGATTGTTGAGAACCGTAAGTTGTTTGCCGACGCGTTCGCTGTGCCCGATCATTCGAACCGATCAAGCGACGGGCTCTCTATTTTCACGGATAAGGGCGGGAATATCTGGGTCAAGCAAGAGCGCAAACTCCGTGTGTTGGTTGGCAACACCTGGATCGATGCCGCCGATGCCCTCACTCGCGCCGGCGCACCCCGGCCGGAGGTCGAATATGTCTGTGGACTGGGCGATGGCAGCCGCGTCTACCTCAACCACTTCCGCATGGTGCCCAAACCCGGCGGCCAAGCCGCGTTCTTTGGAGAAATCAGAGACGGTACCGTGGTCTTGACGCCGGCGCCTCAGATCTTTGACCGCCTCGCCTGCCTGAGTGTCACCGACCGCGACGGCGCTGTCTGGCTGCCCGGGTTCGTCGGAGAGGCTCGTTCCACGGATGCGCAGTCGCTCTCATTGTCGTTCCGCGGCCAGAAAGCACTGCGCTTGACCGAGAAGGGCGTGGTCCAGGAAATCGACGATCAAGGCGAGCCGTTCCTGTTCGACCAGAGCGGCAATCTCTGGCTCGGCCGAGTCAGGCGCAGCCCTGAGAATCGCTTCAACGTATTCCGGGATGGCAAGGTTGCAGGAACAATCGCGGTCGGAGCTTCAGACGGCTTGCCGCCGACCGGCTGGCGACTCTCCCGTTTCGCCTGGTTCTCAGACAAGCCCGGCTCCGTCTGGTCCTGCACGGCGACCATGCTTCAGCACTATGTGGCCGACCCTCAGAACCCCGCTTCTTTCACGCGAAAGGCCGAGTATTCGCTCGCCGGCATTCGCGGGCAGGTTTCCAAGATCGACTTCAGCCCGCTGGGCTACGTGGTCGTTGCTGCCGGCTTCTTGGGTGGACCGGACGATGGGAAATACGGCGTGTATCTTTACCGGCTGCCGTGAGCGTTCTACGGAGGCAAGGCAATGGCTGACCACACCCGATTCGCGTTGAAAGCGTTAGGCCTCGTGTGCCTTGGGGTGTAAGACAAGTTTGTGGGTGGAAGAGAGGCCCTTCCTGTGTTGAGATGCGTTTGTCCAGAACCAACTCAACGCAAGGAAGGGCGACATGGTAGCTACACCCATGCTATTTACGTGCCGGTTTCATCAGCTTGCTGGCGAGAGCGAAGCTCCCGAACGTCGGATCACCAGCGGGCAGGAGCGAA
>JBIOJL010000452.1:0-4609 GCA_044450885.1 Tepidisphaerales bacterium
GCGGAAGACGGACTTGGAATTCTTGCGAAGGCGACTGCGCGAATATCCCGTGGTTGCCATCATCGGAGCCCGCCAGGTTGGCAAAACGACTCTGGCTCGGGAGTTGTCGGGTGGCCGATCTGTCGCGAATGTCTTCGACCTCGAACGTCCCGCCGATCTCGCGCGGCTTGCCGATCCCATGCTGGCGCTGGAACCCCTGCGGCACCTGGTCGTTCTCGACGAAATCCAGCGCCGGCCGGAGATATTCCCCGTGCTGCGCGTGCTGGCCGATCGCCCGCGAACTCCGGCGAGATTCCTCGTGCTTGGCAGCGCATCGCCGGAACTCCTGAGGCAGAGTTCCGAATCGCTGGCAGGGCGGATTCACTATCACCAACTCGGCGGATTGTCGCTCACCGACGCAGGTGTCGAAAACGCGCAAACGCTTTGGTGTCGTGGCGGATTCCCGCGATCTTATCTGGCCTCTTCAGACAGCCAGAGTTTCCGTTGGCGCCGGGACTTTGTTCGGACGTTTCTCGAGCGGGATTTGCCGCAACTCGGCATAACCGTCGCCAGTGAAACTCTCCTGCGGTTCTGGTCGATGCTGGCACACTACCACGGTCAGATATGGAACGCTGCGGAGTTTGCACGGTCCTTCGGCGTCTCCGAATCCACGGTGCGGAGCTATCTCGACAAGCTCGGCTCGGCCCTCGTCGTGCGGCAACTCCGTCCATGGCACGAAAACCTTGGCAAGAGGCAGGTCAAGTCACCGAAGATTTACCTGAGCGATACGGGTCTTCTCCATGCCCTGCTCAACATCCGGTCCATGACCGAACTGGAAGGTCATCCAAAGGTCGGCGCGTCCTGGGAGGGGTTTGTGATCGAGCAGTTTGCACGGGCTGTCGGCGTCGAACCCGACGAGTGCTATTTCTGGGCCACTCACGCAGGCGCCGAACTCGATCTGCTCATTGTGCGAGGCGATCGGCGAATCGGTGTCGAGGTCAAGCGAACGACGGCCCCAAGCCTGACTCCGTCGATGCGAGCCGCCCTTGCGGATCTCCGCTTATCCGAGTTGGTCGTCGTCCACGCCGGGCAGAACACCTTCAAGCTGGCCGCCGATGTCCGTGCCGTGGCTCTCAGCCGGCTGCTTGATGATATTCGCCCCCTTCGATAATCGCCCCCATCGGCAATCGCGGTGTCTCGTCTTCGCCATCGAGGCTACAGACATACGTATTCCCCTGCACTCCGGTTCCTGTAAACTACCCCCATGATCTATCGCATCGACGTATGGACCAGAACCCATGGGCTCGAGGACTCGGACCCCGCGGGCGAGGCCGTGCGCAAACAGATCGCCGAACTGGGCAAATCCGTCGGGCCCATCAAAACCTGCCGCATCTTCTTCCTCGACACCGATGCCTCCCCGGCCGATGTGCAGCGGATCGCCGGCGAACTCCTGGCCGACCCTGTCGTCGACCGCGCCGAACTCGTCCACATCGCCCCGGCCGAGCCCGGCCAGAGCCGCATTGAGATCCACCTCAAGCCCGGCGTCATGGATCCCGTCGCCGCCTCCACCGAAATGGCCATCCGCGACATGGGCCTGCCGATCCGCGAAGTCCGCACCGGCCGGGCCTACGTCATCGACGGCATCGTGCCCCGGCAGGACCTCCAGTTCATCGCCAACCGTATCCTGGCCAACAGCGTCATCGAGACGATTCTCTTCGAGCCGCTCATCGTCAAAGAATTTCCCCACGCACCGCCGCACGACCAGAACGTCCGCCATGTCGAAGTCCGCAACCTGACGGATGACCGGCTCAACAAACTCAGCCGCGACGGCCACCTCTTCCTCTCGCTTGCCGAGATGAAGGCGATCCAGGATCACTACAGGCAAATCGGCCGCGAACCGACCGACGTCGAACTGGAAACCCTCGCCCAGACCTGGTCCGAGCACTGCGTCCACAAGACGCTCAAGAGCGGCATCGAACTGGAAATCCGCGACGAGACGGGCAAGGTTCTCGGCACGCGCAAGTACCGCAACCTCATCAAGGAGACCATCTTCCGCAGCACGATGGAGCTGATGGAGGAAGCCCAGCTTCGCCCGGCGGGCTCGGGTTCAAGGGTTCAAGGGTTCAAGGGTTCAAGGGGCGATTCCGTAGGGTCCGCTTCAGCGGACGCGGGCCACTCGGCGGCCATGGTCCGCAGTGCGGACCCTGCGCATTCCGACGACGGCATCGCCGCTGACTTCTGTCTCTCGGTCTTCGCCGACAACGCCGGGGTCATCTCCTTCGACGAGACCGATGCCGTCTGTTTCAAGGTCGAGACCCACAACCGCCCCAGTGCCATCGACCCCTACGGCGGCAGCGCCACCGGCTCCGGCGGCGTCATCCGCGATGTCCTGGGCACGGGCCTGGCCGCCCGGCCGATCGCCAACACGGACATCTTCTTCGTCGCCGACCCCAATTTCGCCACGGGCCACCCCATGCTGATTGAAAAGGGGACAGGTCCGGTTTCCGCCCAGGGGGCCGCACTGACCCCACATCAATCGCAAATCCCAAATCGCAAATCGCAAATCTCCCCAAAGGCGTCATCCACCCCAAGCGCATCCTCCGCGAAGTCGTCGCCGGCGTCCGCGACTACGGCAACCGCATGGGCATCCCCACGCTCAACGGCGCCGTTTACTTCGACAACCGCTACCTCGGCAATCCGCTGGTTTTCTGCGGCTGCGTCGGCCTCATTCCGCGCAACCGCATCATCAAGAACGCCAAACCCGGCGACAAGATCGTCGTCATGGGCGGCCGCACCGGCCGTGACGGCATCCACGGCGCCACCTTCTCCTCGGCCCAACTCACCACCAGCCACGCCGACGAATTCTCCCACGCCGTGCAGATCGGCAACGCCATCACCGAAAAGAAAATGACCGACGTCGTCCTCCAGGCAGCCGATCTCGGGCTGTTCAACGCCATCACCGATTGCGGCGCCGGCGGCCTATCCTCGGCCGTCGGCGAGATGGGCGAGAAACTCGGCGCAATCGTCGAACTCGATCGCGTCCCCCTTAAATACGCCGGCCTGAAATACGACGAAATCTGGATCAGCGAAGCCCAGGAGCGAATGGTCATGGCCGTCCCGCCCGAGCACCTGGAGGAGTTGCTGAAGCTGGCCGCGGGCGAGAATGTTGAGGCGACCGTGATCGGCGAATTCGGGACGCCGAAAATGACAGCGGAGGTCGCACGGCATGTGCTCGATATGAATTTGTCGGCGACACAGGATGCCCGTTGCCTGGCGCTCTCTGCCCGGGCCCGGGACGGCGTGCTCACGGCGGATGAAAGGATTGAATTGGACGGCTACGCCGCGGTCCAGAACTTGCTCACCACGATGAAGACCAAAGCGGCTTCCATCGTTACAGACGTTGCTCACACGCCTGAAGATGGTGGGATGAATCCCACCCTACGCCTCAACTTCAGCGGCGTCGAAGTCGGCCGCATGGACATGGATTTCGTCCACAAGGGCATCCCCATGCCCGTCCGCAAGGCCGTCTTCGTCCAGAAGAAGAACTCCGTCCGCGGCGCGGCCGCGCCGGTCCCCACCGGCAAGCCGTTGCGCGAGCAGTTGCTGGCCGTGCTAGCGCATCCGAATGTTGCCAGCAAGCACTGGATCGTCCGCCAGTACGACCACGAAGTGCAGGGCGGCTCGGTGGTGAAACCGCTGCTCGGCCCGGCCCAGGTCGGGCCATCCGACGCCTCCGTCATCCGCCCCAAGCTCACCAGCCGCAAGGGCGTGGTCCTCTCCTGCGGCCTCGCTCCGCACATCGAAGACTCCTACGACATGGCGGTCGCCGGCATCGACGAGGCCGTCCGCAACGCCGTCGCCGTCGGGGCCGACCCCAACCGCCTGGCCATCCTCGACAATTTCTGCTGGCCGGGCACCAATGATGAGGTCTCCATGGGCCACCTCGCCCGCGCCTGCGAAGCCTGCTACGACGCGGCCAAGGCATACGGCGTCCCCTTTATTTCCGGCAAGGACTCGCTGCACAACCAGTTCACCAACCAGGAAACCGGGCAGGTCATCCGCATCCCCAACACGCTGCTCATCAGCGCCATCGGCGTCATCGACGATGTCCGCAAGTGCGTCACCATGGACTTCAAATCGCCCGGCAACCTGCTGCTGCTGGTGGCGTGCAAGAATGACCGCGATCTCAAGATGCTGTCGCGCATGCACCGCCTCATGGCCCAGGCGATCGCGGCCGGCCACGTGCGAAGCTGCCACGACGTCAGCGACGGCGGCTGGCTGACCGCGGCCGCCGAAATGTCGCTCGCCTCCGGCATCGGCATCGACATTCATCCCGGCGTTCCCAGCTATTTCGACGAGCAGAACGGCGCGTACCTGGTCGAAACGGCCCGCGAATTCCAACCGCCGATCGACAAGCTTTTTTCCGGCGTGGCCAACGTCCGTCCCATTGGCCGGACCACCGGCTCCCCGGCGTTGTCCCTCGCCGACTGCAAGCTGACGATCGACGAGATGCGCAAGGCCTGGCTCGGCACGCTGGACTGGTGACTGTAGCCGCGATCGCCGATCGCGGCCTGTGGCGTCGTATGCACGGCGCTGACCACACGTTGTGGCATGGGCGCCAAGTAGGGCC
>JBIOJL010000453.1:0-4606 GCA_044450885.1 Tepidisphaerales bacterium
CGATCTTCGCCATCGATGAACCGATGCATCGCCAACCCCCGAAGCCCCAAGCTACGGGATTCTAAAGCAGCTGCCCCCACGACGGAATCGGCCCTGACACCTCAATCTCGTGCCGTTTCCACACACCCTGGCCCCATTCCGGTCATTCACGAGAGAGTTTGAGAAAGGACCGCGCTGGCTGGCGAGCGAGCGGGCGGATTTGCTCCGGCAGTTCAATGCCATCTTCGCGACTAAAGTAGTTCCGCCGAATCTCGCTGGCCTCAGAGCGGACGTTTCGCTTTTGTGGTATCAGCCGACTTGGATAATCCTGGTGGGCACTGATCACCACACCTCGTCCCTCCGCCGCGCCGCCACGAACACGTCGACCGGAGAAACCGCATGACCAAATATTTGCACACCATGATCCGCGTCAGTTCGCTCGAGGACACCATCGCGTTCTTCGAGGTGCTCGGCCTGCGCGAGATCCGCCGCCGTCCGGACGAGAAAGGCCGCTATACCAACGTGTTCCTCGCCGCTCCCGGCGATGAGGAGGCTGCCGTGGAACTCACCTACAACTGGGATCCCCAGCCCTACCCCGGCGGCCGCAATTTCGGACACCTCGCATACGCCGTGGACAACATCTACGACACCTGCAGCGCCTTCGTCGCCCGCGGCGTCACGATCAACCGCCCGCCGCGTGACGGCCGCATGGCCTTCGTCCGCACGCCGGACGGCATCTCCATCGAGATACTGCAGTCCGGCGAAGCGCTGCCGCCTGCCGAACCCTGGACCAGCATGACCAACACCGGTTCATGGTAGAGCGCTAGCCCCTGGCATGGATTGGATCGTGGCGCTGCTGGAGTGAGAGAAGGCCTCATGGAGTTCTGGACAGAACCGCAGATGGCGTCGATCCACAAAATGCTGAACCCGCGCTCCATCGCGATCGTGGGCGCGACGCCGCGGATGCAGTATGGCGGGCGGTTTCTGGCTGCGGCGCTCAAGGCCAAAGACCGGGTGCGGGTTTATGCCGTTAACCCCCGCTATGACGAAATCATGGGGGAGAGGTCCTACCCGAGTGTGATGGACCTGCCGGAGGCCCCCGACGTCGTGGCCGTCGTGGTGCCCTACGACCAGGTGCTCGATGTCCTCCAGGAGAGCCACCGCAAGGGGGCGGGATCGGCGATCGTGATCTCGGCGGGTTTTGCCGAGCGCGGCGTCGACGACCGGCGTGATTTGCAAGGGGAATTGGGTGAATTTGCCCGCGCCTCGGGCATGCGGATCAGCGGCCCCAACTGTCTGGGGCTCGCGAATGTCAAAGACGATATCTGGGCCACCGCTTCCTCGCGCGGGGCGTCCGGGCTGACCGGGCCGATCGGCCTGGTGTGCCAAAGCGGCGCGACGGCATTCGGGCCGTTCCTGGTGCGGGCGGTCGAGAACGGCATCGGCTTCAGCTACATCATCTCGACGGGAAACGAGGCCGACCTCGACTTTACCGATTTCGCCCGCTACCTGCTGGACGACCCGGACACCCGGATCATCGCCGGCTTTGTCGAAGGCTTCAAGCGGGCCGACAAGTTTCTCGAAGTGGCAAAGCTCGCGGCCGAGCGCGGCAAGCCGGTCGTCCTGATCAAGATCGGGCGCTCGGAACTCGGCGCGCGGGCTGCACGCTCGCATACCGCGGCGCTGACGGGCGAAGATGCCCGGTACGATGCGATCTTTGCCCAATACGGGGTGATCCGGGTCCAGGATTACGACGAACTCATCGAGGTTGCGCACCTCCTCGCCCACACCCCCAAGCCCGCCGTGCCCGGCATCGCGGTGGTCTCCCATTCGGGCGGCATCAGCTCGCTGACCGCCGACATGTGCGGTCAGGCCGGCCTCGACCTGCCGACGCTCGGCGACGCGGCGCGCGACGGCATCAACGGGATCCTGAAGGGCTTCGGGTGGGCGGCGAACCCGGCCGACGTGACGGGCTTTGCCAACAGCGAGTCCTTCCCGCAAATCATGGAGCACATGATCAACGATCCCCGGATGGGGACGCTCGTCGTGGCGAGCGCGGGGGCGGACGCCCAGGCCCAGCAGGTCATCAGCCAGCGTGATAGCACCGACAAGGGCGTGGTGTTCCTGTGGACCGGAAGCCGGGACGCCAAATCCGGCCTGCCCCAGCTCAGGAGCGCCCGGATCCCGATCTTCTACACGCCGGACAAGCTGGCCCGCGGCCTCCAGAGCCGCCTCGCCTATCACACCTGGCGCGAGCGTCGCCTGGCCGATGGCTTTGCCACGGCCCCGCCGCGCACGGCGCCGCAGGATGAGGCCATCGTCCAGGCGCTCAGCCTGGGGCGCCCGACACTCTCAGAGTCCGAAAGCAAGCAGTTGTTGGCGGCCTGGGGCGTGTCGAGCGCGCGCGGGCACCTCGCAAATTCCGCAGTGGCCGCCGTCGCGGCCGCAGAGCAGCTCGGGTATCCGGTGGCTCTCAAGGTCGACTCGCCGGATATCCTGCACAAGACGGAGGCCGGGGTCGTTCGGCTGAACCTCGGCGATGCGACGCAAGTGCCAACGGCCTACGCCGAGATCCTGGCCAATGCCAACACCCATGCGCCACAGGCCCACATCTCCGGCGTGTCGGTGCAGGAGATGGTGCGAGACGGCGTCGAAGTCATCATCGGCGTGTCTTGCGACCCGCAACTAGGCCCGGTGCTCCTGTTCGGCAGCGGCGGCGTGATGGTCGAGGTCTACAACGATGTGGCCCTGCGACGCTGCCCGATCACGCGGTCGGAAGCACAGGCGATGATCGCCGAGGTCAAAGGCGCCCGGCTGCTCCGGGGCTTCCGCGGACGCCCGGCGGCGGACCTCGCGGCGCTCGCGGAGACGCTGGTGCGCGTGTCGCACCTCGCCATGCACCTTGAAGGACACCTGGCGGAGCTGGACATCAATCCGCTGATGGTGCTGCCGTCAGGTCAGGGCGTGAAGGCGGTAGACGCCCTCGTCGTGTTTCGCGGCGCGGCCAAAACTTGACGCTTGTACCCGGCGGCCATGGCTGGACTACGGCAGGAGTCCTCGCTGCTTTCTGAGCTATTCCGTCAGATCTGTGCGCGGCCGAATCAGTACGGTCGCACTACCACTTGTAGACTTTCTGCAACGTTCCTCCCATGAGCGCCGCCTTGTCGTTCTCGGACAGGCGTTTGGTGTCGCGGAACGGCGCGACGCCCTGCTCATAGGTCAGCATGCCGATCGTCCGCGTCCAGTCGGTGCCCCACATGCAACGATCCAGCCCGAACGCATCGATGACCCGCAGCACCGGCTCCCAGATATCGTCGTAGGGGAACGGCTGGTGCGACATCGTGCAGGCACCGCTGATCTTCACCCTGACATTCTCGTATTGAGCCAAGGCGAGGAGCTTGGGAAGATCGGCCCAAACGTCGGCGGGGACCGGCGGGCGGGCGGGTTGAAGCAAGCCGAGATGGTCGATGACGATGACCGTACCCTGGTGTCGCTGGATGTGCGGCAGCCCTTTGTCGAGGATGCCCCAGCACAGCAGATTGACCGGCAAACCGTGTTTGCCGGCGGCCGCGAAAGCGCGGTTCAAGCCGGGGTGGTCGGCGTCCATCGGCAGGCCGTCGCGCATTCGTATGCGAATGCCGCGCGCGCCTGGCGTCGCCGCCCATTTCGCCACCACATCCTCAATCGCCGGGTTGGTCGCGTCGACCGGCGTCACCACCCGAAACTTGTCCGGATAGGTGTTGTAGACTTCGAGCGCGTAGCTCGGGTCGTATTCATAGGCGCTGAACGAGGAAACCATGATCGCACCGTCGACGCCCACACTGTTCATCGCGGCGACCATCTCTTCGCCCGAGGCGGAGTCGAGCCCGTGCGAGGGACTGGCCCACGGCCGGCCCGGATGATTGCGATCGAACGGATGAACCTGAACGTCGATGACCGGCATGGCCGTCCTCCCGCTTGTTCGACCAATTGTCCGCCAGACTCAGTCTGGAAGATACTTCTCCTCCATCGCGCGCAGATGCGGCTCGTCCAGAATGCGGGCATTGGTGGCGACACCCCAGGGGCTCTGAGCCGCCTGGGCACGGAGCCCATCCAGGGCCAACGTGCCGCGCTGCTGAAAATCACTCAGGAAATCCCAGTTCGCCTGCAAGCCTGCCATCGTGGTCAGCGCGGGGAACCAGGCGGCGGCGGCCCCGGCATCCTGTTGCGCCTGTAAGGAGGGATACGGCGACAGGTGGGCGGGAATGAGCGGGACGACGGGCCCGGGAATGAGGCGGATCGCCTCTTGAATTTCTTCCCAGGTGCGCAGGCCGTTGGGGCAGACGACATCGACCTTTGCTTCGGCTTTGTAGGCCTGGCAGCGTTCGATAATCTCCGCAAAGCTGGCGCCCGGCACGCCACCGAGATCGCACCGGGCCATGATCACAAAGTCCGGGTCGAGGTCCTGTTTGGCATCCATCGCCGCCCGGAGCTTTCCGACCATCTCCGGAATCGAGATGCAGCGGCGGCGCGGGCCGGATTTCGGCGGGAACGTCTGGTCTTCGATGTGGCAGCCGGCGATGCCCGCCTGAATGTATTCCCGCACGGTGTAATGCGTACTGATGGCATCGCCGTAGCCGGTGTCGGC
>JBIOJL010000454.1:0-4563 GCA_044450885.1 Tepidisphaerales bacterium
AACACTAATATTCGTCCTATCCAGCTACGCATTTTTTAAACCTCAATCGTTGTTTTGTGCTGTCACATCCGTCCCGGACGCGGGCCGCGTTGCGGCCCGCCCGGCAAGTTCTTCCATACGACCCGCGACCTGCTCCAGAAGCCCCTGCAATTGCCGACGCTGCGCGTGCGACAGCGGCTTGAGCATCGACTCAATCTGCGCCCCGTGCCCTGCCATGACCCGCTCCAGCATCCGTCGGCCGGCCGGCGTAAGGCTGACATTCTTCACCCGCTGGTCCTGCGCCGAGGCCGTCAGTTCTACCCATCCCGCGCGCTGCATCCGCCCGACCAGCCCCGTCACGCTCGGCGGCCGGACCAGCAGCCGTTTGCCCAGATCGGACAGACGCAACGCCAGCAATCCTTCCTGTTCGGCCCGCCCCAGCACGCGCAGAATCCCCCACTGGGCCCCCGTCAACCCGTAGTTCGCGAAGTAGGGCTCCATGACGTGCTTCAGCAACCCGAACGCCTTCACCAATGCACGCATGGCGCCCTCGCTGACGAGGGCAAGTTCCACGGGAATAGGCTTGGTCACGGTTGCGGACTGCATATCCGGCCTCAAGACAATTAGTTAGCTTCCTAACTAATAATACTCTCGAACCGGCATCTTATTGCGAAGGCCGCGTGAAAATCCGCGATAATGATGATAACACTTTTGATTCCAAAGAGTTATGATCCGCAAGCCGAATCCGGATCAGCAAGTCGTTGATCGCCCCGCGACCCGCCGCTTGCTCGGGTAGACTACTCTTCTCACGTTCGCCTTCAAGTATCCGCCGTAAACGTTGATATTCCCACTCATGGAAAGCCATGTCCCCGTCCGGCAGTGTCCCTTTTTCGGCCCCGGTGGTCTTTCGTTCGATCAACTCACCGATGTACGGCAACCGGAACCCCTCGTTCAGCGTCACCAGATTCGCCTCCACCTCGGCCGTTCGCATCAGATGAATCCCCGTCAATAGCACGCGATAGACGTAGAGCAGCGGCTTCACCCGCCGGGGGTTCTCCTTCTCGAAGAGCTGCCACTGTGTCCTGGCGAAACCCAGGTAGTGATGCGCATGGTGCCGCGTGATGCAGTCCTTGCCGATCTCCTTCAATTCCTCATGTTCCGGCGTCGTATGCACCACCAGCGGCGAGTACAACTGCTCCAGCACATAGCCGTTGTTCTTCAGCATCAGCCCAACGAACTTGCGGATATCGTGCGACACGATGTCCATCTCCAGCCCCTCATGCACGCCGCCCCGTTCGACCGTCTCCTCCCTCATTGCCAACCCGACCACCTGCCGCAATGGCAGCACATGTGTACCGCGCAGGTCGTAATCCGAATCCGGCGATGGGAATCCGTACAGATGCGCGCCGCTGATCGTGGCGAAGACCATCGGATACGACATCTCCGCGACCATCCGCTTGAGCCGTGGGTCTTGTGCAACCGACATTGTCTGTCATCCTTTCATGCCCGCCCGGTTTCGTAGGGTGTGCTTCAGCACACCACGGGATGCCTGCCCGGCGGGAAACGCGCGAACCGGCACGAGAACAAGGACGCGGCGCGACGGCATGGGATACAGGTGTGCTGAAGCACACCCTACGAGCAAACGCTCCGCCGCGCCCGGATCAACAGCGCATTCACCTTCACATAATCCGGCCGCTCCGGCAGCTTCGTCGCCACGAACGCCTGCTGGAAGTCCTCGTGCAGCGCCAGCCGCCACTTGTCCAACTCCTCCCACGCCACTTCGCCGCGGCGAATCGCCAGCAGCATCGGCCGATGCTCGCCCACATGCACCGGCACATATCCTTCGCGCAACACGGCGATCCCGGACAGCAGCAACCGCAGCAGGTGCATCACGTGCTTCCACTTCACCTGCCCCTTGTTCCGCAGGTCGGCCTGCAGCTTGCGGAACTGGCTCATCACATACCCGTTGTAGGTCTGGTAGACGATCTTTGAGAGAAAGCGCTCGCGCATCGCCAGCATTTCCCGGGCGACCGGGGCGGCATGCTCAACCACGGGAGAATACAGGCACTCCAGCACATTTGGGTTCGCCTTCAGCGCCAGCGTGAGAAACTTCTGCATCTCCCAGTAGCACTCCTCCGTCTCCGGGTTCTCCAGTTGCTCGGGCACGCCATAGAGCGACCAGTGCATATCGGCCGGCGGCAGATAGACGCCCCGACGGTCGATATCCGACTCGTTCGTATCCAGCCCATACGCCCGCGAGCCGACGATGCAGCGATAGATGACATGATCCCACAGCCGATGCTCGGCCATCGGATGCTCGATCCGATCCAGCCCCCCTGCCTGAAACTCCGAGAGGATGGCCAGCTCATCCCGCTTCAGTGACGCTTCCACTCCGCCCAGAAACTGCACGCGATACGAATGCCAGTAATCCCCCGGCGCCTGGGCCACGACGCCCACCGCCCCCGGCGGCAGCGCAATGGCGCCATCGCCGCCGCGCACCTCCACCCGCGCGACCACCTGAGTGCCCACGGGCAGGATCAGATTCGGGTTGGCGTCCTTCGGGTCCACGCCGGGCATGCTATTGCGTCGGCCGACGCTTGTCTCTACCCGTCTCGGAAGGCCTGGCCATCCTTCCAGGAAGCGCATTTGACCGGCCAAATATCGTGGCACGGGCTTCCAGCCCGTGATGTCGGTACTCCGACGCATCTTCATTGCCCGGAAGAATGGCCACGCCCCTCTCAAACGTTCGCACGGGCAGATGCGGCATCGCCGACCTTCGACCCCGCCGACGTGGCGGGGCCAGTGATGCTATATGTGCATAAACAAGGCTGCGCCGCGGGCGTGCTGGTATAGTGCCGGCCATGGACGTTCAGACCGACCACCGGCGGGGTACGCCCGGGCAGGCCGACGGACCCGAAACGGGCCCTGCGGCGGCGTGGATCGTCCATTACCGCAAACCCCTGTTGATCTTTGTGGCGGCCGTCGTGGTGCTGTTCGCGGCGTCGGAATACATCGAGCGGCGCTGGCTTTCGCAGATGGACATGGGATACCTGCATCTGCTGCACTTCGTGCGGGGCATCACTTCCGCGCTGATCTGCGGGCTCCTGGTCGCCTGGCTGGTGAGCCGGGCGGCGCCCTCGCCGCTGCCCACGGTCTCCACCGCGGACGACTGGCTGCGCGGGGCCTGGCCCGACCGGCAGGAATGGGTGCGCACCTTCGCGGGGTGGTTCATTGCCGTGCGCTGGGCCGCCATCGCCGTGGCCGCGATCCTGGTCATTGGAACCATCTACATTGCCCAGTTCCTTTCCGTGGCGGTGGCGCGGCCGCTGCTGGTGACGACTGCGGGACTGGCCGTGGCGAACCTGCTCTACGTCGTGCAACTGCACCGGAAGCTCGCCCTGCGCTACACGCTGCCGGTACAGGTGTACGGCGATCTGGCATTCTTTGCGGTGTTGCTGCACTTTGCCGGCGGCATCGAGAACCCCCTGTCGCTGCTCATGGTGGCACACGTGATCATCGGGGGCACGGCGCTGGGGCGGCGCCAGTGCTACGCCGTGGCGGCCGTGGCGACGGTGCTGCTGGCCATCCTGGGCGTGGGCGAATGGCAGAATTGGCTGCACCACTACACGCTGTTGATCTTTCCGCACGTCCACGATGAGCAGGGGATGGTACACGCAGCGCATCTGGGCTCGTACGTCTTCACACTGATCAGCCTGCATGCCGTAATCTTCTTCGTATCGGCGTATTTCGTATCCGCGCTCGCCGAGCGGATGCGCTACGACGAGCGCGAGTTGGCGCGGGTCGCCAGCGCTGCCATCGCCAGCCGCACGCTGCTGGAGCGGGCCCTGGAGACGACGGGAACCGGGCTGCGCGTGCTGGATACGAATCTGCGGCCCTACTGGTGCAACAGCGAATGGCGCCGCTGGCTTGCGGCCGACCATCCCGCGGATCCGATTGCCGTGGACGCGCTGGCGACGCGCCAGGTACAGGTGGCCGAAAGGAGCGCGCAACTGGCGCGCCCTGTTGCGGAAGCCTCGCCCGCCCGCAAGGCGGAACGCGTGCTCCAACTGACCGCCGCGCCCCTGCTGGATGCAAGCGGCGCGGTCAGCCAGATCGTGGAATTGTTCCAGGACATCACCTCGCAGAAGGAGACGCAGGCGCAGGCGATGCGGGCGGGCAAGCTGGCGGCCGTTGGCGAACTGGCCGGGCAGGTGGCCCACGAGGTGAACAACCCGATCGCCATCGTCAGCGCCAAGGCCCGGCTCCTGCTGCAGGACCACGGCGAGGGCATGTCGCCGGTAGTGGCACAGGAACTGCGGAAGATCATCGACCAGTCCGACCGCGTGGCGCAAATCGCCCAGGGGCTGCTGTCGTACTGCCGGCCATCCACCGGCGCGCGGTCCCCGATACCGATCCGCCGGCCGGTGGAGCAGGCGCTGGGGATCATCGAGCAGCGGGCACGCGGACGGCAGGTCCGCATCGACGCCGAGTTTGCGCCGGACCTGCCGGCGGTGCTGGCCAATGGCGGAGAGATGCAGCAGGTCTTCCTGAACCTGCTCCTCAACGCCCTGGATGCCATGCCGG
>JBIOJL010000455.1:0-4511 GCA_044450885.1 Tepidisphaerales bacterium
ATCGCCATCATCATCACCATCATGGTGCTGGAACTGAAGGTGCCCCATGGCGAGGACATCCATGCTCTGACGCCCCTGATCCCGGGCTTCTTCTGCTACGTGTTGAGCTTTGTCTACGTCGGCATCTATTGGAACAACCACCATCACATGCTGCACGCATCCCACAAGGTGACGGGACCGATGCTCTGGGCAAATCTGCATCTGTTGTTCTGGCTGTCGCTGTTTCCCTTCGCCACGGGCTGGATGGGAGAAAACCACTTCGCTGCCGCCCCGTCGGCCATATATGGCGCAGTCCTGCTGATGGCTTCCATCGCGTACTGGATACTGCAGCAGATCATCATCGCCTCGCAGGGCCATGATTCCCTCTTGAAGAAGGCGGTCGGCAGCGACTGGAAGGGGAAGGTATCGCCCCTGATCTACGCCACCGCCATTGCGATGGCGTTCTGGTCGCAGTGGATTTCCCAAGGTCTGTACGTACTGGTGGCCCTGCTCTGGCTGGTGCCGGACCGGCGTATCGAGAACGTCATTGGCGGAGAGGAAACGTGACACGACACCTGAGCGGCCGGCTCGCTATCTTTTTGGAGTGCGGCGGCTTGACGCCGCTTTCCCATGTGCGGCGGAGTTGGCGTTGAAGTCCAGGCTCTGCTTGAGGCGGCGAGAAACGGCACGGATATTCCGCCGCGCAACGTCCGTGGTTTCATTACGCCGGTTGCGACGTCGATGGAAAAGCGGCGTCGAGCCGCCGCACTCCAAGAAGCCGAACGGGAGCTCGGCGTTCCCAGGGGTGGCAACTGGCCCCCAGCCCTCGTATGCTTCCCTCGATGGACCTCTTCGCCGAGTCGCGCAAGAAGAACCTCGACCGCGTCGCGCCGCTGGCGGTGCGGATGCGGCCGCGGACGCTCGATGAGTTCGTCGGGCAGCAGCATTTCCTAGGCCCGGGCAGACTGCTGCGGCGGATGCTCGAGGCCGACCGGCTGTCTTCGGCCATCTTCTACGGCCCGCCGGGCACGGGGAAAACCACGCTGGCGCAGGTCATCGCGCTGCAGACCCGCTGCCATTTTGAACAACTCAACGCGGCCGCGGTGGGCGTCAAGGAGGTCCGCGCCATCCTCGACGACGCCCGCGACCGGCTCTCCTCGGGCGGCGGGCGAACGGTGCTCTTCCTCGACGAGATCCATCGCTTCAACCGGGCTCAGCAGGACATCCTGCTGCCGGATGTGGAGAACGGGCTGATCCTGCTCATCGGGGCCACCACCGAGAACCCGTTTTTCTCGGTCAACTCGCCGCTGGTCTCGCGCAGCGGCATCTTCCAATTCACGGCCCTGTCGGAGGCGGATATCTGCTCGCTGCTGCAGCGAGCCCTGGCGGATAAGGAACGCGGGCTGGGACAAATGAACCTGGAAGTGGACCCGGCGGCCCTCGAGCACTGGGCCAGGACCTGCGACGGCGATGCCCGGCGGGCGCTGACGGCGCTGGAAGTGGCCGCGCTGTCGCTGGCGGCCGAGGCTGAAGGCAGGGACGGCTCTGGTAGGGACCGCTCGCCGAGCGGTCCGTCGTCGCACGCCGAAGACGGCGGTTTCGGCGAAACCGCCCCACCCCATACCGGCGGTCTCGGCGAAACCGCCCTACCGCCTCGTTTCCGGATCACCCTCGATGTCGCCGAGCAATCCATCCAGCGCAAGGCGATCGTCTACGACGCCGATGGCGACGAGCACTACGACGCGGCCAGTGCCCTGATCAAGTCCATGCGCGGCAGCGATCCGGATGCGGCCGTTTACTGGGTCGCCAAGATGCTTGAGGCCGGCGAAGACCCGCGTTTCATCGCTCGGCGCATCGCCATCCTGGCCAGCGAAGACATCGGCAACGCCGACCCGCGGGCCATCATGATCGCCGCTGCGGCCTATAATATCGTGGAGAGGATCGGCATGCCGGAATGCCAGCTCACCCTCGCGCAGGCGGCGATATACATGGCGACCACGCCCAAGTCCAACGCCTCGGCGAAAGCGATCTGGGCCGCCATGGCGGACGTTCGTGAAGGCCGGACGATCCCGGTTCCCAAACATCTGCGGGATACGCACTACGCCGGGGCCGAGCGGCTGGGCCACGGTGAGAGTTATCAGTATCCGCACGATTCCGAGAAAGGATATGTGGCGCAGGACTACCTGGGTGTCGATAAGACATACTATACGCCCGCGGATCGAGGCTATGAGGCGGCCATCGGACGCTATCTCCAGTGGCTCAAAGGAGCGTCGCCCGCCGCCAACGACCCGGCGCAGGGCGTGTCTGATAATAAGAAGAATGTCTGATGGAGGCCGCCCATGTCCGAAGACAACCAGAAATCCATAATCCGCAAAATGCTGCGCGAGAAGCTGGCGACGTTGAGTAACGAACAGCGCCACGCCAAGTCGCTCGCCGCCTGTTCGCTCCTGCTGGCCAGTCCCGAGTTCCAGGCCGCCAGCGTCATCATGATCTATCTTTCCATGCCGGGCGAGGTCGATACGGCCTCCATCGCGCTCAAGGCCTGGCAGCAGGGCAAGACGGTGATGGCGCCCAAGGTGAAATGGGAAGAGCGGGGCATGCTGCCGGTCGAGATCAACTCGCTCACCTCCGGGTTCACGACCAGTCGTCCGGGCATCCGCGAGCCGGTGGGCGGCAAGCCGATCCCCGTGAACCTCATCGACCTCGTCATCGTCCCCGGAGTGGGCTTCACCCGCGACGGCCACCGCATCGGGCGCGGCATGGGGTTCTACGACCGGTTCCTGGCGCAGCCCGAGTTCATGGGAATCAGTTGCGGCCTGGCGTTTGAGGAGCAGATTGTCGATTCCCTGCCCGTGCTTGACCACGACGTGCCGCTCGGTATGCTGATTACCGACTGCGGCGTCTGGCGCTCCGCGCCCAATCTCATCCGTGCATGAGCCGCGGTCATAGTTTAAGAGAACAAGGAGGTTCTCATGCGACGTCGGAGACGGTCCAGCCGCTGGCTTGCCACCATCCTTGCTGTTGCCACGGTATCAGGCGCATCATTCACGGTATATCGGTTGCGCGCGTCGGGCGCTGGTTCGGGCGCTGGTCCGTCGCCGCTGGCCGCGGTTGACGTGGCGTCGCCGGTCGGCGACCCACCGCCGGTGAAGGTGGTGGACAACCCCGTCCGTCAGCCGCTGTACACGGGCAAGGTGCTGTTGGTGATGACGCAAACACCCGGCGAATCGGCGGCGCCTGCCGTCCAGCCGGCTGCCGCACAACTTCCGGCCACCCGTCCCGCTCAGACGGGTCAATCGCATCGAGTGCCACCGGTGTCCTCACCGGCGGAATCCGAGGGCGTGCATCCAGCGTCAAACACCGCTGGTGAGGGCACTGGCGGCAGTTCTTCCACGATTGCCCGCTCCGCCCAGACGGTTGTGACCCCGACCACCCGTCCGGCCGAGCCGGTCGCCGTCAGGCCCACGACGCTCCCCGGCAATCTCACCGGCAACCCGCTGGTCGATGCCCGCGGCCTCGTGGATGCCAACCAGCCCCTCGTCGCACGCGTTCTGCTGAACGAGGCTCTCCACGCCGGCAAACTCAGCGAAGCCGACACTGCCGCCGCCAAGACCCTGATGGCGTCCCTGAACCAGGACCTGATTTTCGGCCGCAAATTCTTCGCCGACGATCCTTTTCAGGCGACCTACACCGTGCAGTTCGGCGATCGGCTGCAGAAGGTGGCCCAGAACCACGACATCACCTGGGAGTTCCTCTGCCGCCTCAACGGCATCGCCGACCCGAAGAAGGTGCGGGCCGCCCAGACGGTCAAGATCGTCAAGGGCCCGTTCCACGCCCTGGTGACCAAGAGCAAGTTCACGATGGACCTCTACCTGGGCTCGCCCGGCGAGGCCGGCTCGCTGTATCTGACCAGTTATGCCGTTGGCCTGGGCAAGGACGACTCGACGCCCCCCGGCACCTGGATGGTCGATCCGCAGCGCAAGCTCAAGAAGCCGACCTACTACAGCCCGCGCGGCGAGGGCGTGATCCCGGCCGGCGACCCGCGCAATCCGCTGGGCGACTACTGGATCGGCCTGACCGGCGTCGACGGCCAGGCCGTCGGCAAGCTGTCCTACGGGATCCACGGCACGATCGATCCCGACAGCATCGGCAAGATGGAATCGATGGGCTGCATCCGCATGCGCAACGAAGACGTGGCGCTGGTCTTCGAGTTGCTGCTCGAGGGCAAGAGCACGGTGATCGTGAAGGAGTGAATCCGCTTCGGAGTGCGGCGGCTCGACGCGTCAAGCCTCCGCTCCAAGTGCAAGGCGGCGACCGACGTTGTCGTATCGGCCGCCGCCAGTGTGTTGTTGCTTGGGGATTCGAGCCGAGTTGGAGCTCGGCGTTTCCAGCTTACGCCGCCTTGTTGAAGGCGTGGAATTCGCCTTTGGCGGCCGGGGCCGCATCGGAGTCAAAGGGAATCGCCTCGGAAGCCTTGGGTCTGGCCGTGTGGGTCGCGGCCGCGCGGTGCTTCGTGGACCGCGGCGCGGCCG
>JBIOJL010000456.1:0-4503 GCA_044450885.1 Tepidisphaerales bacterium
CCCTTGAACTCTTGAACCCTCAAACGGACGGCTTCCGGCCGGCGTTCTGAACGACCTTGGGACGCGGTTCAAACCCAACCCGGACGCCCTCGGGACGGCATCGGGACGGGGTTTGAAACCCCTCGATACTCACAGCCACAACTCATAACCACTTTCACAGTAGCCTCTTATGCCTAGAATCCCCAAAACCACCGACGCCCAGTCCATTTTCCTCCGTGCCTTCCGCACCCCAGTGGCCCGTCCCCTCCATCCTCCGCAAATGACTCCGGCGCCGCGGCTGAAGTGGCGGCTGAATTGGGGACCATGAACGCCCTTTCCCGTTATCATGCTCTCATACGAGGAGGCTCTCATGCCATCGGTTCTTCGCCGACGGATTTCGCGGTTCATCGCCGTCTTCTTCGTTCTCACGGCGCTCGTTTCCGCCGGCTCGGCCGCCGAATCCGCATCGTGGGATCAGGTACCGGCGATCCTGGCGCGGATCAAAGCACCCGTCTTCCCCGACCGCGACTTCTCCATCCTCGACTTCGGCGCCAAGCCCGACGGCGTCGCCGACTGCTCCGACGCCTTCCGCAAGGCCATCACCGCCGCCAACACCGCCGGCGGCGGCCGGGTGCTCGTGCCGGCCGGCAACTACCTGAGCGGGGCGATCCATCTTAAGAGCAACGTCAACCTGCACCTGGCCGAGGGCGCCACGATCAAGTTCAGCACCGACCCGAAGCAGTATCTCCCGGCGGTCTTCACCCGCTGGGAATGCGTCGAGGTCATGAACTACTCGGCGATGATCTACGCGTTCGAGCAGGAGAACATCGCCATCACCGGCAAGGGGACGCTCGACGGCCAGGCCCGCAACGCCAACTGGTGGGCCTGGAAGGACACCGCCCGGGCCGATGTCGCCAGCCTCATGAAGATGGCCGGCGCCGATGTTCCTGTTGCCCAGCGCGTTTTCGGTGACGGGCACTTCCTCCGGCCGAATCTCCTGCAGCCGGTCCGCTGCAGGAACATGCTCATCGAAGGCGTCACCGTGAAGAACTCGCCGATGTGGACGATCAACCCGGTCTACTGCACCAACGTGATCGTCCGCGGCGTTACCGCCGAGGGGAACGGGCCGAACACCGATGGCTGCGACCCGGACTCCTGCACGGATGTGCTCATCGAAAACTGCACGTTCAACACCGGGGACGACTGCATCGCCATCAAATCCGGGCGCGACCGCGACGGCCACCGTGTCAACATTCCCTGTCAGAACATCATCATCCGTGGCTGCACCATGAAGAACGGCCACGGCGGAATCACCTGCGGCTCGGAATCGGCCGGCGATATCCGCAACGTCTTCGCCGAGGACTGCACGCTGAGCAGCCCCAACCTGCTGATGGCCATCCGCTTGAAGACCAGTCCCGAGCGCGGCGGCGTCATCGAAGACGTCTTTGTCCGCAACTGCACCATCCTCAAGGCCGGCCAGGCGGGGATCCACATGACGCTGAAATACAGCAGCGGGCCCGGCGCCTACACGCCCGTCATCCGCCGCATCGACATCCGCAACTGCAGGTTCTCCAACGTCCCGCGGGCCATCTTCATCGAAGGCCTGTCGGAGTCGGCGAGAATCACGGACGTCACCGTGCAAGACTGCACGTTCGAGAAGGTGGCCGGGCGGAACGCGATCAGCAACGCCGGGAATGTGCGGCTGATCAATGTGAAGGTCGATGGGAAGGCGATGGAGTAGCGGTCACGGTCATTTCGCCGCGGCCTTCTGCTTCTCGATCATCTCCTTGGCCGCGTCGAGGCGCATCCATTCCACATGGCCGTCGTTGAACAGGACGTTGATGCCGTCGCCGCCGTGGTCGTCGAACTTCTCGTAGGCCAGGATGGTGTCGGCGTTGTCGTTGACTTTCGTGGTGGTGAAGAAGACGTAGTCGCCGTGCTCGACGACCCATTTGGCCTGGGCATCCTTGCCGCCGTTGCGGACGGCGTCGGGGATTTCGGTGTCGCCGGAGGGACAGACGAAGACCTCCACGTCGAGGTCGGTGGTTGTCACCAGCAGGCCGAGGTCCGCCGGATACTTTTTGTTGTCGTTGGCGTAGAGCATGCAGCCCTGGCCGATCTGGCGGAGGTTGGAGGCGCACTTCACGCGGTTGGCGCGTTCCTTGGCGGCATTGAGCGCGGGGAGCAGGATGCTTACGCCCAGCGCGGTTGTGCCAGTGCTGGTCATGGCTCCGTTGGGCGCGACGAACGTGCTGCCGGGGAAGGGCGAGTGGCTGCGGTGATGCCAGCCGGCGTCGTCCGTCCAGGTGAACGACGCGGTCGGGGCGAGATGGGCAGCCAGGCGCTCCAGCGGCGGGAAGACGTCGGCCGGGGGCTGAAGGCCGGCCTGGCGGGCGAAGCCGAAGCCCATTTCCACGAGTTGGAGAATGCCCGGGTACATGGTGGCCGCGGTCTTGGGCAGGTCGGCGTAGATGATGCTCGTGGCCTGGGCGCCGCCGAGGCGCTTGCGCAGGGCGAGGAAGTCGGCGTTGTCGAGAATCGTCTTGCCCTTGCCGGTGTTCTCGATGGCGCTGGTGAGGCCCTGCGTCGAGGTCGCGAAATAGAGGCTGCCGCCGCTGATTGTCCAGGAGAGGGTGAACTGGGGCATGGCGATGGCGTGGACGGTCAACCGGCCGACCTTGTTCTGGGACAGCGTGAAGGGCACACCCTGCGGAGCGCGAGCGAGCGCTTTCTGGGCGAGTTGTTCGAGCTGATTAAGCGATTTCTCGGCCTCGGCAGGTTTGGCGAGGCGGTTGACGATCACCAGGCCGGCCGGGTCTTCGGGCCCGGCGGTATTGAAGTAGTAGGCCCATTCGGTGCCCAGGGCCTCGAAGAGATCCTTGCGGAGATCGAAGCCGATGGCCTTGTTGGCCTTGGCCAACTCACGGTCAAACTCGGCCACACCCTTCGCATCCGTCGCGGCGACCATCGAACGGATCACGTCCAGCGCGGCCGCCAGATCCAGGCGCTCGACGCCGGCGGCGATGGCGGTTTGCGGGATCAGTTTGAGGGCGTCGTCGGTGACCGGTTTGCTTTCGAGGAAGGACACCAGACCCTGGCGCGGGGCCGGGGCGGCGATGAACGCCTGGGTGGACCAGTCGCGGCCATCAAAGCCGCCGGTGAGGATGATGCGCTTCAGCCCCGGCAGGCCGAGAATATCGCGGATCTTGTTCCACTCGGCGGTGGCTTCGAGATTGCCCGCGGCGGCCAAACCATCGTTGATCTGGGCGAGGACGGCCTCGGCATCGATGTAGAGGATCGCGACCGGGTCCTTCTGCACCTGGGCGATGGCCTGCTGGAACCGCGGGCTCGTCGGCAGGCCCTTGCCGGCCGCGGCGAGCACGTCGGCTTCGTTGTCATACCCGGCCGAGAGCACGACGACGTCGCCGAGCTTGAATGCCTTGATGGGGAAGGGAGCGCCCGCGGCCGCATCGGTGACCGGTTTGAGTTGGGCCAGCAGCGCATCGGCCTCCGCGCCGGCCTGGCAGAGAATGGCGAAGTGCGGACGGGGTGCGCCGGGGGTCTTGAGATCGACGGGCGAGACGAAGATGGCCGAGGGATGCTGCCAGAGGGGCGTGCCAAAAGTGGTGATCATCTTCATGACCGGGGCGACTTGGGGGTTGCCCTGGCCAAGCCGCTCGACGATGCGCGGCCCGAAGTCGCCGATGAGGGCGCCGAAGTTGGACGCGTCGAGGACGGCCTTGAGGTGGGATTGGGCGTAGGCGGGTGGCATGGCCTGGCTGCCCTGCCAACCGATGTAGACGATGGCGTCGGCGGGGACGCGGTCGGCCAGCGGCTGGGCCAGGGCGGCGCAGGGGAGGATGAGAGCGATGAGCACGGCGAACAGATGCTTGAGCATGAGGTTCTCCCGGTCAGTGTGGATGGACAGGAACGCGAGGTATCATAAGCGGCGGGGGCGGCGATGGGTAGACGAGCGCGTCCAATACCGAATGAAGAATTCCGAATGACGAGAGAATGCCCAATACCGAATGACCGAATGCCCAAGTTCGTCATTGTTCATTCGTGCTTCTCTCGTCATTCGGTATTCTGCATTCGTCATTCACTTCGCCGCATGCCGTCAACCGCGTCTGCAGAAACTGGTTGACCTGATCCGCATGCGTGAGCGAGAGCATGTGGCCAGCGCCGGGGACGAGGACATCGGGCGATGTGTAACGCGGCGGGAGGATGGGGTCGGCGACGCCGTGGATGTGATGGACGGGAATGGCCGGCGGGTGGTGGTCTTCGTGCCAGGCGAGGACGGCGCGGCAGGCCCATTGGAGAAAGTGCGCATCGGCATCGCGGACCTGGGCGAGGATTTCGCGGCTCGTGTTCCCCAGCAGCGGGCCGCTGCAACTCATGGCCAGGCCGGCGAGGGCGCCGCCGAGTTGGAAGAGGGCGGCGGGAATGTGGCGGCGGCCGCGGAGGGCGCGAATGTGGGGCGGGAGCTGGTCGGGCGAGCGGACGCTGCCGATGAGAATGCAGCAG
>JBIOJL010000457.1:0-4498 GCA_044450885.1 Tepidisphaerales bacterium
CGCCAACTACATCACCGGCCCCTCGGGCGAATACTACTATGCTTTCCGCCACGGACCCCTGGCGGCGATCGTTCTCGATTCCGGCGAGGACAAGCCGGACAACCTCCCCGTCTACGCCGGCCTCAACAGCTTCGACGCCTACCGCACGCTCGAGCGGTCATTTCTCGAAAAAGCCATTGCCGATCCCGCCTTCACCTCCGCCGCGTTCCGCGTGGTTTTCGTTCACATCCCGCTCTTCTGGGACACGGAGGTTCCCAAAGACTGGCCTGGCGTGTGGGGCAAAGATCTCAACGGCAAGATCATCAACGGCTGGATCTGCGAGGACGGCCGGGCCAAGTGGCACGATCTGCTGGTGAAGGGGAAGGTTGACCTGGTCATCTCCGGCCACGAACACCAGTCGGCCTATTTCCCGCCGAACGACAAGCACCCCTACGGCCAGTTGGTCGGCGGTGGCCCCAGGTTCGCCGAAGCTCGCTCCATCGTGGGTTCCGTCACGCGGACCGAGATGAAGATCGTCGTCAAGAACCTCGACGGACAGGCGCAGATCGAGCAGACGTTCAAACGGCGGGACTGAGATGGCCGGTCTTGACACCCCATCCCGCCCCGACGATCATGCCTGTCGTCGATCCTATGAGCAAGGTCATTGTCCTCCAGCATGTCGCGCACGAAGGGCCGGGTCGCATTGTGCCGGCCTTCCGCGACTTCGGAATCCCCGTCGAAATTCGCCGGCTCTATGCAGGCGATGGCGTCCCCACGGATGTCAACGACATTCGCATGCTCATCGTGATGGGCGGCCCGATGGGCGTCAATGAAGCGGACTTCGCCAAGTACCCATTCCTGAAGACGGAACTTGAGCTTCTAAAAGCATTTATAGCAATTGACCGGCCGGTGCTGGGCATCTGTCTGGGGGCTCAAGTTCTGGCCGCGGCAGCCGGGGCCAGGGTCTATCCAAACGTGAAGATGGCTCCACCCGCAAAGCCCGGCGAGCCGCCCAAGCCGGCCGACCCGATCGTGCCATTGCCCGAGGTCGGCTGGGGTCCGATAAACCTGCCGTTTCCCGGCGGGACCGAACCGGTTCTCTTTGGCCTGCGCGATGGTTCCCCGATGTTCCACTGGCACTTCGATACCTTCGACTTGCCACGCCTGCCCGCGCCGCCTCTGCCGCCGGCGGGGTCTCCCCCCGGGCCGCCAGCGCCGACAGGCAATGTGCTTCTGGCCTCCACGCGCATCTGCCGCAATCAGGCGTACCGTTTCAAGAACCGGCTTTTCGGCTTCCAGTTCCATTTCGAGATGGACACCGACGGCATCGAAGCCATGATCGAACACGCACGGGAGGACTGGCAGAAAGTCCTGGGCTCCGATGGCGCGACAAAGATCCGTGACGATACCCGGCGGCTCCACCCCGAATACGAACGCCTCGGCAACCGCGTGATCGGTAACCTCGTTGAGTTCCTGAAGTTGTCGTAAAGAACGGTGGTGGGCGCCGAGCCCACCGGTAACGACTAGCAACTCGGAAATAATGCTCTCGGTCATCCAACACTGGTATCGTTCGCGGGCCGCACGGCCCTACGTCCGGCCATGGGGTCTGGCCATGCCGATCCTGGTGCTGGTTGTCTGCCTGCCTCTGCTTCGCCCGCTGCTACATCCGACCGACATCTCCCAGAATGAACGCGAACGACTGGCGACCATCGAGGCCATCGTCGAGCACCGGACGCTCTCGATCGACCATACCAGTTTCATCCCCAAGGACCGCCTCGGACCCGCGACCGGTCCCGAGAAGCACCACTACAGCAAGCAGCCGCCGGTCATGGCGGCGATTCTGGCCGGACCTTACTGGATCATGTACCACTGCGGGCTGACGTTTGGCTCCAACCCGGCACTGGCCTGCTATCTGTTGACGCTCCTCGGATGCACGCTTCCCGTCGCCGGGGCCGCCGCCCTGGTCTACCGCATGGGCCGCGTGTTTGAACTGGAGCGCCCCTGGCGCACGGTCCTGGCCGCGGCCGCCATATTCGGCTCCGGGCTGGTGAGCTACGCCACGGTCCTCAACTCGCACGCGCCTGCGGCCGCGATGCTGCTGGCCGGGTGCGCAGCGCTCTACCATGCCGGCACCACGCGCCAGGCGGACCGGTCGCGCGGCTGGGTGATGTTCGCGGGTCTGGTCGTCGCGCTGGCGGCCACCATCGACATGGCGGCGCTGGTTTTCCTCGTTCTGCTGCCGCTGGTCGTCCTTTCCATGCGATGGACCGTCTCCATGAAGATGCAGTCGCTCACCTGGTACGTTCTGGGCGCGCTGGCTCCGCTGGTGGTGCATGCCGCCCTGACCATTCCCATCACCGGCGATATCCGTCCGGGCTTCCTTCACGCCAACTACGCCTCCCAGGTCATCCTCGTCGATGACTCGGAGGACGCGCCATCGCTCATGGCCCTGACGGCGCTCAAACTGCTCGACGGTCTGCTTGGTCCGCACGGTCTGCTCACCCACTTCCCGGTGCTCCTCTTCGGCATCATCGGCCTGGCCATCGTTCTCCGCCGCCACTGGCCCGCGCCCACCAAGACCCTCGCCGGCGTCTCGGTTCTGTCGGCCATTCTCATCGTCGGCGTCTACGGCGTGCTCAATCCGGACTGGGGACAGCCCATGTTCGCCGTGCGCTGGTTCATCCTCTTCCTGCCGCTGCTGGTCTTCTGGTCCGGCGCCTGGCTTCGGCACAAGCATCGCCCCGCCGTCTGGGGCATTGCCGTCGCGGTGCTGGTCTTCAGCATCTTCACCAGCCTGATCGGCGCCGCCGCCCCGTTCGCTCCCGGGAAACGCGGCGAGTACACCGTCTACTCCGCCGCCAAGTGGCTGCTGCGAGGCTCTCCCTCGGCCGGCTATACGATGCTGGACACCAACGAATGACCCGCCGATCCGCAACCCATGACCACGTGTAACTGACGAGTGACCCATGACAATGTCCAAGCAGACATGCCTCATCGTGACCCTGCTTCTGCTCGCGGCCGCCGCGCCCGCGCAGGAGAAGAAGCTGAAGTTTTCCGTCAAGGAAACCCCCTTCGGCAAGCCGCTGCCGGGCACGCGCGGCGACTACACGCTGTTCAGCGCCGACGGACGCCACGCCGCCTGGCCCGTGAAGCAGGATGACAAGTGGCTGGTGGTCCTGGACGGCAAGCCCGGCCCGCTCTACGACTGGATCCTGCTGCACACGCTGGATCTGTCGCGCGAAGGCGGCCACCTGGCATTCGCCGAGCAGGTGAACGACGGGCTGCGCATGATCGTGGATGGCAAGCCGCAGAAGACATACAGCGAGGTCTCGCCTCCGGTCTTCAGCCGCGACGGGGCACGTCTGGCCTATGTGGCGAAACTCACAAAAGAGAGCAAGGGGCAGATCGTCGTTGTTGATGGCCAGGAATCCGGTGAATACGAGAAGGTGGCCCAGCGCAGCCTCACGTTCTCGCGCGATGGGAAACGATTCGCCTTCTCGGGCGAGCGCGACGGCAAACGCTTCTGGGTTGTGGACGGCAAGGAGGGCAAGTCGTACGAACACATTACCCCGCTCGAGTTCAGCCGCGACGGTTCGCGCTACGGCTACGGTGGGCAGCAGGGGGACAACGTCGTGGCCGTCATCGACGGCGCCGAGGGACCTGCGTATGAGAAGATCGGGGCGTTCGCCTTCAGTCCGGACGGCAAACGAACGGGATTCGTGGGGTTGAAGAAGAAGCGTATGCGCGCCGCCGATGGCAAGGAGGCGGACCAGAATCGCATGTACGCCATTGTCGATGGTAAGGAAGATGCCGACCACGACGTGGTCTTCGCACCGGTGTTCTCGCCCGACTCCAGGCACGTCCTCTACATCGCGGGCGACGACCGTTCCGCCAGCGTCAGTTCCGCCAGCATCGTCCTCGATGGCAAGCCGCTGAAACCGTACGACAAGGTGCTCTCCTTCCGTTACAGCGGCGACGGGCAGCACATGATGTACCTGGTCAACGAGGGGCACAAGCAGCGCATTGTCGTCGATGCGAAGGAAGGCAAGCTGTACGACATTATCGCCCAGCTCTCGCTCAACGACGACGGCTCCCGCTGGGCATATACGGCCAAAGAAGTGGACAAGCCCGTGCTGGTCATCAACGGAGAAGAACTTCCCGGCGCGGCGAACATGACCATGAGCCCCGGCGACGGCCGGTTCGTCGCCCACGCCCTGGAGCGGGGAAACAAGGCCGTCATCATGGTCAATTCGAGCGAGGTCGCCACGTACGACACGTTCCCCACGGGCAGCCGCTGGGTCTTTGACGGCCCGAACAAGTTTTACGTCATGGCCGGCAAGGGCGAAGAACTGGTGCTGGTGGAAGTGACCATCGAGCAGTAGCTTGCAGTTTGGGGACGGGGCGTTTAGAGTATTTGTCTCCGGCGGAGGTGCGTGCGCTCCGCTTGTTTGTATTTCGTACAGTACTTGTCTGGAAGGATTCGCGCAACATGATCAAAGTGAAGCTCCGTGGCAACGAG
>JBIOJL010000458.1:0-4430 GCA_044450885.1 Tepidisphaerales bacterium
CGCGGCCGCGCATCTCCGCCGCCAGCCGCGGTTTCGGAGACAGGATGTAGTCCTGGTCCCACGACAGCACGCAGAGATTCTCCGGCAGACCCGGACAGTCGGTGCGATACTTGCCGTTGAGCAGCAGCACATCCGGGTCGAAGCTGTGCAACGTCTCGATCAGTTCATAATGCACGGCCAGTGTGTTCTCGGGCACACACGCGACAGACTGGTGGCCGGCGACATTGAACGCATCGGCCAGGTCGCGGGCACAATACGCCTGGTAAGCGCTCCCTTGAATGGCGAAGGCCACCACACGCAGAGGGCGCTCGCCGGACCGGAGCACGGCCGCCGGCGTGGGTCGATTGGCATAGCGCCCGGCCATCTCCGCGCACAGCCTCGTCGCCCATTGGTTCAGCAATTGGGCCATCTCCTGCCCGAAGGCCCCAAATGCCGCGTCCGGAAAATGCGCCTGCTCCAGAATCGCCCACGGCCAGTCCCGTGGATGCGTCGCCCCCAGCCAACGCTGTGCGTGATGGTTGCCGCGCAGCGGAATCAGTGGAAACGGAACCCAGTTCTCGTGCCGTATGCAGTCGACGATCCCCGGCCGGCCCAGAATCGCCAGGAAAGCGGCGATGGTCGGAAAGAAGTGGAGAACCGGCCCATGATCGAGGCGCTCCAGCACCGCCGCGGGATCCTGCCAGTTGGCCAGGAGTTCCATCGAGCGTCGGGAAAGGCTGATGGACTTGCCCGGCTTGGCGTAGCGTGTCGAGGCCGGCTCGGCCCGCGCCCAATCGCTGACGTCTTTGAGCAGAAGAGGATAGCGCTGGGCCAGTGCGATGGCCGGCGCGTCGTCTGTCGGAGCAGCAACAACCATGGGTTGATTATCGGCTGTTGGAGGACCTTTGCTGCAACCGGGAATGGACCGCCCCGAGAAATCTCATAAGGCATGGCAGAGAGACAGGTTAAACGCCGGAAACTGAGCCGGAAGAACGAGGCGGCTACCCCCCCGTCATCCTGAAGCATCGACGATCACCTCTTACGCCGCTCCCACCAGGACCGCCTCGATTGCCCTGGCAAAGAACTGGGCGCGCGTCATCCCATGGGTCCGCGTGTAGGTGTCGGCCCGGTTCAGGAGATTCTTCTCCACCGTGAGCGAGATCACTTTGACCCCGGCCCCGATCTTTGGCCGACCCCGTTTCCTGTTCGCCCGCGCATGCAGCGCGCGATCCTTGGCCGTCAGCGGCTTGCCGGGCAACCCGGTCATCGGCGCATTGCCGCAAGTTCTGCCGTGGTCATCTCCCAATAGGGCTTCTGTTTCTTGGTCTTCATGGGCTTGTCTCCTTGCGCCAGCGATGTTTCACCGGAATTCCATATCGAACATTATATACAAAAATCATCTGTCGGGGCAAGCGAGCGTTCGTCGTCGACGTCGAGCATCGCAATGATCCCGGAATCGAGTCGACGGCCAATGCTCGAAGCGACAGGAATCTTGGCGACGCAGGAACTTCCCCGATCCCGGACGGTCCAAGGCACGTAGCGGAGGATCGTGCCATGCGTCCGTCCATAGGATCAAGACATTGGGAAAGGGGAATCGCTCTTTTCGCGGTCGCCGTGCTTGTGGCTGTGGCGGTGATATTCGCACCCCGTCTGCTTGAGCGACCTGGAAACGGTGCCGGCCGCGGAACGGGGAATCCTGCCGACACCGGTGCGATCATCAGGCCCACGACCGCGCCAGTCGCGGAAAGAGTCCTGCCCAGCGAGGAACTTCGGAACATCGCATCCAGCTACCTGCGCGAACACCATTCCGACTGGACTGATGGATTCGACTTGCCGGCCGAAGTCTATGATCACGGCGGGTTCTGGGAGTACACGTATGAACTGCCGACAATGACGGCGGGCGGGACGCCGGTCGTTCTCATTGACAAGAAGACCAGAGCGGTCATTCGTGTGTATCATGGGCAATGATTCTTATCGAATATCCCTTGACTTGTCGTCCGAACCACTCGATACTCTTATGAAGTGACGGCGCGCGCCGGATTCGTTTCGGACGTCTAAGCGAAGGGCCTGTTCACTCGCTTCCCCGGATGCCCCCCGTCACTTTTTCTTTGCGCATCGTCTGGAACAGCAGTAGATCCTCTGCCTCCCGCAGTTCCTGAAACACAATCGTGCTTGAATCGAAGCTCTTCTCGTAGCGAAAATACGGACGACCATTGGCGTTAGTCCCGGCATCAACAATGTGCCTTGGCGCTGTGATCTCGGGAATCCGGACAAAGTCTTCCACCTTGAGCCCTTCCTGTCCATGAAGACGCTCGCGATAATCATCTCCGTGACGATTGTGCGCGTGGCGAATGTAGTCCTCTCGCAGCACATGCCAATAGCCTCGTAATTGGAACTGGCCGATCATGCTGTTGAACCTCCTTGGCCCCATCAGGTCGTACAGCCGCTGGCGAATGCCGTTCGCTTCGTTCTCGTCAACGACGCGGTAGACAATGCCGAAACCACCGGCGCCGCGCCCGGCACCCCGCAAGGCATATTCGTAAAGCTCTCGAATGGCCCCGCGCCGGGTTTCGTTGTCCTCGAGGATCGCAACGATGCCGGGCTTTAGCCGCCGCCGGCCGATGGCCCGCGCACCCTTGGCGAATTCGAATCCGACCTGCTCCACGCCGGAATGTGCGGCATCTTCGTTGGCACCCATCACCGCGCTCCCGCAGCCATCGCCTCCGCCAGCCCCGCGATGTTCGACTCGCTGGCCTCCACCGTCGGCGGCAGACCCAGCTCATGCATCGTCTTCGTGGTAATCGGCCCGATGCTCGCCAGCTTCACGCCGGCCAGCTTCACCTTGTACTCGCTTCCCAGCAGCGCCACGAAATTCTTCGCCGTGCTGCTGCTGGTGAACGTCACCCACGTCACCTGCTTGCCCTCGATCGCCTCCAGCAGTTGCGGCGGCAGGCTCGCGGCACATTTGCTTTCGTACACCGGCACATCCTTCACCTCGGCCGCCACCTTTTCCAGCCGCTCGCGCAGCACCGCCCGCGAAATATCGGCCCGCAACAGCAGAAACCGCTTGCCCTTTGCTTCGCCACGCTTCTCCAGTTCATCCGCCAGCGCCTCGGCCACGAACGACTTGGGCATCAGGTCCGGCTCCAGCGAAAACTCCCGCCGCACGGCTTCGGCCGTCGCCTCTCCGATCACCGCCACCCGCGCCCTGCCGAACGCCCGCACATCCATCCCCAGCGCATTCATTTGTCTGCGCGAATAGACCACGCCGTTGGCGCTGGTGAAGATCACCCAGTCGTACCCGCCGATGCCCCGCAACGACGCATCCACGGCCGCCTGGTCGGCCGGCGGCACGAGGTCGATCGTCGGCGCCTCAATGACCCGCGCCCCCATTTCCTCCAGCCGTAGCGACAGATCGCTCGCCTGATGGCGCGTACGCGTCACCACCACCGTCTGCCCGAAAAGCGGCCGCGTTTCAAACCAGTTCAACTTCGCCCGCAGCCCCACCATCCGCCCCACCACCGTGATCGCCGGCGGCGTCATCCCGGCCGCGGCCACCTTCTGCGGCGGATCGGATACCGTCCCCACGATGGTCCACTGCCGCGAGGTCGTGCCCCACTGGATCGCCGCCGCCGGCATCGCCGGGTCCATCCCGTGTTCGATCAGCTTGCGGCTGATGTTCGGCAGTCCCTTCACCCCCATGTAGAACGCCACGCAGGGCAGCTTGGCCAGCGAGTCCCAGTCCACATCCGACGCCGCCCCGCTCTCACGCTGCTGGGCCTCGGCATCCTTGTACTCGTTCTCCTTTTCGTGCCCCGTAATCAGCGTCATGGACGAGTTGGTATCCCGATGCGTGATCGGAATGCCCGCATAGGCCGACGCCCCGATCGCCGAGGTGATCCCCGGCACCACTTCCCAGCGCACGCCCGCGGCCACCAGCGCGTCGGCCTCCTCGCCGCCGCGCCCGAAGACAAACGGATCGCCCCCCTTCAGCCGCACCACGCGTTTCCCGGCCAGCCCCTTCTCCACCAGCAACGCATTGATCTGCTCCTGCGTCATCTGGTGCCGCGAGGCCATCTTGCCGACGTAGATCAACTCCGCCTGCGGGCAGTGCTGCAGGAGCTGCGGATTGGCCAGGTAGTCATAGACCACCACCTCGGCCCGTTTGAGCAGTTCCATGCCCCGCACGGTAATCAGCCCCGGATCGCCGGGCCCGGCACCGACAAGATACACCACGCCATTCGCCGTCTGGTTCACACTGGCCTCGCTTCCTTTGATGGAGCCCATAATAGTCCGGAACGCCTTGCCTCACCACCGCCTGTCTGTAGCCACGAGGGCAATTGCATGTAGTGGGGCCGACGCCCGCGTCGGCCGCCTGTGAGCAGTCGGGGAAGGCCGACGAGGCAACGGCCCCACTCGTTTAGCGGCGGTATCCACCACAAGCGAGTGGC
>JBIOJL010000459.1:0-4391 GCA_044450885.1 Tepidisphaerales bacterium
ATTGAGCTGCGGGAGAATGGCCCGAAAGTCGGAAACCACGACGATAGGGTCGATCCGCTGCTCGTGAAGCTGTTCGATCTGTTTGCGGATGCGTGCAAGGCTGCTGGTGGGAATGGTCGCGGGGGCCACTACCGTCCTGGCAGCGGTTCGGCGATGTATTACGCCTGGCTGGCCAGGGGACACGCAGGCATGCGGGAGCCGGTCGTCGGCGCAACGGCGGACGGCCGCAAGGCAGGCGAGTTCTTCAGTTCGTCGCTGGCGCCTTCGCCGGACGTCTATGTGCGCGGGCCGCTGAGTGTGTTGCAGAGCTTCGGCAAGATCGACTATGGGCGCATCTGTAACGGTGGACCGCTGACCATGGAACTGTCCGACTCGCTCTTTCGCGGACGCGACGTCACCATGAAGCTGGGGCGCTTCATTCGAGCATTTGTCCAATCGGGCTGCCAGCAGTTGCAGCTTAACACGCTGAATGTTGAGACCCTCCGCGACGCTCAGCGCCATCCGGAGCAGCACAGGAACCTGGTGGTTCGCGTGTGGGGCTGGAGCGGTTACTTCTGCGAGCTTGACGCCGCGTATCAGAACCAGATCATCGGCCGGCACGTGTATACAGGGTAGCGCGGCTTTGTGGGAGAATGAGCGGAAATGAAACTGGCGGTCCGGAGCGTTCCCCGAGTGTCGGCCATCATACTTGTACTGCGGCCAGCTTTCGCGGGCCAAGCGCCGCCGAGATCACGGTGATCCCGGCCGAGCAATGAGGCGACAGGTCTTTCGACTGGTCCATGATGTCCAGGGCGCGATCAATCATCGTTGTCCGGTAGTACGACATCAGATCCTTAATGGGTGTAACCGATATCAAAGTGCGTCTTGCAGATGACGATGATCTCCTTCACCTGCGGTTCCGCGACATCGGCGCCGGCAGTCCCGGCAAACGTGGCCAGGAGCCACACGATCGGCAATAGATTATCAGTTCAACACACAACTCATCGGCGCATGGGCGTAGACGTCCGCGAAGCCGCTCGTGGTCCCCATCGTTGCGATGGAAAGCTGCCATGCCGCAGTTATTGTTGCCGGGCTCTCCCATCGGTGCAACCACCATCAATGACCGGCCGTTCTGTCGCCGCGAATGCACACGCCGATCGACCGCGCGCTTTGTGATTTCTGGTTCGTCTGGTTGGATGCGGCGATTTGTCACTTGTTGATCGGCGCTCGTTCACTAGAATTATTCCTGTACGTGACGAACAACCTTTGGAGGTGCCGTTGGAGCCATCCGGTAGTATATTCACCGCCAGGCAGGGCTTGAAACTGGCGATTTCCGGGAAAGGCGGCGTCGGGAAATCGACGTTGGCCGCGGCCTTGGCGATACTGATGGCGAGGCAGGGCCGGAAGGTCCTGGCCGTCGACGCTGATCCCGACGCCAACCTCGCCGCCTCGCTGGGGATTCCCGGCAGCGCCCAGCGGCTGATTGTTCCGATCGCCGATCGCAAATCGCTCGTGGAAGAGCGAACCGGCACCAAGGTCAAGCAGTATGGCCAGATGTTCAAGCTGAACCCGGAGGTCAGCGATATCGCCGATGACTGCGCCTATCGGCACAACGGCGTGTCGCTGATCGTGTTGGGCGCGGTGAAGGCCGGAGGCTCCGGGTGTGCCTGCCCTGAGAGCGTGCTGCTGCGGGCGCTGGTGCAGGATCTCGTGCTGCACAAGGATGAGGCGCTGGTCATGGACATGGAGGCCGGCGTGGAACATCTCGGCCGGGCCACTGCTCGCGGGGTACACACGTTGATCGTCGTCGTCGAGCCGGGCCAGCGGTCGATCGACTGCGCCATGAGGATATTCCGGATGGCCGGAGAGATCGGTTTGCGCGATATTCGCGTGGTGGCGAACAAGGTCGCCGCGGCGGCGGATATTGACTTCATTCGCCAGGCGTTGGGCGGCCGGGAACTCCTGGGCGTCCTTCCCCTCAGCGATCAGCTCCGCGCCTGCGATCGCGATGGGAAATCCGTGCTGGACGGGTGTGACGAGCGTATGCTTGCATCGTTTTCCGGTATCTTGGCGGCCTTGGAGCAGGATGCAACGCGCACCCAGTCGTAGCACAGGTTCCCAGTCTGCGACTCTCGCAGGCTCGAACCCCGTGGTCACTTGAAAGGAACACATGAAGCCCAAATGCCTGGCAACCGCGATTGGAAGCCTGCCCCATGCCGACCCCGCCAAGGCCGTGGATGTCGTGCTCGCAAGCATCCCTGATGCCCCGATCTGGCCACAGCTTCCGGCCAACGGGATGAACGAGCAGATGGAGGTCCAGTATTCCGAGGGCATGCCCTGCGCCGTCATCGATCGCGAGAAACGCCGTCTGTATTTCAACACCGCCGGCGACTACTCCGACGCGTTCGCCTCGTTCTTCGAGGCGTACATGACGGCCATGGATCCCGACAGCGGCACCGGCGATTGCTCGTCGATGGCCATCACGCCCGAGTTCTCCAAGGGCATCTACGCATTGGAGCACCGGCTGAAGCAGCAGCCCGGGCGGCGGCCGTTTGTCAAGGTCCAGACGACCGGCCCGTGCTCCTTCCTGTTGACGATCGTGGACGAGAACAAGCGGGCGCTCTACTACAACGAGGAGTTCCGCGACATGATCGTCAAGGCACTGGCGATGAAGTGCCGCTGGCAGATCCAGAAGTTCCGGCCCTTCGCCGAGAACCTCATCTGCTTCATCGACGAGCCGATCCTCTCTGCGTTCGGCAGCTCCACCTATGTCTCCGTCCAGCGTGCCGAGGTCGTGCGCCTTCTTCGCGAGGTGATCGACGCGGTGCATGCCGACAAGGCGTTGGCCGGCATCCACTGCTGCGGGAACACGGAGTGGAGCATCCTCATCGACGCCGGAGTGGATATCGTCAACTTCGACGCCTTCGAATACGGCCAGACGATCGCCATGTACGGCGACGCGGTCAGAACCCATCTGGAGCGGGGCGGCATCCTGGCCTGGGGCGTGGTGCCCACATCGGTGAAGATTCGCCAGCAGACGGTGGATTCGCTGGTGGCGCATTTTGAGAGTATGGTGGACCACCTCGTCGCCAAGTCGGGCCTGAGCCGACAACTGGTCCTCGAACAGGCCATGATTACGCCCTCCTGCGGCACCGGCTCGATGGACGTGGCCGACGCGGAAAAGGTCTTCTCGCTGCTGGGGCAGACCTCCAGAGCCTTGAAGGCGAAGTACGGGTTTTAGCCATGTCGTACACCATAGCCATCACGGGCAAAGGCGGCGTGGGCAAGACCACAGTGGCGGCGACGCTGATCTCTCGCCTCATCGCCCGGGGCCGCAAGCCGATTCTGGCCGTCGATGCCGATCCCAACGCGTGCCTCGATGTCGCCCTGGGCGTTCGCGCCCTCAGCACCATCGGGCGCATCCGCCAGGAGACACGCGAACTGGCCGGCAAGGGGCTGGCGTCCGGCGTGACCAAGCAGCAGATGCTGGAACTCAAGGTGGCCGAATGCCTGGTGGAGGCTGACGATTTCGACCTCATCGCCATGGGCCGGCCCGAGGGCCCCGGTTGCTACTGTTATGCCAACAACGTTCTGCAGCAGGCGATCGACCTCACCGCGAAGAATTATCCCTACCAGGTGGTCGACAACGAGGCCGGCCTGGAGAACCTCTCACGCCGAATCGTGCAGAAGGTCGATCTGATGGTGATGGTGGCCGATCCGTCGCAGCAGGGCCTGGCGACGTTGCTCCGCCTCCACGACCTCGTCAAGGAAATGGCGATTCGCTACGACGCGCTGGCTTTGGTCATCAACCGACTGCGCGGGACGGACCTGCCGCCCAGCGCGGGCGAATTGCAGCGCCGGACCAACGCCCAGCAGGTGGTCGGCTTGCCCGACGACCCGGCGGTCGCCGCCCAGAACGAAATCGGGGGCTCGATGTTCGCGCTGGACCCGGCCAACGAGTTTGTGCGGCGACTGGACGGACTGCTGAGGCAGGCGGCCCTGTAAGCACAAGACGATTGGAGCTTTATGGAAGACAACAAACAGCCAAGGAAGCCGGAACAGCGTGCCACCGATCTGGCCTCCATCCAGATCATTCGCAAGGCCGAGTCCGAATGCGCTGATACCTGTTTCACCCGCATGGACGCCCAGCAGAACCAGTGCGGATTCGGCAAGAGTGGCCTGTGCTGCCGCATCTGCTACATGGGCCCCTGCCGCATCACCGCCACGGCGCCCTACGGCGTCTGCGGGGCCGATGCCGATACCATTGTCGCCCGCAACTACCTCCGTGAGGTGGCCGCCGGAACCGCCGCCCACTCCGACCATGGCCGGCACCTGGTGCTGCTGCTCAAGACGGTCGCCGAAGGCAAGGGTGGCAGCTACAGCATCAAGGACGAGCGCGCCCTGCGCGACGC
>JBIOJL010000460.1:0-4375 GCA_044450885.1 Tepidisphaerales bacterium
ATCGAGAATGTCTGTCCTACGGGCCATCCAATGACAGGCAAGAACGATTCCGATGAAGAACCCCCGGTCGGCGATCAGAGTGGGGCACCGGGCCCCGCGTCATCGCGAGGGAACGCGGTTGGATTCCGCCGACGAGGGCGTCGGCGGCACTTGTTCAGCGGAATCGAGAATGTCTGTCCTACGGGCCATCCAATGACAGGCAGGAATGCCTGTCCTACCGAATTGTGGCTACTCGCGATTGCCGTAACTTCTTCAGTGCTGGTCCGGCGATGACCTGTTGCGCCATCTGCAAGAATGGTAGACTACCCGTAACCGCAAGCCTCGGGAGGTATGACATGTCGATCAGGTTTCCGCTGTTGTGGGCGATGATGGTGTTCATGGCGGCCAGCGCGATCGCGGCCGAAGGCGGAGCGATGAGACCGGCCGAAAGGCCGCCGTTCACCAACCACGACTACTATCGCGAGGCGCTGGCCTTCAGCCGCCGGACGTTCGGGGAATCGTACCGTGCCGCCGGCCGGCGCAATCCCGCCTGGGACCAGGCGGCCGAGGAGACGATGGAGTTGCTCGCACGGGGATTCACCGCCGCCATTGTCGGGCATCGACTCTACATCCCGGACGGTCAGGATGCCGGTACGGATGTGCTTCTTCCACAGGCGCAGAAGGCCATCGACCTCGGCTGCGACGACCCGATGGTCATTTACGCCATGGCCGTTGGCCTGAATGACAAACGGCAGTCGCCCGAGGCGATGGACTGGCTCCAGAAGGCGTTCAAGGCCGCCCAGACATGCAAGTATCCGCCGCTGCGCAGGCTCGGCGTCTTCGCGCGGATGCGCAGGGCGTCCACCGATCCCGCGGCACGGACCCAGGCGTGGTCGTACGAGGAGCCGGCGTTGCGCGAGACTCTGGCCGGGCCGTTTGCCAATACCACCGAACGGCGGATCGTTTTCCACATCATCGACGATGACCTGAACTCGCTCCCGCCGGACACGCGCCCGGGCTGTGTCAGCCGGCTGGCCAAAGCCAAAGGCACCGATCCCTGGATCGCGGCCATGCTTCAGGCCGAGCAGGCCAAGCGAATGGCCTGGCTGAACCTTCCGGCATTCTGGGTACACATGGCCAACGCGCGGAAGTACGCCGCGGCCGCATGGGAAGCGTGCCCCGATGCGCCCGAGGCGGCGACTCTGCTGGTGATCGCGTCCGCATCGTCGCGCGAGCACGCCACCGCACGGGACTGGTTCAGGAAGGCCACGGCTGTGCAGGTGGATTTCGGCCCGGCCTACGACGCGATCTTCTGGGGTCTTTCGCCGGCGTGCGGCGGGTCGGGCGAACAGGTGCTGGAACTCGGCATCGAGGCCGCCCAGGTGCAGCGCTACGACCTGAACGTTCCCATGCAGTTCATGAACGCGGTCGACACGATCCTTCGCGAGGACCGTGACGGGGCCAGGCCCGAGCAGATGTGGAAACAGCCGCAGGTTCGCGAACTCGCCATGGAGGTGATGCGCGGCTACGCCGGCGCGCGGCAGGGGAAGCCCGATGCCGCGTACTTCCAGACGACCATGGCGATCCTCGAGGAACTCGGCGAGAACCACGCGGCGGCCCGGCAAATCCTGGACACGCTGGGCGAAAAACTCGACGCGGCGGCCTTCCAGCGGTTCCAGACGCTCAAGAGCACATTCGTGGAAGGGGTCTACCTTCGTTGTTCGCCGCAGTGGCCGGTCATCAAGGAGATCTTCGAAGGGCCGGACAAGAAGTCGGGAGCGATGGCCAGGCGCCTCACCGGCGTGCTTGCCGCCATGGCCGCCGACGACCCGGCGCGTGAGAGCATCGAAAAGCTGCAACGCCGGGCGGTAGCGTTTTCGGCCTATGACAACGGCGAATGGGTTTCGCTCCTGAGCCGGAAGGAGACGCCCTTCTGGCTGACGGACAGCCCCATCGCGGTGGAAGAGCAGGCCATGATCGTCGGCGGCGATGACAAACCGTTCTGGGCACACATGCCCGGCTGGTTCGACGACCCGGGCTACGAGATCGACATGAAGTTCGAGTTTGTCGATCCACCCGCCGAAAAGGGGGCGGCTTTCGGAATCTGCTTCGGGGTCGGCAAGGACGGCCTGGGATACGGCGTGCATCTCCAGCCGCGGGCCGACAAATCCAGCCTGATTCTGCAGGCCCCCCACACTCCCCAAACCGTTCGCCCCTGGACGTATGCCGCGAAGAACGATCTGCACATCGTCCTCTGGCAGGGCAGCGCCACCGTGGAAGTCAACGGCCAGCTCATCCACGTTCCGGTCAAGACGGGCGCGTTTCCCGAGGAGCGCATGGCCATGACCACGCTCCGCATCGGCAGCACGTACTACGGCAACCCTTGCGCCGGGGTGCGGATCACGGAGCTGAAGATCCGCAAGCTGGACAAGCGGCCGGAGTGAGGTTCGTCAAAGCGGGGTGACTTATGGCCGCTCTGGAAGAGACGTCTCGATATTGCCGCAAATGCGGCTACGACCTCCGCGCCAGCGCGGACCGGTGCCCGGAATGTGGCCAGGCGTTTGATCCGGCCGACCCCCGCACGTTCCAGCGCCGGCCACCATCGCCGGTGCGCACCTGGACCCGCCGCGTGCTGCTGGTGGCCGCTGCCATCGTATTGGCGGTTTCAGTTACGCTTGGATGGCTGTGGTGGGGATCGTCGAGCGAAGAAGAACTGTGCGCTGGCCAGATGCGTTGGTCGGTCACGACGACAGATGCCTACCCGATGGTCACCCGGTTGTTGCCCCTGCGGATGCAGTTTCTGACACGGCGCGTCACAGGGCTTGGGTTCACGGGGGGCAGCGACAGCTCGCTGGAACCGCTTGCGGGATTCTCTCATCTGCAGGCAATCCGTGTCCGCACATACCCGGGGCATCGGAACGCGGTGACCGATGCGGGTGTCGCCCATCTGGAGGGGCTGACCGATCTCGTTGAGTTGCAGCTCAATTCCAGCAACATCACCGACGCCGGGCTTGCTCACCTTCGCGGCATGCGGCGTATGGAGCGACTCTTTCTTCATGACACGCAGATCGGCGATCCCGGTCTGGCTCATCTTCGTGCGATGACCCGGATGAAGTCACTTCTTCTCCATGGCACGCGGGTGACGGATGCCGGTATGCCCGCACTCGCCGGTATGCGGCAGATGAAGACCCTTTCGCTGGGAAACACGAGCGTGGGCGACGCGGGTCTGGCGCAACTCGGTTCGATGAACGGGATGTGCTGGCTGGATCTGCGTTCAACCCGGGTGACGGATGCCGGTCTGGTTTACCTCGCCGGAATGACGCAGATGCAAGTGCTCGACCTCAGCGGCACCCAGGTGTCCGATGCGGGCATGCACAACCTGGCTGGGATGAAATCCATGATGTCATTGCGGCTGGACTCGACGGGCATCACGGACGCCGGACTGGTTCACCTGAGCGGAATGCCATCCGTATCTGAACTCCACCTGACCGGGACAATGGTCGACGGGTCGGGCCTGGGCAACCTGGCCGGCATGAAGTCGCTGGTCAGCCTGCTCCTTGGCGGAACCCAGGTGACCGACGCGGGGCTGGCACGGATTTCGGGGCTGCGCCTCGGCCTGCTTGAACTCCGCGGCACGCCGATTACGGATGCCGGGCTGGCCAATCTAGCCGGCATGACAGGGTTGGGCAACTTGGATCTCGGGAAGACGCAGATTACCGATGCGGGGCTGGCCTGGCTGGCCGGTTTGACCTTGATTGATGAACTGCACCTGAATGGGACGCGGGTGACCGGGACCGGGTTGCCCAATCTGGCCGGCATGAAGACGCTGTGCCTTCTCGATCTCTCGGCCACGCCCATCACCGACGCGGGGCTGGCGAACATCAAGGCCCTGCCCCAGGTGCGCCGGTTATGGCTCGACTTGACGGCCATCACGGATGCCGGCCTGGCGCCGGTGGCCGGGTTGACGAGAATCGAGGATCTGCATCTGGCATCCACCGGCATCACCGCACGCGGTTTGGGCATCCTGCGTGCCTCGCCGGTGCTGACTCTGGACTTGGCCAATACACAAGTGGGTGATGAGGCGGTTGACGCGTTGGCCGCGATGCCGGCGCTCCGATCCGTCGGCCTTCGGGGCACGCGGATGACTCCGGCCGGGCTGCGTCGGTTGTGTGATCTCGTGAAGAAGTCGAGGCGAGGTCTCTGGATCGACGCGGATGTGCCGATAGCGCCGCCGGCGGACGTGCCGGAGTAGCGACGGCCGTGAATAATGTCGTTAAGGACCGGCGCACCAACAACTGTCGGAGATTCCGCTCGGGGTGGCACGGCATTTGTACATAAAACCGGGTATGAGTTAACACGCAACACAGCCTGCACGAGACAAAACCGGGCACCCCCC
>JBIOJL010000461.1:0-4349 GCA_044450885.1 Tepidisphaerales bacterium
GGTATTTCGGATCAAGTGAGTCGGCCAAGGGGATGTCGACGGTGATGCGCCGGCCGGTGATGGAGTTGATCCGGCGCTGCATGTGCGTCTCGCCGCTGATCCAGGTTTGCTTCTTGCCGTCGCGGACGAGCGTGTCCATGTCCATGAAATGCACCCAGGCCGGCGTCACCGGCCGGCGGATCAGGATGGTGTCGCCGGCGTGGAATGGAGCCGCGTCGGCCACTTCAAACGAATCCGTGCCGGAAGGGACATACGCGTCCGCCAGCGGCGTGGACGGCACGGCCGGCCGCTCGGCTCGCGGGCCGGCAATGCTGATGCACACCTGTGGCCCGCCCGCCAGGCGCAGGGTTGTGCCCCGCCCGGCGACACTGGAACCGCTGCCGCGGAGCACGACACCCGCGACCCGGATCGTCAGCGGAGCTTCGCAGGTGAACTCGCCCGGTCCCAGCAGCACCGCCCCGCGGAATCCATCGACCGGCGGCATGGCCGAGACGGCATCTATCGCCCGCTGAATCGCCGCCGAGTCATCCTCGCCTCCCGAGGGATCGACCGTCTTCTGCACCGGCGGATTCGGCAGGGCGACCCCGCCGCCCATGTAGCCGGCGAAGGAGAAATCCATGATGCGATCGCCGCGCTCGGTCGTCTTGTAGACCAGCTTTCCCGAGGCATCAATCTGTACCCAGGGGCTCTCGGCCGCACCGGCGGCAAAGGCGACAAGCACGATGAAGAAGCCGGCAAGGTGGGCGAAACGCGACATGGCCGAGAGAATGCGGGAAGGAGGGCTCATGGTCAAGTATACTGCTGCGATGCGAACGTGGCTTGGAAAGATCGGCGTGGCCATCCCGAGCATGTTCGTCATTGCAGCGCTGGCCGGGTGGGTGTCAAGCTATTGGGCCACATCGCCGCTGATCGGGCGGGAACCTGACTGGAAGGTTCCGCGATGGTGGTGCATGGGGACGGCCGACGGCCGGATCTTCTACTTTGCCATGGAGGCGCAATGGATCGCCACGCGCGACAAGAAGCAGTCGCCTTTCGATGATGAGCTTCGCGACCTCATGTTGGACCTCACACGAATCCACTGGAGTAACGTCGATGTCAACTCCTATTGGGCCGAAACCCTTTGTACAAACCACGGATGGCATCTCCTCGATTTCGGAATGGCCCACGCGCCGTTGCAGAAGGGTGCCTTGAGCGGAGATCATCGGTTTGCACCACCGCAAACGGCCGCGCTGACGGCCGTGACAATGCCCCTGGTCGTTCGTGTGCCTGGTCACAGCGATTGGGCCGCTGCGGCAGTTGTACAGGAGGGCGCGGCGACGCGGGCGGCGCGAGGCCGGACTCTGTGAAGAATGCGGCTACGATCTTCGGGCCTCCACCACGATCTGCCCGGAATGCGGGATCGCGATTGCCTCGCCACGACCGCCTGCAAGACAATCCACCGATGAGCGCGTATGTGTCCACACCCTGCGGCACTTCGCGTGGAGCCTCGGCCTGGCCGCCTGCATCCTCCTTGTCGCGGCAAGTGCGGCCGGCTGGGGCTGGAGCTATTTCAGCCGCTCCCTGGTCGCGCGTGAGAGTCTCGACCCGGCGGGTGCCGCCTGGCTGCGAACCTGGGGGGTCGCGAATGGACGCATCTTCTATTCTCGCGGATTGGCACCGTCGGGCGTAACGAGGCTTCCCCGCGTCGAGTACTTCACCTATCCAGACGGCTGGGATCGGGCGGAGACTCCTCGGAGCAACCTTCTCACCGCGTTGAGCCAGACGGAGTGGCTTTGCCGGCGGCAAGGGCATTCGATCCTCGGCATCCGCTGGTGCAACGGGGTGGTCCCCGAGGACCTGGCCGAAGCTTGGGCCGCATGGACGGGGCCCGACGTGGACATACGCGTCGGCAATCCGCCTTTGCCCCGACCGGTTCCAGCAACCGCCTTCACCGTGCCGTTCTGGTGGGGAATGATCCTTGGTGTCAGCGGCATTCTGTTGTCGGCCCGTCCGGCGCCGGTGCGATTCCTATTCCGATGCCACGAGCAGAATGCGTAGTCGGCGGGACGTGGGTTAGTCCTTCACTCTGTACCACCACGGGTCGGCATGGTGAGTGGCGTCAACGCCCGGCGCTCGATCGACATCTCGATCATCCTCCCCAGCACCGGCCAGAGCAGGCGGTGCGGATACGCCACTTCGCACAGGGCCGATCCGCGCTGGCCTTTGAACGCCGCCTCGTAGACCAGCCGCATGTAGAACGGCGCCGAGTCGATCACCCGCGGGTTGGATAGACAGAGGATGTCATCGAAACGCAGTTCGGCCGGGTACGCAAGCCACAGCCGCGTTTTCTGAGACCAGTCGGCCGTCACCCGCGCCACCGGCAGATCGCGGATCCCGGCCGCGTCGGCCTCGATCAGGTGGACCTCGTCGCCCAGTCGCCGGTCCCGCGGCCGGGCATAGTGGAACGTCGCCACGCGGTCGCCGAGAAGTACACGTCCCCATATCCAACGCGCCAGACCCGGCCCCAGCGGCCCGGTGCCGTAGTTGTGGTCGTGGTAACCCCGGCCGGTGAACTCGATCTGATTCAGAGTGGCAGAGCCGTCCCGGCTCCGGGCTTCGCAATCCAGCGGCGAGACGCCGCTGCCACTGTGGCGGATGCTGCCCTGGACATCGCACAACGGATTGGCGATCACCCACCGGTGCTGCTCCCCGGTCATTGCCTGAGACAGAAACGTCCGTTCGGCCGGCATCTCCGCCGACCGCGGGGCAAACGTGAAATCGCCTTCCAGACTTTGGCCGCTTAGTAATTTCGGCCCCATCCCGGTCAGCACCCACGGCGTTCCCGCCAGCCTCAGCCGCAGCGCCCCGTTCTCCCGCCAGAAGCGATTCGGACCGATTTCCACCTCCGGCCGGTCCTTGGCCGCCAGCAGCGACCCGGCCGGGTATTGAGTCATGAACTGATGTGCAAGCTTGCCACTCTCGTAGACTACGAAGTAGGCGCAGGGGTATTCCCGGGCCAGCGGCGGCCGATGCCGCGTCGGCCGTCGCCGGTAGCGGTAATAGGCCCGGAGGTAGCCCGGATGGAACACGAATCCATCCAGCAGGATCGCGACCACACGGATGCCGCCGGCGGCGTCTTCCGCGTCGAAGTACCACCATTCGTACCCCCCCGGCGACCCCACCGCGTGCCAGGCGTCCGCCGCCGAAGGCTCGCGGTTTTCCCAGAGCGGCACCTCGTTGATTCCGCATTCAGCATTCGGCATTCAGCATTTCTCCCGATCACAATCCATTAAGTTCTTCGCATTCTGCGACAAAGATCAAACACGAAGTCACGAAGACACGAAGCAGGACATGGTGCTGGCAACCAGCTTGCAAAAGGTGTGCTTCATGGTTCCTCCTGGTCGAAGTCTGCTTGCCAGGGACAGAACCGGTCAGTCAACCAGAAACCGCTTCGTGCCTTCGTGTCTTCGTGTTTAATCTCCTTCGAAGTCATGCCCACGGCCCCGCCAACGCGGCCGACGGTTGGGCCATCGACGAGAATCCCGCGAAGCGGGCGGCGTTCCTGTTCTTGATGGCGATCACCGGGGTGATTCCCTCGGCCGCGATCCGGGCGGTGGCGCGGTCCGTCAGGTATGCCTCGGCCGGGGACTGGACCTGCTTCTCGCCGTGTTCGGAGAAGCTGTGCATCGGCAGATCGTCGATCTCGACGAACCCGCCGGCCTGCATGGCCCAGCCGTTTTCCAGGAAATTCTGTCCCAGCGCGTACAGGCACGCGTAGGCCGGGTTTCCCCACAGGTATTGCTCGTGCGGCAGGCGACCTTCGCCTTCCTCAAAGCCGATCTCCGTGTTCTCGTTCGACTTCCCGTAGGGCAGGCGCATCAGAATACGCGGCCAGGCGATGGCGATGCGCCGGGCCACGGGCATGCCGCGGAGTTTGGCCCACCAGTTCCGATCCACTGGCAGCGTCCAGCGGTCGGGGTCGGCGGCCGCGCCCAGGCCCGGACAGCCCACGACGTCGGCGGTGGCACCGGTGACGATTGCCGCCCCGGCATGTTCGGCGATGGTGCCCAGGCGGGCGAGCAGGGCCGCATCATCGCGCGATGGCCCGAAGAACTCGTCCACAGCGATGGCCGCCCACCGCTGGGCGCCGGAGGTATGAACCGTCTGCTCCACCAGAAGCTTGTAGAGCGCGCTCTGGGCGATATCCTCGCGGGCCAGGTCGGCCACCAGTTCGTCCCGGGAGGCGTCGAGCAGGAACAGTTTGAGCGTGTCATCGAGGTTGAGCCGGGAGACCAGCATCTGCACGCCGCGCCAGGCCGACTCGCATCGCTGGAAGACCGGGTTGTGCAGGATGCTGCCAAGCTGGGCGA
>JBIOJL010000462.1:0-4304 GCA_044450885.1 Tepidisphaerales bacterium
AAACACTATGAGGCCAACACTTATCATTGCGGCGATGTTGCTCGTCAATCCGCTTGTTCGCGCTGAGAACTGGCCGCAGTTTCGCGGGCCGGGCGGGCAGGGGTTCACGGAGGAGAAGAATCTGCCGGCAACTTGGGGCGGGCCTGACAACAAGAATGTCCTCTGGAAATCGCCGCTCAAGGGCCAGGGGCACGCCAGCCCGATCGTGTGGGGGGATTTCGTGTTCGTCTGCACGGCGCAGTGGTCCGATGGCGTGGTCAAACGCGAGAGCGTCATTCCCGAGCAGCATGTCACCTGTTATCGCGCCTCCGATGGCACGCTGCTGTGGGACACGCTCGTGCCCGCGGGGCCGTGGCTGCGCAACGACTTTCGTAGCGGACCCGGCGGCGGGTACGCGGCGGCGACGCCGGTGACGGACGGCAAGCTGGTCTACTGTGCCTTCGGCTCGTCGGTGATGGCCGCCATCGACTTTGCGGGAAAGCTCGTCTGGCACAAGCCGATGGTCCCGTATACGTTTGATGTCACCGTGGGCAACAGCCCGAATCTGTACGGCGACACGCTGCTGATGGTGTGCGCCGCCGCCAAGCCTGCCGATTCGCGGATCATGGCGTTCGACAAGGCAACCGGGGAAATGAAGTGGGAAGAGAAACTCCCCGGAACGCCATTTGGTCATAGCACTCCGCTGATGATCGACATCGGCGGCAAGCCGCAGATGCTGATTGTCGCATCCGGGATGCAGGTGACGGGCACGGCGTTGCAGGCGGTGGACCCGGCGAATGGCCGGCGGCTCTGGTGGTGCCGCGGGGCCGGGGACGTGCCGATGCCGGTCTTCGGCGGCGGGCTGGTTTACTTTGACTGTGGCCGCGGCGGGCCGGGGACCGCGGTCGATCCCACAGGCACCGGCGACGTGTCGGCCACGCACATCCGCTGGACGATCCCGCATCTGCCCGAGGGGCTGTGTTCGCCGATCATCGTGGGCGAGCATCTGTATCGGCTGCATGCGCCGGGCGTGCTCAAGTGCTATGCGCTGAAGACCGGAAAGGAGGTCTACTCGGAACGGCTGGCGGGCATGCAGACGACCTGGGCGAGCCCGATCGCGGACGCGGAGGGCCGGCTGTTCTTCGCCACGGCGGGCAAGAGTTTCGTGGTGCAGGCGGGACCGGAGTTCAAACTGCTCGGCACGGGCGACCTGGGCGACAGCAACCACGCGTCGCCGGCGGCGGCCGGGGGGCGGCTGTTTCTGGTGGGGATGAAGAATATCTACTGCGTGGGGCGGTAGTGCATGTGGCCGGTGGGGCGTGACCATTTCCCCGGGAGGGCCGCAGTTCTCTGCGGCCGTTTCGCGGCGCGATCATCCCGGCCGTGCAGAAGCACGGCCCTCCCGAATCTGTGGGCACGCCCGGCCGGTGTGAGTTTGCGATTTTGGCGCGGGGGGATACGGGGGAAGCAGAGTCGCCGGAGGAATTGGCCGTCGTCAGGAACCGCGGCCGTTCTTACGGGGACGTTTCTGTCGCCCCTTCGGGGCTTCGCGTTACTAATCACTACGACTATTGCCACCGACGGCTTACGCCGTGGGCTAACCCGTGCCGCCACTACGTGGCTGGGAGGGACGATTTCCCAGGGTCCGGTAGCTGCCGGCGCTGCCTACTTTCCGGCGTCGAGCCGCTCGCGGATGGCCGCCACGATGCGGATTTCCAGTTGGCTGTCGCGGCGGACGGCGTACCAGTAGGTGGTGGGTTGATCGGGGTCATCACCGAGGAATTTCGGGTCGATTCTGGATTGCCGTTCGACAATGACCTTCGGGGCGACCGTAAAGGAACTGTCGAGGTTCTGTGTGAACTGGAAGTAGATCGTGCGGCGAATGCCGCCGAATGAGGCTTCTTCCACGTCGCGGACCGTGGGCGCGTCCTTGCGCCAGGGTTCGAACCATTGCTTGCTGAGCCTGGGCTGGGTGGTCAGCAGGCCGTGGCGATAGTCGCGGCGGTCGATCTTGAGGAGATAGTCATATGACACCGCCTCGCAAGTATCCCAGAGCTTCTGGAAGTCCTTGAAGCTGATTTCGGAGGTGGCCGGTTGCTTGAGCCAATAGGTTGGTTGGGCCTGTTCCGCGTCGATGTCGGTGGCGACGGGCCGGGTTGTCGAGGGCATGGTCGTCGTCCTGGTCTTGTCCGTGCCGCCGCAGCCGGCGAGCAGCGCACCCGCCACGATGAATAACCGGCGCGGGCCGCTTCGTGCCGGCGCCTGCCCTGGGTAGTCCAAGGGTCTGCCTTCGTGCCTTCGTGCCTTGTGTGTCGTCATGCGTTCTCCAATCCCCCGATTGTACCGAGTGGGGCGTGTTCCGGGGAGCGACCGAGCGTGTGAATTCAGGCGTAATGCGGTGCGGGACATTTGGGCAGGCGTGAATGGGCGGCCTGAAGTGTCCCACACTCGGCTGGGGTGCGCACTCAACGATACTGCGCCTGCGCACCGGTCCACCATGTTTTCCAATCGGCGATGACCTTCTCTTTGTCCGCCGCCGAGACCTTGGGATCGTACGGCGCCGTGCGGCCGCTGAACTTGCCGAGCGTCTGGCAGACGGTCTGGCGGGCGCCGTCGCCGGGTTTGTCGAGGGCGGCGACCAGGGCGGTGACGATGCGTTTTGTTTTCAGTTCGCTCGACCCCAGCGCCCTGGCCATGACGCCGCGGACGTTGGTGTCCGGATCGGCCAGCAGCTTCTCGATGCAGGCCAGGGCTTTCTCGTCCTTGCGCTTGACCAGCACGGTGGCGATCTCGGCGCGGGCGAGCGGCTCGGGGCTGGCCATGGCGGCATCGATCAGGCGGTCGGAGATTTCGTAGCCGTTGGATGCCATCCCGCGCGCGGCCCAAGCCTTGAGCCCGCCGTCGCCATTCTCGGCGGCCGCGAGAATGGCTTCGTTGAGCTTGGCGTTGTGCATCTTAGGGCCGTGGTAGGCGATCACCGCCCGCACGCCGCCATCGTCGCTCTTGAGCAACTTGATCGCCTCTTCGGCGGCCGTCTCGCCGCCAATGTCGCAGACGGCCGTCGCCAGCCAGAGCCGGGCGAAGCTGGGGGCGGCCGGGTCTTCGAGGGCCTTGGCGATGGCGGGCAGCGCGTCGGGCCCGGCTTTGACGGCCAGGGCGTGCGCCCGCTGCCCGGCATAGGCGCTCTTGCTGAACTCGGCGACGAGTTGCTCGATGTATGCCTTGCGCTGTTCGGCGGTCATGGTGTCGTAGGCGCGCGGCTGGACTTCGAAGCTGAGCATGGCCGACGGCACGGACAGCACCTTGCCGGTCTGGGGTATACAGACGGTCCAGCGTGCGCGGAGGGCGGTCACCGGCAGGACATCGGCCAGCGTGCCGGCCGGCTTGGGCGCATCGCCTTCGGCCGCGGGGAAACCGGCGACGACTTTTATGCCCTTCTGCATGGCGAACGCCTTGCGCCGCGAGAGGTCGATCTTGAGGTCGAGGGTCTTGCCATCGGCGAGTTCGGCCGGGCAGTCCTTCTCACTGGCGAGCGCGACCTTCTCGGTATAGAAGACCTTGTCCTTGGTCTCGGCGACGAGCAGCCAGGCAAAGACATCGGCCAGCTTGATGGTCGATCCGCTGATGTTCTTGAGAGACATCTTCAACGTCAGCGGACCACCGGCCGAGACGTCGCCATCGAACTCGGCCAGCGCGGCAAAGCCATCGTGGTTCTCACCCCAGGCAGGCGGGCGCGGCGCTGGCTTGGGCTGGGCGAGAATGGAGAAGCAGCAGAGCAGGACCAGCAGGGCGGGTGTGAATCGTGTGGTCATGGCAGCATGTTATACCGTGGGGCGTGGCGGTTTGTGGACTGGTGCTGCGATGGCTGTTGCAGCCGGTCTGCCCGTCTCTTTTGGCAAAGGTAGGGCGGTTTCGCCGAAACCGCAGCGGTGCGGCGTACACGGACGGCCCGGCGAGCGCCCGGCGAGCGCTCGGCGAGCCGTCCCTACCCTCGCTGATTTCGTAATGAAGACGGGCACACCCTGTTGTAGCCGCGATGGGCCTTCGCGGTCGAGCCGGCGTCGGTGTGACGAGGAACCGCGATCGGCGATCGAACCGCGATCAACGATCGCGGCTACAGATGCAGGGCAATTGCATGTGGTGGGGCCGACGCCCTGTCGGCCGCTTGCGAGCAATCGGTGACGGCCGACGAGAAACCGCGATCGGCGATCGCGGCTACAGATGCGGGGCAATTGCATGTGGTGGGGCCGACGCCCTGTCGGCCGCTTGCGAGCAATCGGTGACGGCCGACGAGAAACCGCGATCGGCGATCGCGGCTACAGACG
>JBIOJL010000463.1:0-4289 GCA_044450885.1 Tepidisphaerales bacterium
GGTCTGGACCCTTATGCGGAAGCCCGCCTTTGGATAGTTGTTCGGGCTGCCCGCGGCGAACCTTTGGGTAATGGCTTGCAGCTCGGCGTTCACGGCTTCCAGGCTGACGCCCTTCTTGACGTGGGTCATCAGCGCCACGAAGCGTTTCGGGTCCGGCGTGACGGACATCGGAAGGTAAATGTCCGCATCGTTCCAGGTGAAGCGGGGCGGTACGACTCCAAGGATGGTATAGAGCCGGCGATTCAGCTCAATCGTCCGGCCGGCGATGGCGCGGTCGGCATTGAAGTGGCGGGTCCAGAACAGGTAACTGAGCACGGCGACCGGCGGCGGCGCGGCGGGCTGTGGAATGTCCCTGGGCGTCCAGGTTCGGCCGATCATCGCCGGAACGCCGAAATGGTCGAAGGCGTTGGGCGTGAAAAGCACCACACGAACGCTTTCCGGAAGTCCGGATGTGACGACCGCGTTCATGCCGTCGCGGGCGGCGATATCCTCCAGGGTGTTCGTGCTCCGCTGGAGTTCCAGGTAATCCGCCAGCGAGTACTCCATGGTTCCATTGCGCCCTTGCTGGTTCACGAAGCTGAAATTCAGCAGGCGCCCGGAATCGCGGTAGGGGTACGGATCCACCCACAGCGCATAGATCAGGCTCGACATGGCGGAACTGGCCCCGATTCCGAGCGCCAGGCTGAGAATTGCGACAGAGGAGAATGCCGGGTTCTGGCGCACCATCCGAAAAGCAAAGCGTAAGTCGGCGGCAAGAGCAGACAGGAAGCGCATGTGGGCTCCTTTCGCATCCCGAAGTATGCCCGGTTAGACGTAGAAACGGCGAAAAAGATCCGTCCGCAGTAGACGGGACAAACCCGCAGCCGGGTATCGGCCTCCGGACTGTGTCGGCTGCGGATTAGGAACGGGAAATCGCCATCGCGTCGCCCAAGCTCCGGATCGGCCGTCATGCAGGAAAAACGCCCGGGAAGATGCGAAGCCGAGCGCTGCTGGCGCGTGCCGATTATGGCATTCTCGACTTCAGCTCGATCGTCTCGCCATCCACAGCGAACCGGCCGTGTCCCCGATGGTGGATGGTCTTCGGATCCCTTTGCGCCGGGTCGGTCCAGGCCTTGAGCACCTCCAGGACGAAGAGATTGTACTTGTTGACGAGACGGGTATCGGTCACCTTACATTCGAGATTGGCAAAACACTCCGCCACCAGGGGCGGCGCCACGAGCTCGGCGGGCACCGGAGTCAGACCGAATCTCTCGAACTTCTCCACGTCCCGGCCTGAGCAGTTGCCGACTTCCACGACTTTGGGAGCCAGTTCGAGCGCCGGAACGGCTATCACGCACTCTTTTGTGGCCCGCAATGCGGAAAAGCTGTGATCCGCGCTGCTGACGACACACGCAACCAGCGGCGGCTCGAACTCGACCATCATATGCCAGGACATCGCCATGACGTTGGCGCGTCCCTTGTGGGCGGTCGTCAGCAGGACTACCGGACCCGGTTCAAGCAACTGGTAGACTTTCGCCAGAGGTAGATCTTTCATCAAGGTTGAGGCTGTTCGGCTCCGGTCCGATGGGGCAACCGTAATCCATTGTAGAACCGCTCCCTGCGTCGCGCGTCCCGTCGCTCACCCAGAGGACCGCTTACTACCGCACCAGTGGTTTATCGAGGGAATCCCAGTTGTACGCAGCGGCGACACGGGCTTCGATTTCGCCGATCAACGGGCTGCCGTTATCCCCATTCGTGAGGATCGCCGCGCCATACCCCTTGCGGACGTGCGCGAGCATGTCGCCCCTGAATCCCCAGTTGGAACCGCCGTGGCTGAAATACCATCCTTCGCCCCGTTTTTCGATCATCAATCCGACTCCGAACGGGCCGACGCCGACCGGAGAAACCATCGCGCTGGCCGCGGCCTGCGTGAGCACGGCTCCCTTGGGCCCGCCCATCGCACGCTGCACTTCGATCATGAAGCGGGCCAGATCGCCCGGCGTCGTCCAAAGCCCCGCCGCTGCCTGTTCGGGATAGATATGCCATGCGGCGTCCATGGCCTTTCCCTGCCCGTTGTGCGCCCTGGCGGCGCGCGCGGCCAGGGCGGCGGGTAGCGGCTGTTCATATGAGCTGTCGCTCATCCCCAACGGATCGAGCACCAGCGATCGCATGATTTCGGCGAACGGCCTCCCCATGAGATCCATGAGCGCCAGTTGCATGATGGTCACGCCGCCGCCCGAGTATTTGTAGGCCTGATACGGCGGCCGAGCGAAGAGCACCGGACCGACATTCGAGGGTGGCTTCCCATCGAGGACCTGAACCAGGCTGGGCCTCGGCGCGGACGGATCGTACCCCGGAAATCCAAACCCATCGTCCGCGCCCGACGTGTGGCTCATCAACGAACGCGGCGTCACAGACCGGCCGGGTGCGTGCCACGATTTCAGAATCGTGTTGATATCGTCGTCGAGCGAGAAGCGGCGCTCATCGACCAGCCGCATCGCCGCCATCGCCGTCACCGGCTTGCTGATGGAGGCGGCTTGAAATGGGGTATTCGTCTCCACCGGGCGGCCGGATTCGACGTCGGCGATCCCATACGCCTTCACCCAGTGAATCTTGAAATCGCGGATTACGGCGATGCTGAGACCGGGGACGTGGAAGTGCTGCATAAGCTCGGGCAGCGTGAAGCCGTCGAGCCCCTGGCGATTCGGCGTCTGGGTGGCTTCGATCCGAGTAATCAGCGCGGCCGCGTCGTCCTGGGCGCGCAGCGAGATCGCGGACAGGCTGGCGGCGACCAGCGGCAGGAAACGTCTCAGTCGGTTCTTTCTCATAACGAACATCTCTTTATATATACCCTTGCGTGCGCCGACTGCGAATGGGGTAGGTAACGGGTCGGCTTTCGTCTGGCCCGTCAGCACACGGCGGCCGGGGATTCCGGCAACAGGTAGAACGCCACCGCCAGGATGAATTAGACCACCAGCAACTGCACGCCTTCGAGCCAGTTGGATTTGCCGTCGGAGGCGATCTGTCCGGTGATCAGCACCGCCACGAAGACGGCCAGCACCACCGACGGCGCGCCGGCCTCTCTTTCGAACGACTTTCCGGCGTCGCCACATGCCGATAATTCGTCCATGTGGAATGCCATAAACGGTTGCAGGTGCGTTTGTCGTTCCCGATTCGGCGCCCCAGTGGCGATCACTCGCCAGCACAACAACTTGCGGGCGATCAAGTCTGCTTCTGAAGGGAGTCTTGTCACACCCGGGAGCCCGGGAGAGGGGACTGTTTCCGAGTCCGTCATCGGCCGCAAACCGCCGCAATGCCGACACGCCGGATCTGTGAGTGGGCGACTCTACGACCAGTGGACGGGAGACAACCCGTTGGGGGAAGGGGGAGTTAGGTAGCACCCATTCTACCCCAGAGGGACTGCGTCCTTCGGTGTGCTTCCAGGGCGCCGTTTCCGGAGCCACGGGCTTTGATGCTACCGTGCTCTGGCAAGTTCGGACGGCCGTTGCCGCAGTTCGGCGCCTGATCCGCTTGACGATGCGAGGATCGGGAGGCCTGGCGCCGACAACATTTGCAGCACGACTTTGACGAAGAGTCGCACAGGCGGTCAAGGCACATCCGGCAGCGGGGGACACCGGTTCGCGTTCAGGTAGCGGCTGCACTCGTCAGCTGTCAGGTCGCGGGTGATGCGCGATCGGACCAGCCGGAGGAACTGCTCCGGGGCGACGACGTAAATCCGCGCCGTTCTGTCGTCACTGGCCGTGGCCAGCTTGCTCCCATCCGGCGACCATGTGATGCTATTGACATCGTCTTGATGGCCGCGCAGGGTGAGCAACTGGCGGCCGGTGCCCGCCTCCCACACCCTGGCCGTTTCATCGTCACTGGCCGTGGCCAACTTGCTCCCATCCGGCGACCACGTGATGCTATTGACATCGTCTTGGTGACCGCTCAGGGTGAGCAACTCGCTTCCGGTGCCCGCCTCCCACACCTTGGCCGTGTTGTCGCCACTGGCCGTCGCCAGCTTGCTGCCATCCGGCGACCACGCGATGCTCCCGACAGGTTTTTGATGGCCGCGCAGGGTGCACAACTGGCGGCCGGTGCCCGCCTCCCAAACCATGGCCGTTTCATCGCCACTCGCCGTGGCCAACTTGTTCCCATCCGGCGACCACGCGATGCTTAGGACATAGTTTAGATGGCCGCGCAGGGTGCGCAACTGGCGGCCGGTGCCCGCCTCCCACACCCTGGCCGTTTCATCGTCACTGGCCGTGGCCAGCTTGCTCCCATCCGGCGACCACGTGGTGCTCCTGACA
>JBIOJL010000464.1:0-4258 GCA_044450885.1 Tepidisphaerales bacterium
CTCCATCGGCAGCGAGCAGCCCAAGCACATGATCATCCTGGGCGGCGACCACATCTACAAGATGGACTACAGCCGCATGCTCGCCTACCACAAGGAGACCAAGGCCGAGGTCACTCTTGCCACGCTTCCCATTCCGCCCAGCGATGTCAAGCAATTCGGTGTGGTCGAGGTGGGAAAGACCGGCGAGATTCTTGGCTTCCAGGAGAAGCCGGCCTCCACCAGCGTTCGATCGCCCTTCAATCCCAACGCCGTGGACGCCTCCATGGGCATCTACATTTTCAACACCGAGGTGCTGCTGAAGGCGCTGATTGCCGACGCAGAAGATCCCAACTCGAAGCACGACTTCGGACACAACATCCTGCCCAACATGCTGGGCCAGAAGAAGATGATGGCCTACAGCTTTGTGGATGAGAACAAACAGCAGGCTCTCTACTGGCGGGATGTGGGCACCCTGGATTCCTACTACGACGCCAACATGGACCTTTGTTCGGTTTCGCCAACGTTCAACCTCTACGACAAAACCTGGCCGATGCGCACCCGCGTCCGCCAGTACCCGCCTGCCAAGTTCGTTTTCGGCGAACCAGGCCGCACCGGCGCCGCCGTCAACTCCGTCATCACCGCCGGCGTCATCATCTCCGGCGCCTCGGTCTCCAACTCCGTCCTCTCCCAGGATGTGCGGGTCAACTCCTACTCGGACGTCGACGCCAGCATCATCTTTTCCCATGTCAATATAGGACGCCACTGCCGCATCCGCCGCGCCATTATCGACCGCGACGTCCACATCCCCGAAGGGACCGTCATCGGCTACGACCCGGTGGAAGACAAGCGCCGCTACTTCGTCACGCCGTCGGGCCTCACCATCGTCACCCGCGACGCCTCGCTGTTTGAAAACCCGGTGGATCCGGACTTCCTGCAGCGGTATTGAGCCCTCAGGACCGACCCGCAAAAAAATCTGGGCGCCCCAGGTCTTCCGCCGTGGCGGACCGCGGCGGATGAGACCTGGGAGACCCCCATTTCGCCCCTCCTCACTAACGATCTTTCCTGACCGCCCGCGGCCTTCATCCCGCCTTAAGCTTCCAGCCTGTATCCTCGACTCTGCAGAAGAAATGGAAATGAACCCCCGCCTCAAACTGCCCAGATTTAAGAGGAAGTCCCGCACAGGAGATGCCGTCATGACCCTGAAACCGCTTGCCGTCGCCACACTGGCCGTTCTGGTTCCGTTCGCCGTCCTCGCCCGCGCGCAGGACAGCGGCCCTTACAAGGTCCTCAAAATCCAGCTGGTCGGAGGCGATGGCGGCTTCGATTACGTCACAGCCGACCCCGACGGCCGCAACCTGTACGTCGCCCGTTCCGGCCCGGCCGGGCACATTGGCGTCTTTAACCTCGATACGCTGGCCCCGGTGGGCGACATTCCCGGCACAAGTGCGCACGGCGGAGCGGTGGATACCGCGACGGGGCACGGATTCGCGACCTCCAAGCCAGTCACCATGTTCGATGCGAAGACCTTTGCGATTCTGAAGAAGATCGACGTGGAGGGCAATCCTGACGGCTATCTCAACGACGCCTACAATCACCACTTCTACATCCTCAGCCACGCCGAGCCGAATATCACCGTCCTCGACGACAAGGACGGCTCCATCCTCGGCACCTTCTCCATCGGCGGCGCGCCCGAGCAGGCCGTAACCGACGGCCAGGGCAAGATATACGTTGACATCGAAGACAAGGCCGCCATCGCGGTGATCGACGCGAACACGATGAAGATGGTCGGCAAGTACGACGTCTCCAGCAAGGGCGGAGGATGCGCCGGCCTGGCGCTCGACGCGAAGAACAATATCCTCTTCGCCGCGTGCCGCGACAACAAGAACATGATCATCCTCTCGGCAACGGACGGGCACATCATCACCGACCTGCCCATCGGCAACGGGTCAGACGGCGCAACCTTCAACCCGGCGACGATGGAGGCCTTCAGTTCCCAGGGCGACGGCACTCTCACGGTCGTCAAGGAGGATTCACCCACCAGCTTCTCCGTTGAGCAGACGGTTCCGACGCCGACGCGGGCGAAGACGCTGACCCTGGATACAAAGACCAATCAGATCTTCGCAATCACTGCCGAGTTTGGCCCGGTGCCGGCCGCACCGGCCCAGGCACCGCCTCCACCGCCGGGCGCTCCCGCCTGGATGCGCGGCCCTCGTGCACCGATGATCCCCGGGTCTTTCCAGATCCTCGTCATCGGCAAGTAATCAACGGAGCGCTTCGCAGAAGTGGCCTTTTCCCAACCGGAAAGGCCGCTTCTGTTTCGCCCGTCTTCTGAGTTGGCTACGCTGACGGACCTCTCACGCCCGTCCCATCACAATCGTGTGCGGGCTCATGGGAATGGGATGCCCGGTAATGCTGCCGAACCCGGCCTCGGTATACATCGCCGTCAGTTCGCTCAGCGTATAGGCATCGCCTGCTGCGGTGGTCGCCAGCATGGTCATGCTGAACGACGCCGGCGCGGGCGGGGAGACCCGGTCCTCGTTGGGCACAAACTCGAGGGTCGCCGCCCGACCGCCCGGCTTGAGCGCGGCGTGCACCTTTTTTAGCAGGGCTACGCAGGTCGGCTTGTCGAAGTGGTGCAGGAAGTTGGTCAGCAGCACCGCATCATACGGCCCGCCGAAATCGACCTCGAAGGCGCTACCCGGCAGCATGTCGTAACGCTCCTGAACCCCGGCCTTGCGCGCATTGTCGAGAGCTACGCGCAGCACCGGCGCCCAATCCAGGCCGGTCACGTGCGCTTCAGGATTTTGCTTGGCGATCTCGATCCCGAACAGCCCATGCCCGGCGGCAATATCCAGCACGCGCATCGGCCCGGTGTGCCCATTCAGCACCACCGCACCCAGCGGGCCCGCCATGGGACCCATCATCGGCGCCATCTTTTCCGCAAACTGCACCCAGATCGGGTTTTCCGGCTCAACGGTGCCGGCGCCAGGCAGGACGGTGCGGCCGGAACGCACAACCTCGGCCAGGTTGTCGTAAACCGGGCGCAGTGCCGGATCGCTCATGAACTGCGCGATCGACGCCATGCACGCGGGCGAGGCGGGATCGAGGAACGCCGCGCTCGACGGCGTGTGCCGGTAGTGCCCGTCCTCTTTCGCCAGCACGCCGTTGATCACCAGGAAATCGCAAAGGATGCGAGTGCCGCGCTCCGATGCCGACGCGTGGCGCGCGATCGACGCCACATCGCCCGGCCCTTCGCCCACGGCCCGGAAAATGTCCAGTTCGATTGCCGCCTTGAGCGCTGCAGACTTCTGATGCGCCTGCACCATTTCGAAAACCAGCCCCGGGTTCAACGGAGCTCCAGCGTGATTCCCATCGTGCATAAAACCTCCTCTTTCCTTGCGTTGGGGATTTAATTGGTGGGGGAAGTCAACCGTTGCGGGGAATAACCTGGGCATTTCCAGCCAGGTTCCCGCAGGCTATCACGGCGCTATCACTCGTGTAACCAGCCAAATGGGAATTGAGGCTGCCCGCAGATCGATGGCGTCCCGTAGGGCAACCGCGAATCAAGGCAATCCGCTGCGCGGTAACCTTCGGCTCCGTCGCGCATCTCACTTGTGGACGCAGAAATGAGCCAGGGAATCCTCACCAACAACCAGTCCGAACCCGAGCCTGGCCGCCTCGGCCGCCGCGCCTTCATCCTCGCTGCGGCCGGGGCCGTCAGCGCCATCGCCTTCTGGGGCCTGCGGCGGAGCACCGTCGCAGCCGCGCGGCCACTCGCGCCCGATGAAGGCCCCGCCACCGTCACCATCGTCCAGTTCTCAGCCGACGGCAAAAAGACTGGCACGGTCACCGTCCCCCGCCTCATCAAGACCGACGCCGAGTGGCGCAGCCAGCTCTCGCAGGCTGCCTATTGGGTCACCCGCCACGCCGACACCGAGCGCCCCTTTACCGGCGAGTTGCTCAACGAGCACGGCCGCGGCCTCTTCCGCTGCATCGGCTGCGACCTGGCCCTGTTCAGCTCGAGCGCCAAGTTCGAGTCCGGCACCGGCTGGCCCAGCTTCTTTGAGCCCATCGCCCGGGAAAACATCGTCGAGACCGTCGATGGCAGTTTGATGGAGGTCCGCACCGCCGTCTCCTGCCGCCTCTGCGACGCCCATCTCGGACACGTCTTCGACGACGGCCCTCGGCCCACCGGCATGCGCTACTGCATGAACTCCGTCGCCATGCGCTTCGTCAAGCTGGGCTAGGCGGAGGAAGTTGCCCATTACGGGCCCGCTAC
>JBIOJL010000465.1:0-4241 GCA_044450885.1 Tepidisphaerales bacterium
CTGGTGTTGACCGACGTGGTGATGCCGAACGTGAGCGGCCGGGAACTGGCCGATCGGCTGGAGACGCTCCAGCCCGGCATCAAGGTACTGTTCATGTCCGGGTACACCGACAACGTCATCGAACACCAGGGGGTCTTGGACGAGGGCGCGGAGTTCATCCAGAAGCCGTTCAGTCCGGAGGAGTTGGCCAGAAAGGTCCGCGCCGTGCTGGGGTCGCCGGCGCCTCTGGCTCGCATCCTGGTAGCCGACGATGAAGCCGGGGTGCGGGGTCTCCTGCGGGCGGTGCTGGAGGATAGCGGCTACGAAGTGACTGAAGCGGCGGACGGAAAGGAGGCGCTCAAACAGGCGCTGGCGGGACGGGTGGATCTGGTGATCACCGACCTGGTGATGCCCGAACAGGAGGGGATCGAGACCATCCAGGCCTTGCGCCGGGATGTGCCCGGCGTCGGGGTCATCGCCATTTCGGGCGCGTTCGAAGGCCAATTCCTGAAGACGGCTCTGCTGCTCGGGGCCGACGCGGTGCTGAGCAAGCCGGTGAGCGCCGAGTTGCTGCTGGCCAGGGTGGCGGAGGTACTGAAGCCGCGGCGGTAAGCTGCAACGCCGCTTACCGGATCGAGAACAGCGTATTCTGTCCGCGTAGATAAATGGCCCCATCCATGATGGCAGGAGTGGCAATGAACACCTGGTCGGCCAGCGTGTTGGTGGCCAGCACTTCGAACTTCTCACCCATCCGCAACACCACCACGTCGCCGTCCTCGGTCGCCAGGTACAACTTGCCGTTGGCCGCCACCGGGGACGCCTTAAAGCTGTAACTCTTCGGCAACCGCATTTGGGAGTAGAACGGCCTCCCCGTCTTGGCGTCGAAGCAGGAGATGGTGCCGTTATCGGTAAGCACGTAGAGCCTGCCTTCGTGCAGCACGGGTGACGGCGTATAGGAGTTGCCCCGCTGGTTCTGCCAGAGGATGGCGCCGGTCCCGGTTAGATCGCCCTCACCGCCCAGCCGTATAGCCAGCAGGTTGGGCGCTTGATAGCCGCTCATCACGATGGCCACTCCATCGGCCACCACGGGCATCGGAATCACGTTGCGGCCGAGTCCCGTGGTCTGCCAGATCAGCTTGCCGGTTTCCAGGTCGTATGCGGCCACAAACTTGGTGGCCGAAACCAGCACCTGCTTTTTTCCCCCGACGGTAACCACCAGCGGGCTGGACCAGGAACTGCCGGCCGGCCGCGGCGTGCGCCAGAGTTCGCGCCCGGTGTTCTTGTCCAGCGCCACCAGCAGCGAGTCGCCCTCGTGATCGAACAACACGACCAGCTTGTCGCCATCGAGGGCGGGCGACGATCCTTCCCCGAAGGACATCAGCATGCGCAGCTTGATGTCGAAATCCTTCTGCCATACCGGCTGGCCGTCGTGCGTGTAGCAATACACGCCGCGCGACCCGAAGAAGGCGATCGCGTGCTTGCTGTCCACCAACACCGAGGGGGAGGCGAAGCTTCCGTATTGTGCGTGGAAGCCCTCGTGCGGCGTGGTCACCGTGGCCGTTTTCTCCCAAAGTAGCTTGCCGGTGTTACGGTCGAAGGCCAGCACCATCAACTTCTGCTCGGCCTGCGGTCCGCCGCCCCCGCCATACCCTCCTCTCCTGCCCATGGCAGGCGCTGGATTCGCGGGCGCCGCGGCCGGCGCATTACCCGTGGGCACCGCGGCGGTCAGGAAGATGCGATCCCCCCAGATCACCGGCGAGGAATGCCCTTTCCCCGGCACCTGCGCCTTCCAGGCGATGTGCTCCTTGTCGCTCCAGGTGAGCGGAGCGTCGCCGCGCGCCACCCCGTTGAACTCAGGGCCGCGCCACCAGGGCCAGGCGTCCGGAGCATCGGCGGCGATGGCACACCCGCCGAGCAGTAAAGATAGAATCAGACCTGTAAATATGGGTTGCATGAAGCTTCATTGTAACCTCGCTCAAGCACCGTCCGTGTCCGCTAGACCGCCGTCGTCCAACACTGGGAACTTGGCCTTCTCCTCTTGAGGCATCGCTAGATACTCTTCGATCTCCTTCAAGATCTGCGCGGCCGTCTTCTGGTTCGGAGGCAGCTCCAGTTGGGTCACGTATGACCTACCTGGATGAACAGTGTCCCACAGGGACGTGTACTGCCCCTTTCGCCGTATGCCTGGCGTCTTGTTACCGAAGCCATCAACTTTCATGTTCCAGACTGGCTGGAACTTCTCGATCATGTAGGTCTCACCCAGCGGAATCCAGATATCATCGACTTCGAGATGAAGATAGTGGAAGTCCTGCAATTCAAGGTTCGACACCTCTTGGATACTCTGTGCATGAATCTTGAGCCTGTCGAAGAGAGCATCGGTTCCCTTCGCCAAGTCCAGCAGCCCACCTTTTCGCGCTCCCTTAGGCACCGCTTTCCCGACGTAAATCGGAGCCCGGAACTTGCCGTCCCGGTTCTGCTCCGCTACGGGATGATAGGTGGTGAAATCGCCAGTGTAGTAGATGGCGTATATGCCCGCGCCAGGAAACTTGTTGGCGTATCCCTTCTTGTTCTTTACCAAGAGTTCGGACATCGGGTGGACGGGCCGCTGATTCAACAGGGCTTCCCGTACGCTGATCCCAAGGTTACCCTTGTCCAGCGGGTTATAAGGTGGTGGCAAACGACAATTATCGCTCTGCTGGCAGTTGTTGTCTAATCCCGTTCGCGATTATCTCTCCGAGCAGGACTGGTACGGCGTTTCCCAATTGCCGCATGGCCTCGGTCCAGGCGCCGTGAAGAACGTAGTTGTCGGGAAAGGTCTGGAGCCGTGCAGACTCACGCACGGTGAAGTACCGGAGTGAACCGTCGGGCTTCAGTAGCATGTTTTCCCCGCCGGGAACACCGTGATCGCCGGCCTTGAGAGTCTTTGCCGGTTCATCGAGTGGACTGCCCGTGTGCCCGACGTAGCTCCTGGCCCCTGGGTTGTGCTCATGATTGTGCCAACCGGAGCGACCGCCGGTCTCGGGGTTGGGCACGCCTTCAAGGGCGTCGCGCACGGTACGCCAGGGCTTCTGCGGGTCGAACAATGACAGGGGACTCTCCGATCTCAGCCGTTCGATTCTGTCCTTCAATCGGGGTGGAAGGGACGGCCTGTTCTTTTGGGCGATCCGGTGCTTTTCCCAGTAATCCCCCGTCACCCACTGGTCAATCAACAGGGCATCGTATGAGTGAGTGGCATCGGGGAACGACCACGCGACGCCGAGGTCCGCACGGAACCCGACGATGATGACTCGCTCGCGCTTCTGCGGAACGCCGTAGTTGGCCGCGTTCAGCGGTCGGAACACCAGGTTGTAGTGCAACCCCTTATCACGGCCCCTCGTCTCGTGCCGCTCAAGGCGCGACAGGTGGTCTGTCCAGTCCTCGTCGGGTTTGGAGACAACCTCGGGATACTTCAACTGCAGCGTGACATACTCGAAGTACTTGGAGAATGACTCGCGAAGCAGCCCCTTTACGTTCTCGACCATAAAAGCCCGCGGCTTCAGTTCGCGGACGGCCCGCGCCATCTGCGGGAACATGTCGCGCCTGTCGAGAGGTCCCTTGTGCTTGCCGCCGATGGAGAACGGTTGGCAGGGAGGCCCGCCCGCGAGAAGATCGACCTCGCCCTCAATCTCGGAGTAGTCGAACTTGCGGACGTCGCCGGGATAGAGACGCCAGCCTTGTAGGAGCGGGTAGCCGTTGCGCTGGTTCTCGCGGATCGTCTGGCAGCAGTCCTTGTCCCGCTCGACGACGGTGTGATGGTGGAAGCCGGCCTTCTCGATGCCGAGCGCGAGGCCACCCGCGCCCGTGAACAGTTCGATGGACCTCAAGCGCCCTCCAAGAACGCGCGCAGGCGTTCGGCCAGTGCCTCGCTTTTCTTCAACTGGCATTCCCATACGACCAGAACTCTCCACCCCAGCTTCCGCAGCTGTCTCCTTACCACCTTGTCTCGCTGGTGGTTCTGTTCCAGCTTCGGCCTCCAGAAATCCAGCTTGGACTTGGGCCATCTCGTGTACTCGCAGCTCGTCCCGTGCCGGTGCCAGAAACATCCATGCACAAGAATGATTTTACCTCTCCGCGGAAATACGAGGTCTGGGTTTCCCGGCAGGCTGCGTTCGTGCAGACGGTATCGATACCCCATCCGATGGACCAGCCTCCTGACCGTCATCTCCGGCTTCGTGTCCTTCGACCGAACCCGGCTCATCCGCTCGCTACGTTCTGCGGTGGTC
>JBIOJL010000466.1:0-4240 GCA_044450885.1 Tepidisphaerales bacterium
CACAGTGCCGTGAGTCGATAAATAAGTTTGTACACCACCCCAGCCCCTGGTGACAGACTTCTTCAGCCTTCTCACCGGGGCGAGGGGAGGGGAGAATATTAGCTTCCGGTCGCCTAGACAGCCTGGGTGGCAGGGAGACCGATCCCCGCCGCTTCCAGAACGGGATCCGGGCCCTGCTCTTCGGTGACCATGCGCGTGGCGCCGCTAAATTCGGCGAAGTCGTCATTGCGCTCCGACTGGTGCGCGGCTACGAGCACGACGCGGTGATCGGGGTTGTCCATGTGCAGTTTTGCACAGGTCAGCCAACCGCTTTCGCCGGGCAGGTCCACGTCGAGCACAATCAGGCTTCCAGGACAGTTCGTGGCGGCAAGGCGCGCGTCCGGCCCATCGGCCGCCTGGAGCGCAATCCACCCCTGCCGGCGGAAGGCGCGGGCCACGGCATGGGCATAAGCCGGGCTGGAATGGGCGATGATGACATGCGGGCGATAACGCCCGGCCTCGGGGGACCGTGCGAACATGGGCAGCTCCTTGGTCTGTTCCGTTTCAAGCCGTTACCCCTAATACGACGAGACACCCCATCAAATTGTTCGGGTAGGGGCCAGCATTCTTTACGAGCCCGTTACCTTCACCGATTCCTCACCGAACCTTCGCCAGCCCTGAAACGGCGGCCTCCGCCAGCGTCTGCTTGCCCGGAGATCGCTGCTGCGCATAATGTGTCAGAATGCGTTCACCGTGTCGGGCGGGCAGTTTCTTCTTGCTCGCGCCCCGGCGGCGCGGGATAAACACGCCACACGCCAGCTTGACGAGCATCGGCGGCAGGTCTGGCCTGCCGGGCCGGTGAGGATGCGTTCAGGGTCTGAGGTTCATCGTCTCAGGGGGTTCGGTGTCTATGGCAAAACAGGTGGCCAAAAGCAAGACGAAGTCAAAACTCGAGGTTGCGCGGGTGCGCCAGGCTCTGGAGGCAGGCGAGGGAGTGCTGCGCCTGGCCCCCACCTGGGTGCCGCGTTCGTTCCTGACCCCAGGCCGGCGCATCAAGCTCAACCCGATGGACATTTACGCCTACGGGGCCCATCGCGGCGGGATCGACGAGCGCTGGTTTGCCTCCACGACGCCCTGCGCCAACGAAAATCGCGAGCCGGACGAGGGGCTCAGTTACGTCGTGATCAACGGCAAGCGCGCCTTCACGCTCGCCGATGCGGTCCAGGTCGAGGGCCAGCGCCTGATCGGGGCGGCCATCTGGTCGCGCTACCGGAAATGGCCCGTCTACAGCAAGTTCTTCGACAACATGGGACCGATCCCCCATCACATGCACCAGAACAAGAAGCAGGCCGCCCTGGTCGGCCAGGAAGGCAAGCCCGAGTCGTACTACTTCCCCCCGCAGCTGAACAGCATCGGCAACAACTTCCCCTACACCTTCTTCGGCCTGGAACCCGGCACCACAAAGGACGACATCAAGGGCTGCCTGGCGCGCTGGGAGAAGGGGGACAACGGCATCCTCAACTACAGCAAGGCGTATCGGCTGCAACCGGGCACCGGGTGGCTGGTGCCGCCCTGCGTCCTGCACGCGCCGGGCTCGCTGGTCACCTACGAGCCGCAGTGGGGCTCCGACGTCTTCGGCATGTACCAGTCGATGGTCGAAGGGCGCTATGTCCCCTGGTCGCTCCTGGTCAAGGATGTGCCGAAGTCGAAGCACAAGGATTACGATTACCTGGTCGAGCAGCTCGACTGGGACGGCAACGTCGATCCGAACTTCAAGGATAACCATTATCTGGAACCGATCCCCGTCGCCGACACGGCCGGCGAAGGGTACGCGGATCGCTGGATCGTCTATGGCCGGATCGACGGCGAGCAACTCTTCACCGCCAAGGAGTTGACCGTAGACCCCGGCGTCACCGTCACGATCGCTGACAGGGGTGCCTATGGCCTGATCGCGGTGCAGGGAACCGGGAGGATCGGCAAGCACGCCCTGCAGACGCCGGCCATGATCGACTACGGCGAGTTGACCGAGGACGAGTACTTCGTCAGCGACGAGGCGGCGCGGCAGGGCGTGCGCTTTCAGAATACCGGCACCGAGCCACTGGTGACGCTGCGCTACTTCGGGCCCGAGGTCAACCCCGATGCGCCGCAGGTCGGGGATCACAAGAGGCGCTAACGATTCATCGTTTCGCGCTCGCTCATCACCAAGGAACTCTCCCATGACACACACCAATACCTATCCGAAACTCCACAATGCCGCCTGGCCCGGCGTCGTCGGCAAGGGCTCTGAAGGCGCCGAGCCGTTCATCGGCCTGGACACCATGCTCGACCTGACCGCCAAGGCCGAGGTGGACGGCATCAAGTTCGACGGGGTCGATCTCTTCCTCTTCGCCCCGCATGTGGACATCGACTCCAGCGACGACGACCTGAAGCGCCTGGCCGAAAAGGTCCACAGCCGGGGCCTGGTGATCGGGTCGGTGGTGGCCCCGGTCTGGGGCGGCACCGGCGGCGGCTCCGCGATGGGCGACGCCGCGGAACGCGGCAAGTTCGTCGAGCAGGTCAAGAAGGGCTGCCGCATCGCCCGCCGATTGCGCGACATCGGCATCCGCCCCTACGGCATCGTCCGTATTGATTCCGCCTCCGAGCCCGGCGACTGGCTGAAGGCCCCCGAGGAGAACCAGAAGAAGATCGCCGCCACGTTCCGTGAGGCATGTGACGTGGCCGCCGGCCACGGCGAACGCCTGGCGGCCGAGGGCGAAATCTGCTGGGGCGGCATGCACAGCTGGAAACGCATGATGCAGCTCCTGGAACTGACGGATCGGCCCGGCACGCTTGGCTTCCAGGCCGACATGGCTCATACCCTGCTCTACACGCTCGGCTACAACGCCCCGGAGGACCGCATCGTACCCCAAGGTTTCAACTGGGAAGCGGTCGCACTTGACAACGCGCTGGCGACGTTGACCGCCGCGCTGCGACCCTGGACCATCGACTTCCACATCGCCCAGAACGATGCCACCGTGAAGGGCTCGGGGACGCACGACAAGACCGGCCGCCACTGCCTGCCGACCGACCCGAACGGCAAGCTCAATCCGCCGCACCACGCCGGCTTCTGGATGCGCGACAGCTACGGCAACGTGACCAGGCGGATCAAACACGTCTGCTGGGACGGCTGCATGTTCCCCAACGAAACCATGATGAAGCCGCAGACCTGGAACAGCATCCTGGCGACGATGATCGCGGTACGGGATGGGCATGGGTGGCGGGAGTAGCGATTTCATTGAGCCGCCGCCCTCCGGGCGGCGCGCTTTCGCCGCGCCATTTCAAGGAATCGGAGGAGGCCGATGGCAACCGTGGCCGAGCTTGAGGCGCCGGGAAACCTGGCAGAATTGCTGACGCGGATCGGGAGCGTGCCGCCTTTGCGAATTCGCACGCACCCCCCTCCCGGTATGGCGACGGAGGAGGACGTGATTGCGTGCCTGGACAGGGCCGACAAGCGACTCTGCGAGTTGGTCGATGGGGTCCTTGTGGAGAAGGTGATGGGTACTCGGGAAGCACTTCTGGCCGGCATCATCCTTCACTTCTTCTGGGACTTCCTCGAAGCGCACGACCTCGGTCTGCCACTGGGAGCGGACGGTGCCGTGCGTCTCAAGATCGGCTTGGTCCGCATCCCCGACGTTTGCTTCATCTCGTGGGCTCGGCTCCCCGGGGGTGGGTTGCCCGAGGAGCGCGTGGCGGGTGTTGTGCCCGATCTCGCGGTGGAGGTGCTGAGTGAGGGTAACAAGAAGCCGGAGATGGATCGCAAGCTGCGCGACTACTTTGGTGCAGGCGTCCGGCTAGTCTGGTTTGTGCAGCCCAAGACCCAGACGGCGATGGCCTACACCTCCCCGATCAGATCCCGCCGAATCCCGAGGGACGGGGTGCTGGATGGGAGCGATGTGCTCCCCGGTTTTGCACTGCCGCTGAAGGAACTATTCGCCCGCGAAAAGCGTCGGCGTCGCAAACCACGCTGACGCCGAAGGATGGAGGAAGCGGCCGTGAAAATCGTTGGGATCGTCTGCTCTTTGGCCCTCATCTTCGGGACCACCCGCGCAGACGGAGGTCTCGAAGCCCGCCTGACCCCCCTCGCCCAGGCACACAAGGGCAAGGTCGCCATCGCCGTCAAGCACCTTGCCACGGGCGAAACCTACTTCCTCCACGCCGACGAGCCCATGCCCACCGCCAGCCTCATCAAGGTCGCCGTGCTGATGGAGGCGTACAAGCAAGC
>JBIOJL010000467.1:0-4229 GCA_044450885.1 Tepidisphaerales bacterium
ACTATGCCGATCTCTATCTCATCCACACGCCCTTTGCCTTTCAACCTGGAGACGAGCAAGACCCGAGGGATGCGAATGGCAATGTGATTTATGACAAGGGGGTGACGTTGCTGGATACATGGAGGGCGTTGGAGGGCCTGGTGGACGAGGGCAAATGCAAGGCCATCGGATTATCCGACGTCAGCCTGGGCCAGGTGAAAGAGATTTTTGAAGCGGCGAGGATCAAGCCTGCGGTCGTTCACGTCGAATCCCATCCGTATCTCCCGCAATGGGACCTTCTGGACTATTGCAGAAAGAACGGCATCGTGTTGCAAGCGTTCGCAGCGCTGGGGCATGGTAGCGAGCCCAAGTTGCTGGAAGATCCTGTCATTACCGCTATCGCCAAGCGCGTCAACAAGACCCCGGCGCAGGTCTTGCTCGCCTGGGCCATCCAGCGCGGGACGGCCCTGCTGACCACCTCGACGAACCCCAGATGGATCAAGGAGAACTTTGAAGTCTCCACCCTTCCTGAAGAGGCCATGCGGGAGATTAGCGAAGGAATCAAGTTGCAGGTCCGGTTTAATGCCGTGGTGGAGACCGGTGTTCCCGGGTTCATTCCCAGAGGAAAGGGAGGTTGAAACGGCAATCACTCCAGGGGGGATTTCCTATGCGACCTGACATGGTTGCCGGGGCAGTGTTCCCCGATTACGAACTAGCCGATCACACTACAAGGCGTCGGAAGCTCTCGGAACTCCAGGGACAACATCCGATGGTTCTCGCTCTCAGTCGCTGAGGCTTTTGCCCCAAGGACCGCCGCCAGCATGAAGGGCTTGTTCAACTTCACCGTGAACTCGAGGTAGGCTATTGCCGGCTGGTCACGATTAGCACGGACAACATCACGGAGACGAATGAATTTCGCACCGGGGTCGGCGCGCACTGGCCTTTTCTCTCCGATCCCGGACGCAAGATTCAAAAGGACCTCGACATAGCCGAGTACACGGATCCCGGGCATAATCCGATGATCCCGCACACGATCGTGCTCGAGCCCGGACTGGTCGTTTACAAGATCTACAACGGCTACTGGTACTTCGGCCGGCCGACGCTGGAAGAACTCCGGCAGGACCTGCGTGCTGTTACCAAGAGATGCCGGCCGGACTGGGACATCACAACACCGGAGCTCAAAGCGGCGTGGCAGGAAGGCCGCAAGGACCTCTTCTATCCGTACGGCAAAACGTACGTCCAAACCCTCGGTGAACAGGACTAGGAACTGCATCCGTCGGGTATAGGCTGTTTCGTCAAGCCCGGGCAAGGCCCTTTGCCCCAGATCGCGCTCGTTCGGTGCGATTGCAAAAGAACTGGACCTGCCCGCCACCCGGACTGCTGGATGAGGGTCTTTCGCTCACGAAGGTGCACTGGACACCCCCGTGCTGGACCAGGTGGCGGGCGATCTGGCCGAACTTCGCGGGGAACTGGCGATGCAGGAAGAGAATATGCATGACTCGCTCCACACCCGAGCCGAAGATCCGGACCTCGGTTTTGGCGGCGGCGTTACGTCATCAGTTTATGGATGGGCGTGGTCTCCATCATCGCGTATTGCCAGGGACGCTCCAGGCGCCGGGTCAGGACAACTGGCACTCGTTTCACGGGCCGAGGGTGACAGCCGTTCATCTGCGAACCAAGTGCGGGGGCGCTAAACCTCAACTGGTCGCCATTGGGCCACAGGCAACGCCGGCAAACGCTTCGGTGTGTCGGACCGCCGCGCGCGCATCGGATCCGTTCGGGGCGCAACCGCTCCTCAGCGAGACACGAACAGCCGTGTATAACTATGCCAAAACTCTGAGATACGATATAGCAGAACGGTGTCTGGTGTTCGCGCAACGGGCCAGACGACGACCATCTGATCGGCACCAATCAGATATTTCCTTCCAAGGAGTCGGGACTTAGCGCATTGCCCATCCGAACATTAGTAAGCCGATAGCGCCGAGCCAACTGCCGGCCACCCGGACGATGATGCGAGCCCATTCGTTCTCAAGAGCAGCTACTTGGCCGGCCACAAGTGCCACGATCACGAATACAGCACAGGCGATCCCTGCGGCGGCCAGGCCGCTCGAAGCGGCTCCGGCCAGCGCCGCGCCGTTGAACAGACCATTGAGCAGGCCGCACGTCAAGGCGGCGCCGGCCACGAGCGCCAAGGGCAACCGGCGATCCGCGGCCACAAGCGTACCCAGAACGATCAGCAGCGTCGCGCTCAGGACGGGGACGCCGGTGGACATCGGGGTCATTCGGCCCGCCAGAGCGCCCGCCAGCCACGCCGCCGGCAACGCGAACAGGACGGTCCGGCTGCACCGCTTGCCGCCCAGCCCGCCCAGCAGTGCCAGCGCGATCACCGCCAACATGTCCTCAGGCGTCACAAACAGGTGCGCAATGCCGTCGTAGAACGGCCCGAGGCCCGAATTGACCAGGTGCGCGTTGGCCTGTCCTGGGCAGTTCGCCCAGACCAGCAGGGACGCCAGTATCCACGTAGAGCGTGAGCGCATCGCAGCCCCTAAGCAACGGCTTGCCACAGGAAACACACGCCGGCAAGAGCCACCGCCACCCCCGCAACGCGTAGCGTCACCTTTCCAACGGGCCAGCGATGAATCAATCCGATGCCAATGCCTGCCGCGTGCAGAGACCCTGTCGCGACGACAAACCCGATGCTGTACAGCAAGGCATCCGCGCCCTGCGGCAGTTCGGCGCCGTGAGCGTGACCGTGAAAAATGGCGAAGATCCCCACTACCACCGCGGCAACCCAAAGGGGCAGTCGGGCTTCACATCCCACCATCACTCCCAGGATGATTGCTGATACGGCGATGCCGATCTCGATGCCGGGCAGAGCGAACCCCATGAGCCCCAGCATGCCGCCAAAGGCCATGACCATCGGAAACGTCACAGGCAGCAGCCAGACCGCCGGCCGTCCAAGCTGGGCTCCCCACAAGCCGACGGCGACCATCGCCAGGATGTGATCCAGGCCCGACACCGGATGTCGCAACCCGCTCAGGAGTCCGATCGCTTCGCCGTTCTGCGTGTGCGCCAGCGCCCGCGTGGGCCACAGGAGTGCCAGCAGCACCGGACCAACAAGCCACAGCGGCAGGCTGTAACGCAGTTTCATCAGCCTAACCCCAGCATCATGGTCGCGCGCTGAATCGTCCAAAACGCACCGAGGGAACCAACCAAATAACCCGGAGCATGCGCTACCCAGATGGGCCTGTGGATTTCCAGTTGCCGGAACGACCTCTCCAGGAGCAGTATCAGGCAGATGAAGCCGAACTGGCCGATCTCAACTCCGACGTTGAACAGCAGCAGCGCCAGCGGGATTTCCCCGCGCGGCAAGCCCGTGGCCGTCAGGCCGCTCGCGAAACCGAAGCCGTGTAGCAAGCCGAAGGCGAAGGCGACCACCCACGGCTGCCGGATCGTGAGGCTCGTCTGGCCGCGCCACGAGCGGACGATTTCGGGGCCGAGGAAGAGAATTGACAGCGCGATGGCAGCGTTCAACGGCGGGCCAGGCACACTGGCATAGCCAAGTGTCGCCACGGCCAGCGTAATGCTGTGGGCCACGGTGAATGCCGAGACCGTCTTTACCAGCGTCCAGCGGTCCTTGACGATCAGGAGCAGCCCCAGCACGAACAACAGGTGGTCCAGGCCTAGCATGATGTGCTCGACACCCAGCTGCAGGTAGGACCGCGCCCGTTCGGTCCAAGCGGCCGCGCCGCGAATCGTTAAGAAGGGAGCAGTAGGGTGGACCAGGTGAGTCTCCTCGGACCCATCGAGGTGATAGACGCGCACCAGCACGGTGGTCATCGTGTCCTCCAGGCCGGCGAACCGAATCATATTGCCGACCAAGCCGCCCGGGCAGGACAGGATCAGGCGCGTGGACATGGCCCCGGGCAGGAGTTGCCGATCGGCCCCTGTCAGCGTGCAAGAGTCTGGGAAGACCGGGCTCAGTTGCAAGACCAGGTCGCCCACGGCCGGCTGCTTCCAGAGCACTTCGTAGCGCCCGTCCGAGACTTCGCGCAGTTCGAGGTAGCCCGGCCGCGACTCGTGAGCGTGAGCGCGGGCTGCCATGAACAGCAGGAGGATCAGTGTAAGGCACCGAAAGACCGCTTTCATCGCGACCCCTCTGCGGTCCCAATCCCAGCAGTGAGTGTGACCGACTCCTTGGCCCAGTCGGGCCACTGCACGGTCACGGCGTATCGCGCACGCCGTTGGCG
>JBIOJL010000468.1:0-4225 GCA_044450885.1 Tepidisphaerales bacterium
CGGTCTCCCAACTAACCATCACCCAAGACCGCATCTGCCGCGGCGAGATCAGCCCCTACCAGTATGGCCAGTTCATCGAGTACCTTTGCGCACTGACGCCTTCCATCTTCGCCGAGCAGGTGTTCGACGGCAGCTTCGAGGGAGTGCCGCCTTACCGCTTTGTCTTCCGCAAGGAGACGGACCGCCTCGAACGCCCCTGGTATCCGGACGGCGCGGTGAATCGAGGCGAGTTCGCCCTCGACCCCGCCAATCCGTTCAACGGCAAGGTCTCGCAGCGCATCCGCCAAAAGCCGGGCGACGCGGCCACGCTGGGCATCTCGCAGGAGGGCAAATCCGTTCGCGCAGGCGAGTCGCTGAACTGCTCGCTCCACCTGCGCGCCGAGGGCGTGACCAGCCCGGTGCCGGTGGCGCTCTGGGGCAGCGGAAAGACGTACGCGTCGGCGGAGTTCAAGCCCGGCGCGCAGTGGCAGCGTTTCGCAGCGACGCTGACGCCGGCCGGGACCGATGCCCACGCCACGCTCACCATCTCCTTCCGCGGGCCGGGCACGCTGTGGATCGACCAGGTTTCCCTCATGCCGGTGGACAACGTCTTTGGCTGGCGGCGCGATGCGGCCGAGGCCATCAAGGCACTCAAGCCCGGCATCATCCGCTTTGGCGGCAGCACCACCGAGGCCCTGGAGTGGACCACCACCATCGGCGATCCAAATGAACGCGTCCCCTTTACCACGGTGTGGGGCGGCCTGGAACCGGGCAACGCCGGGCTGGAGGAATTCGTGAGGCTGTGCCAGTGGGCCGGCGCCGAACCACTGATTTGCGTGCGCTTCACGGGCAAGACCCCCAAGGACGCGGCCGACCAGGTCGAGTATTTCAATGGTCCGATCACGTCATCCATGGGCAAGCTCCGCGCGGCCAACGGCCACGCCGAACCCTACGGCGTAAGATTCTGGCAGATCGGCAATGAACTGGATGATGAAGCTTATCAGAAAGGCGTGGCCGAGTTCTGCAAGGCGATGAAGACGATCGATCCGTCGATCAAGCTGATGGGTTCCTTCCCTTCGCCGGGTCTGGTGAAGAACGCGGGCCAGTGGCTGGACTACATCTGCCCGCATCACTACGGCTGCCAGGACCTGGCCGGGATGGACCGGGATGTGCAACGCTGCCGCAGCATGATCGCCCGGAACGCCCCGGGGCGAGACATCCGGCTGGGCATCACCGAGTGGAACACGACCGCCGGCGACGCCGGGCTGGATCGGGCCATGCTCTGGACGCTGGACAATGCCCTGGTCTGCAGCCGCTACCACAACTTCATGCACCGGCACTGCGACATCATCGAGATCGCCAACCGGAGCAACCTGGCCGACAGCTTCTGCAGCGGCATCATCCAGACCAATGCCACCGGCCTCTACAAGACGCCGACGTACTATGCGCAGCAACTCTATGCCAACCATGCCGGTGAGTATCCGCTGAAGGTCGCCATCGATGCCGATGTGCCGCACGATCCGGCGCTGGACGTCAGCGCCACGCTGTCGGCCGACGGCCGGCGTCTGGCGGTCTTCGTGGTGAATCCCACGACAGCGCCGCAGAAGCGGACGCTGAACCTGTCGGCCTTGGCGCCGGCGAGCGAGGCGGTCGATGTCTGGACCCTGGCCGATACCGCCCAGGCCGGCGAGCGCGATGCGGCCAACTCCTGGCGCGAGCCCGAGCGCATTCGCACGACCGCGGGCAAGGCGGACGCCGCCGACGGGATACTGGTGTACCAGTTCCAAGCACTCTCGCTGACGGTTATTGACCTGAAGTTGCCGCGGGAATGACAGCTACCGGCCGAAGGCCGCTCGGTTTCCCAGGACCACGCGCACAAGGACCGCGGCGTATTCGCAGTATTTCTCGGCGCCGGCGGGGGCGACGGTACCATCCGGACGCGGGTGATATCGTTCGCGCCAGTACCCGGTGGGTTTTGCGGCCCGGCACACTTTGCGGGCGGATTCCACCAGGCGGTCGCGGTTGCCCATGCGCTGGCAGGCCATCCCCTCGACGTACCAGGCGCGACCCATGGCGGCGACATCATTCAGCGGCGGAAACTGTATCGGCACCGGCTCGCTGTGCTCCCATTTCTCGTAGGCGAAAGGCTTGGTCACCGTCTGCGTGGGCATGTCTCCGAGCCAGAATCCGGGCTCTTTGAGCAACCGCGGCCAGAGCATTGCGAGTTCGCGATCGCCGGCGATGCCGAACGCAACGGCCGCCCAATTCACATCCGACAGCCCGTGCGCATCGACCAGGCCGCGATCCGCGTGAATGTACTCGGCGAAGTGATCCACACGCCAGAAGGCGGTCATGAAACTGCGGCTCAGTCTGTCAGCTTCGGTGGACCAGGTGGCCTGGCCAGGCTTGTCGCTGGCTGCTGCGGCCAGTCTGGCGAGTCTGCGGAAGGCGTGGATGGCGTAGCACTGGGTGATGCCGTCCCAGCCGTACCGCGGCGGTGCTTCGGTGTAGAACCCGGAGCCGCTGATCAGGCCGTTGTCGGTCTTGCGGGTCAGCAGATATTTCGCGGCGGCTTGCAGTGAAGGCAATCGGTCCTTGAGCCAGGGCAGCGAAGCGGTGGTGTCGAAGATCTCGGCGGCGGTGAGGATGTAGCAGATCGCGCCCAGGGTGCTGAGGGGGTTGGCCTTGGGTTGCCAGTGCTCGAAAAGGCCGATCCATTTTCGCGTTTCCTGGCTTAGAAGGGGCAGACCCTCGCGCTTGGGCGGGGCATAGGTAAAGACGTCGTCGGGGGATTTCAGGCCGCGCAGACAACCATCGGCCTGCGTGTTGCCCGGGAAGATCGCGAACGGAATGTTGCCGTCCTTTCGCTGCGACGCGCGGACGAAGTCGAAATAGTCCAGCACCAGGCGCGTGCGCCCGAGAAGCAGGTACGCCCCGGCCATTTGCCATGAATCGAGGCCCGGCCAGGTGGTGTCGCCGCCGTACGCCCCGCCATCCGCCGTAATCGTGAAGTGGCCGGGGTAAGCCTTTTCGGTAGCCGAGGGGATGACGTTCTTGAGAATGGCCGCCTCGACGCCGTCGCGGATTTCCGGATCGACGATGCTGCGAAGCAACTCCGAATATTCAGCATTCACGTCCGCGGCTTGCAGGGAATGTGGGAGCAGAACCGATCCTGCGCCGCAGGCGAATGCCAGACTCGCGGCCGCGGAATGCGCGAGAACTTCGCGACGCGAGAGAGTTGATGTGCCGTTCATCGGTGACTCCATGTGTTGCGGCCAACGGAGCGGAGCAGTGTCATGAGTGATACCGCGCGAAAGCTGAATGCGTGTAATGGTTTCACGCTGGCACTCGTTACGGATTGCCCGGCACATCGGCAATGATCTCAAAGCCCGCCACGTTGATGAACCGGTCCTTCGATTCGGCAGGTTTCTTGTCCAACAGCCGCAACCGAATTGTGTGGTTCCCAGGCGCCAGTCCCTTGTGCGACCAATCGAACGGCAAGTCCCGGCCGGGGCCGAACTGATCCACGCTGCCGATCACCTTGCCGTCGATGGTGATCTCGGCCACGCCCGCATCGTCAAAACGGAAACCAAGCCAGCGAATGCCCGTGCCCTCGAAGGTGCATTCGGCCGTCGCGCCGACGGCATTGCTGAAGCGGAAACGGCCGCCATCGTTCCATTGGCCTTTGAAAGTAACCTGCCGGTGCGAAATCCGGTTGGCAATCGCAGGATCGAGATACATGTAATAGGGCTGATTCTCCTGAAACGCATAATATGGCCGGGCCAGCACGGCGGGATCGGCCGCCAGGCGCCAGGTGAGCGGTTCACCAATGGCGCGCACGAGTTGATCGTCCAGCTTCGCCAGATCCATTTTCACCAGCGGCGACGCCTTCGCTGCCCGAAACGCCAAGACGACGGGCCCGTAAAGGATCGCAGCGGGATGAGTCCGGACGGGGTCGAGCGGCTTCGCCCACAGGCGCATCGGCAGGACAATCTCCAGGCGATCCCCGCTGCGCCAGGTGCGGCGGATCGTCGCCCAATGTCGATCGTCCACCTCCGCGGCAACGGGCTGGCCATTCACGGTCATCGCCGGCGATCCCGTGACCCAGCCAGGCACGCGGAACTTCATCGCGAACTCGACAGGCCGCCCGAGTTCAAACCGAAGATCAGCCGCCGGCTCCTCCGGAAAACGTGTCGACTGCCGAACCGTCACCGGCGACCCATTGTAACTCCATTGAACCGTCGAC
>JBIOJL010000469.1:0-4225 GCA_044450885.1 Tepidisphaerales bacterium
ACGCCCGCGATCACCACCGCCCGACACTCGAGTTTGCCCGCGTCCTTCAGTCCGTCGGTCGACACGCCGGTCATCCAATAGAGGTCCTCGCCCCTCTTCACGATCATGTTCGTTTCGTCCATGATCTGCACGACCTCCGCCGGGCCCAGCGTGCCGATGGTGCCCTTTTCCCGCCCCAGCGGCCCCGGCCAGCCGATGTACCAGGGGTCGTATTCAATCTTCACGCTCAGCGACTTGGCCGCATCCTGCTTTTTCTTCAACTCGGCCGGGTCGGAATCCTGGATCTTCGACAGCGTGTACTGGAGGATGGCCAGGTCCCGCTTCTTGTAGGCCGGCAGATTGTGTACCCAAGCCCTGGCCGCCGGCGGGGCATCCTGCTTTGCGGTCCACTCCACCCTGGCCACCTGAGCCTCCGGACTCTTGTCCCGTTCCGCTGCCGCCTTGCGGTTGATCTCCTCCATGCGCTGCCGCGTCTGCTCCTCCGTCAGTTGCCCGCTGGCCGATCCTGCGGATAGAACGACGCCGACGATGCCGGCCAGCAACAGGTGCTTCACGTTGATGCACGTTCCCATATAAGGACCTCCCGTTCCGTCACGCATGCCAACGGCCGTCGGCATGCCACGTTCATTAGACCCATCCACTTCGACCGTGACACTGTAACCGCGACAACCCGTGATTTGCAATGACAATCCATCGGGGGCATTCATCCTTCATCCTTCATCCTTAGCCGTTCCACTGTCCCGCCTGTCTCGCCGAAAATTCCCTTTTCCGCTGTCCCCGCACGATTTGCGCTCCTAAGATACGTGTAAGGCATACATGACCCAGCAACTTCAATCCCCAGCGGCCACGGCCGCCCGTTCTTCCGGCGATCACAAGCTCAAATTCAGTTCCGGCGAAGGCTTCCTGGCAGAGCTCAGAAAACGAGTGGACGCCTACTTCCAGCAGACCGGGCGGCCCCGGCGCGACTGCCCGCAGATGTACTTCAAGACCGCCACGATCATGACCTGTTTCGTCGCGGCGTATGTTCTGCTGCTGCTGGTCGTCTCAAGCTGGTGGCTGGCAGTGCCCCTGGCGTGCGTGCTCGGCCTCGGCATCGCCGCCATTGGTTTCAACATCCAGCACGATGGCGGGCACAAGGCATATTCCGAGCGGCCGTGGGTGAACAAACTGATGTCCCTGACGCTCGATCTGATCGGCGGCAGCTCCTACCTCTGGGCCTGGAAACACAACACCTTCCACCACACCTTCACCAACGTCGTCGGCCACGACGACGACATCAGCCTCGGCTTTCTCGGCCGGCTATCGCCCCACCAGAAATGGCGTTTCTTTCACCGGTTCCAGTTCATCTACCTCTGGTTCCTCTACGGTTTCCTGGCCATCAAATGGCACCTGGTCGACGACTTCTACAACGTTGCCCGCGGCCGGATCGGCTGCCAGAAGATCCCCCGCCCGCGCGGGACCGACCTGCTCGTATTCGTCTGCGGCAAGGTCGCCTTTTTCTCTCTGGCGTTCGCCCTCCCCATGCTGCTGCACCCGATCTGGACGGTGCTGGCCGTCTACGCCATCGCCGCGTTCATCAGCGGCGTGGTCATGAGCGTCGTCTTCCAACTTGCCCACTGCGTCGAGGGCCCCGAGTTCCCCCTTCCCGTTCCCGCCCCCAACGGCGGCCAGCAGATGCCGACCGACTGGGCCGTCCATCAGGTGCAGACGACGATGGACTTCGCCCGCGCCAACCCGGTGCTTTCCTGGCTGCTCGGCGGGCTGAATTTCCAGGTGGAGCACCATCTCTTCCACGGCATCTGCCACATCCACTATCCCGCGCTCTCGAAGGTGGTGGAGGAAGTCTGCCGCGAGTGCGGTGTGCGCTACGCGGCCCACAGAACCATGCTGGCGGCAATCGCGTCCCATTTTCGCTGGCTCGTCGCCATGGGCCGCCCCGCAACCTGACCGCCACCCTTTTCGTCATTCGCTCATTTGGGCTTCTCTCGTCATTCGGATTTCGGATTTCGTCATTTCTCCAGTTCCCTGCCTACTTCCCGCCGAGGCACAAGACCCGCCCATCCTGCGTCGTCAGGAACAACCGCCCGTCGGCGGCGGCCAGCGAGTCCCACGCGGGCGGAGGGACTTGTGTTTCGCACAGCAGCTTGCCGCTGCTGCTGTCGGCGACCGCCATGCGGCCGGGTACACTCACCAGGCACAGGGTCTTGCCGGCCAGGACCATGGCCGCGATCGGCTGTTTCCCGGCCGAGGCGTCGAACGGGTTCACCGCCCACAGCGCCCCGCGTGCCAGGCGCTGGCTCTGCCACAGGTCGCCGCCGCTCCTGGCTCCGCTGTAGGTCTTCCAGCCGGCGAACCATTCGGTGTCGAATTTGTCGCTGCCGTCGGCCGAGAAATCGCGCCGGAAGACGTTGCCGCGGTCCTGCGAACAACTGAAGACCGCGTTGCCGCGGAAGACCGCCAGCGGCCGGACGAACGGGCGTTCCCGGCACTGTTCCGACTCGTTGCGCGGGGCGTAAGACCACAGGCCGCGCGGGACGAACACGCTGGAGCTGCCGGTGTTGACTTCCGCGAATCCGCTTTTGGCCTTGAGTTTCATCTCGCCGGTGGCGCGGTTGAAGAGCCAGCGCGACATGGCGACCGAGTCGCCTTCCACCTGCAGGAGGTCGAAGTTGTCGAACTCCAGGCCGGACGAGCCGTAGAAGTTCTTCTGCGGCACTGTGTGTAGTCGTTTGTGCCAGCGGACGTTCCCGGTGCGCGGATCGGCTGCGAAAACGAAGACGCCGCCATCGGCCAGGGGATGCCGCCCGGCGGCGAAGTACGCCACGTCGCCCGCCACCAGCACGCTTCCCGGAACCGGCCAGGGCGATTCCAACTGCCCGTAGGCGACGATCCGCTCCTCGGTCGGCGCGGCCCGGAGCCGCCAGACCAGCCGGCCGTCATCCGCCCGCAGGCAGTACACCCAGCCGCTCTTGCAGCCGAACAGGCACAAGCCGCGATGGATCGTCGGGGCCGTGTCCACCCGGCCGTTGGCGGTGAACGTCCAGCGCGTATTGCCGGTCTGCGCATCCATGGCGATGACTTGATGCGCATCCGGGCGCGTGACGTAGACCATGCCCCCGGCGACGACCGGCGGGCCCACGGGATCGCGGATGTAGTAGTTCTCGCGCCAATCCTCGGCGATCGTACCCGACGGCCGCTCGCCGATGGCGCTGGTCCAGAGCACCTTGAGTTCGCCGGGGATCGAGCTTGGCGTGGCGCCGCTGCGCAGGGCGTCGTGCCGGTAGCATGGCCACTGGCCTGCGCCGTCTTGTGGTCCGACATTCTCGGGCGCCCGCGCCTCACCCGCTTCCGGCGCGAACTGGAGCTTGTCCCAGTCCGGCGTCGCCACGGGATGCGCCGGGGCCAGCGCCGCGTAGTCGCGGAGCATGGGCCAGCAGATGCAGTGTTTGGGGAAGGTGTAGAGCAGCCCGTTGGCCGGCACCACGCCCGCGTCCCGGCTGCACGCCTGCTTGGTGATCTGGCTGGCGAGTACCTTGCCGGTGTTCAGATCGGTCAGGTCCATCTCTCCCGAGAAGAGATAGTTGCTGGTCGCCACCGGCGGGAAGCAGTGGACGTTGGGCGCCGCGAGCGTCTTGCGGATCTCGCCCGTACGCGGGTCCATGCCCACGACCTTCTTGGCCTCCAGCGCCCACACCAGGTCGCCGATGAACAGCGCGCGGGCCTGCTGCTTGTGCGCTGCGCCGGGGACAAACTCGCGGCCCCAGAGCAGCTTGCCATCGTCGGCCTGGAGCATCTGGATCATGTTGTCGGCCTTCACATCCGTCAGCGTGGAGATTTCGCACGCCAGCAGGCCGCCGTGACAGGTGAGCCGGCGAACCCTGGGCAGCCACTCGAGATAGGTTTCCTGCCAGCGGATCTTGCCCGTGGCCAGGTCGCAGCAGACCAGCCGGTTTTCCTGCGGCTTCTTGCCATCGCCGTGGACGTAGTAAACGCGGCCGTCTCCCGCCGCCGCGCAGCGAACCGCCGGGGCGTCTTGCTTCCACGCCAGCTTCCCCGTCTCCAGTTCCAGCACATGGATCGCATCTTTGTTGAGGGAGAGGACGGACGTACCCGAGACGAGGATTTCCGTGGGCACGCCGGCGTCGGGGTAGGTGCGCACGAGTTTGCCCGTGGCCGCGTCCAGCGCCTGGAGCACGTTGTCCGACCAGACCAGCAGCAACTCGCC
>JBIOJL010000470.1:0-4206 GCA_044450885.1 Tepidisphaerales bacterium
GGAAATACTTGCCGTTGCTCAGGTCGGAACCCGTGACGTAGAGCTCGCCGGCCGGGGAAACAACGGCCGCGCGGATTTCTTCGCTGTCGGTCGATACGCCGGTGTGGAAAGTCAGCTTGCCGCCGCTGTTGAACGCGGAGACCAATCCACCCGAAGAATTCAGCCGGACGATCGCGTTCGTAGGGGTGCTGCCGCCCGTGCCGGCCAGGTAGATGTCCCCGTCCGGCGACAGGGCCACGGCATAGGCCGCGTCCGTCGCTCCGTTGTTGATGTCGATGGTCTCTTTGCCATTGCCGTCGAAGGTGGTGTCCAGGGAGCCGTCGGTGTTCAGCCGGATGACGGCAAAGTCGCCGTTGCTGGTGCCCGCGACCACGATCTTTCCATCGCTCTGAACGGCCATGGCGTACGCCTCATCCGCGGTATAGCTGCCAATGTCCACGGTCACCTTGCCCGTGGAGTTGAACGTGGTGTCCAGTGTACCATCAACGTTGTACCGGGCGATAGCGAAATCGCTGTTGCTGGTGCCGGCCGCGACGGTCTTGCCGTTGGGCAGGATGACCACGGCGTTGCCCGAGTCGGTGCTGTGGCTGTTGATGTCGGTGCTGACCATTCCCGAGCCATTGAAGGTGCTGTCAAGTCCGCCGTCGTTGGTGGAGGTGTCCGCATCGCGGTCGCGGAGGACCATGTCATCGACATAGAACGGAGACCAGACGTACTGGGCCTTGGCCACGCCGGAGGCATCATCTTCCAGCACCTGCCACTGGGCGGAGTAGATATGCGTGGTGGTCGACTGGCCCGACGGGGTCTCGGTGATCCGGCGGCCGAGCGCATCGGTGGTGTAGGTGGAGCGGGTGGGGTGGCTGCCGCTGCTGTCCTTGACCGTGACCAGGTGGTTCCACGCATCGTACACGTAGAGGTTGCCGGCGCCATCGTCGATGGTGTTGCCGTTGTCGTCGTAGTAGACGTTGTTCGCGCCGTTGTAAGTCATCTGGTTGCGGGCGTTGTAGCCGCGCGTGGCCGTGACGCCAGTGTCGGAAAGGACGTTGCCCAGCGAGTCCATAAGGAAGTATTGGTTCTGCGTGGGACCCGAGATCGAGTCGAGGGTGCCATCGCCATTGTAGTCGATGAGGGTGCCTCGCTGGAAGCCGGTCAGCCGGTTCAGGCCATCATAGAACACGCTGGGGTTGGTGTAGTTGGTGCTGTTGTACAACTCGGAATGGGAAGCCGCCAGGACGTTCTTCTTGTAGATGGGATTGCCGTTGTTGTCGTAGCCGTACTTGAACTCGTCGAGCGTGGTCGGGGACGAATCGAGCGAAGCCCAGTATTGGTCGACAATGCGGCCGAAGCGGTCCAGGCCGACGTACTTGTCGCCGGCATCGCCGGCGGCAGTGCCGATGTACGAGAGTTGGCTGTTGCCGGCCGGGCGGACGCGCTGGACCACGGTGCCCAGACCCAGGTAGGTGTACTGTTCCAGTTTGTTGATGCCGTCGCGCTGGGCGGTGGGCTCGGCCAGGGTCGTCAGGCGGGAGATGCGGTCGTTGAGATCTCCGGGAACCAAGCCGTACCCGTAGAGGAGCTGTCGCCCATTGGGATAGATGACGGCGAGCAGTCGTGTGCTGCCCGAGGTGTTGCCCTGGGCATCGAGGGAGAGATAGTTGTAGGTGACAACAGGCGTGCTGGGACAATTCTAACGGGTCAGGGATCGATTCGGAGTGATTGGCCCGGACGACGGCGGGGTAGACGGTGTTACGGTTCGAATACGTTGCGTCGCGGCGTCGTTGCGTGAGGTTCTGTCTTGCTCTGAATGGAGATGAAACGGCGAATCCGGCTGCGATTTCATCAAAACCTCGACCGGCTTTCACCCGGCCGGCGGGGCCAGCCTCGCCGCCGTCGCCCTGATGTGAAAACACGGCCAGGACCTCAAGATCAAGGCTTCGTGAGGCATCCGCGACCTGAACACCGCCCAAACCATGCTCGCTGCCGGCGCCTCGCGGCTGGGATTGTCGGCCTCGGTGGCTATTCTGAAGGAATTCCGTTCGTTCGGAGCACCGGCTAAAGCGCTTCAGCCGGTCCCTCGTTGCCGCCAACCGGCTGAAGCCGGTATCGCCGCGATGACCCATCGCGGCTGCAGACCGGCTGAAGCCGGTACAACAAGCACACGCCCCCGCGATGACCCATCGCGGCTACAGACCGGCTGAAGCCGGGACTCCGAACTATCCAGTTTTTCCCTTGATCCCCCGCCCTTCCCAGCATATTCTGTTGCAACACTGCTTCGACTGGCGTCTTAAGCAGGAGTAGTTGGCGTTTTCGCAGGGAGGACTCCCATGCGCATGATGCGTCTCGCCGCGTTCACCACATTGTTCTTCTGCGCCGGTACCGCCCTGGCGGACATCGTCCTCAAAGACGCTTCCCTCGACCGTCCCGTGGTCCTCGACACGGACACCAACTACCTTCTGCGCAACGTCAACATCACCAACCTCACGGACGCCGCCGCCCTGACCCTGGCCGGGCGGGTCAACTCCGTCACCCTGGAGAACTGCAACCTCGGCCGAATCGTCGCCGGCCCCGAGGGCAAAGCCGCCGGCATGGAATGCTCCGGCGCGGTCGTCAATCGCTTCAGGGCCACCAACACCAGCTTTTTCGACGCCGAGAACCAACTCGCCACCCTTCGCGAAGGCACCTTCGGCACCGTGACCTTCGACCGCTGCCATTTCTCCACCAGCGAGCGTTTCCTCAAGGATGTCCAGCAGAAGTATCCCTGGCGCAACTGGGCTCCCGTCACCGAGTTCTACAACATCGACCGCCTCGAGCTGCTCGACAACGACTTCACCAATACGGTCATCATCATTCACCCCTCCGTGAAGAAGGTCGTCGTCCGCGGCCAGATCCCCGGCCTGATCATCCAGAACCCGCACGCCACGCAGGTCATCCAGGCCACTCCCGCCGGCGAAGACGCCTGAGCGTTCTTTCCCGATAGCCCAACCCGCGAGATCGTTTCCGCATCCTCTCGGGCTTTGCCGGTATGGTCGGTTCACCGGCCCCGTCCGGCCGAAGCGTGGGCAAGACCAGGCTCAAGAGGTCCGCGGTGCGGACCCTACGTTTGTAGTACGAACTTCGTCAACGCCGCCGCCACGCCGTGGTTGTCGTTGGACGGGGCGATCCAGTCGGCGGCCTCCTTCACCAGCGGGTGGGCGTTGTCCATGGCGACGGCGATCCCGGCGGCCTGCAGCATCGGCACGTCGTTGGCCGCGTCGCCGATGGCCATCACTTCCTCGAGTGCGACGCCGTAATGCCCGGCCACGGCCTTCAGGGCGATTGCCTTCGAGGCCCTCGAGTTCATCACCTGGATCAGTTCCGGATCCGCCCGTATGGCAGTGCAGTGCTGCTCGAAGAAGGTCTGCACGAAATCGTGCAGCAGGGTGATCATATCGGGATCGCCCAGCAGCATCAGCTTGGTCACGGGTTCCCCGAGGAACTCGTCCATGGGCGCCACCAGGTCGGGCTTGAAGATCCGGCCGGTTTCCGTGGTGTAGGCGGGGTCGTGGCGGTCGGTGTACCAGCGGTCGAGGACCTCGCAACTGGCCAGCACCTCGGGGAACATGTCGCGGGCAAAGAGAATGATCCGCCGCACCAGTCCGGGCGGCATGGGGAGATGGGTGTGGGGCGTCTTGCGGGGCTCGTCCCAGATGAGCGCACCGTTGTAGTTGATTGTCAACGTATCCAGCCCGAGCTGCTCGTAGAACGTCCGCACCGACCGGGGCGGCCGGGCGGAGGCGATGACGATCTTGATTCCAGCGGTGGCCACGGCCTTCAGCGCGTCGGCGGTTTGCGCAGTGATTTTCTTGGTGCTGGTCAGCAGGGTCCCGTCGAGGTCGATCGCGACCATGCGGATGCGAGCGGAGGATTTGCGTCGCGTGTCGGACATACGGAGCGGGGTCGCAGTGCCTTCACGACAGGCAGGAATGAACGCCTGTCCCACCGAGCGATGACAGACAAGAATGTCTGTCCCACCGAGCGATGACAGACAAGAATGTCTGTCCTACCGAGCGATGACAGACAAGAATGTCTGTCCCACCGAGCGATGACAGACACGAATGTCTGTCCCACCGCAACCTCAATACCGCAGCACGGAATGCACGTCGTGCGGCGTGATCTTCTCCCGGCCCTTGAGGCCCTCCAGCTCGATCAGCACCGCCACGCCGACGA
>JBIOJL010000471.1:0-4187 GCA_044450885.1 Tepidisphaerales bacterium
AGCGACACGCCGAACAAGGGCGCGGGCATGTACAGTGCCCAGGCGCCCCACGGGAACGACGCCGCCACCGCGACTGACATCGGCAAGGGCGTGGACGCGGGAATGAACGCGTACAAGGCTAGCCAGAAGGAGGACAGCCCTGGCTTCCTCAGCTCCCTGTTCGGGGGCAACGACACGTGGCTCGGCCGCAAGATCAACGGCACGAGCGACACCTCGTCCTCGACTGACAACGGTCCCAGCGACTTCGGGGGCTATGCCAGCGATTATACGGGACCGAAGGCGGCTTTCCACAAGGGCGGTCTCGTGCGTCGGTATCATGAGGGGGATATGGTCAGTGGCCCCTCCGGAGCCGACGACGTGCCAGCGATCCTGCAGACCGGGGAGCGTGTGCTCAGTCGCGAGCAGAACGCGACATGGGAGGCCATGATAGGCCTCACCAGCTCAAAAGGCCGCACCTCGAACCAGGCGTACGGGAATGGGCCGATCATCGCCGACGTGCTGGCGCATGGGCTACCGAAGGGGTACTCGATCTCGGCAAACGACTTCTACAATCCGAGCGGGCATGCAGCTGACAGCGCGCATCACTATGGCAACGCGGGAGACATCCAGCTCTACGGCCCGGACGGAAAGCCGATCGCAAACGAGGGGCCGGATACCACCGGCGCGTACGGTCAGCTCAATGCCGGCGCTCAGGCGTACCTGGCCCAGAGGTATCCCGACCTGGTCAAGTACTGGCGGTGGGGCGGCGATCCCAAAAACGGGTTCGAGACCACCGCAGGCAGCGGCCTGGCCGACCTCATGCACTATGACGTCCGCGGCGCGCCCACCAGCCTCATCGCGGGGCTGCAGCCGATGCCGGCAGGGACCACGGTCGCCTCAGCTGCTTCCCGAGGCACCGCGGGCAATCAAGGCACCCCCACGACCATCTTCGGCAGCCTTCCGGGCCATGCCGCTCCGGGGACCCGCGTCAGCGAGATCGGCATCCAGGGCAATCTTCCGGGCCGCGGCGGGCCAGGGTCTCGCGTCGGTGAGACGGGCTCCACGGCTTCCACCACGTATGACGGCTATGGTACCGTAGGCGACTACGCGCCTATGTTCCCGGGCGCGCCCATTGGGGGTCGTCTCTCCGACGGCACTCTCGTGAACGCCCACGAGCTGCAAGCGGCCAAGTACGCGGCTGACCGCTTGGCGAACGCCAAGAACTCGCCGCAGCCGGGTATCTTCGGGCAGATTGGCAACTTCTTCGGCTTCCACACTGGTGGCATGGTGCGCAAATACCATGAGGGCGATGGGGTAGATGCACTCGCTTCTGATGAGGTGCCAGCGATCCTGCAGACGGGCGAGCGGGTGCTCAACCGCCAAGAGACTGCGGCGCACGACGCCATCTTCCCTCAAGGCATCCTCGCCGCGGCCTCTCCAGGCGGCGTCGGGCGCGGGGCGATTGGCGAATACCCCCTCGGGCGCAACGACGCGATCAACGCGGGCGCGGGCCCGATCGGCGAAGCCCTCCTCGGTATGGGAGCCGGGGCGGGAGTGGGTCTCATGCGCGGGGCGCTCGCCTCGGGCGTAATGAGCGACATCACCGGCGCGATGACCAATCCGCTCATGCGGGGAGCTCAACCGACCCTGAAGCTGACCGAAGACCTCGGCGACGGGCTGATGCGCTATGGCATCCATATGGGCGGGGAAGACCCCGTCGCGACAGCGCTTATCCAACACCCGCCAGGCGGCGTAGGGCAGGCCTACATCCACAACATCCGTATGACGTCTAGCATCACCGGCGAGGCCAATGCCCTGGGCCCCCGTAATCTCATGGGCGTCATGAAACAGTTCCGGAACGATAATCCTGGCGTTACCGGCTTTGGCGGCGCGCGGGTAAGCGGCGCGCGAGCGGGCGGCATATACGGGGCGGGCGGCGGCGACGTGAACCTCAGCTTCCCCAGCTTCCCCAGCTTCCACCGCGGCGGCATGGTCACCCGATACGGCCTGCCTGTCTTCGACCAGGGCGGCTCAGTCGATGTGCTCGATCAGATGCTCGGCGACGACAACAAGCGGTCCACAGGCGACTGGTCGGTGGGCCCGAACCTCGGCGGTGGCGCCACGATCAGCGGCGTCGGGCCTCAGGTTGGCAAGGTGACCACCGATCGCACTATGGACATGATCTCGATGGTCGTAAGCAAAATCGGCGGCCTCAAAGATCTGTTCGGCGGTGGCGACACCGGCAGCAGCAGCGGCAGTGACCCCACTATTCAGGGGGACTATGGCGGCTACGCCAGCGACTACGCCGGACCCACACTGATGCACCGCGGCGGGCTCGTAGTGCCCCGGTTCCACTCAGGGGGCTTGGCGGGAAGTGAGCTGCCCTCCATATTAACTAGGCTCTCTGGCCCTGCGGCCGCCCAGCTTTCCCCAGCGGCGGCGACGGGGCGCAGTCAACCCGGCAATACTGTGATCAACCAGAACATCTATACGCCAGACGCGAATAGCTTCCGCTCCACCCTCGACCAGACGGCGGCAGCGGCATTGCGCGCCCATGATCGTGCCGCGAGGAACACGTAATGTCAACCCCGAACTTCATGGAGATCGTATTCCCGACGAACGTCTCGCTTGGCGCTATCGGCGGCGGCGGGTGGAGTACGCGCGTCGTAATCACGGATGGCGGCAACGAATACCGCCAGCAGCTGTGGGGATACTCGCGCGGCAAGTGGACCGTCGGGCACAACCTGCGCACGGCGGCCGAGTACGCCGTCCTGATCGCCTTCCACCGCCTCGCCGCCGGCAAGACCCTGGGCTTCCGTTTCCGGGACTGGACCGACTACACGGACGGCGGGATCGGTGTCATCGCCAAAAACGCGTCCCAGGTCGGCGACGCGACGAACCAAAACTGGCAGATGGCGAAGCTGTACACCCAGACCGACATCGTCACAGGCAACCCCTGGAACAACGTCCGGCTTATCAGCAAGCCCGAGCCGGGCGCCATTCAGTGGTACCTGAACGGAACCCCCCACACGATTGGCGGCAGTGGCGGCACTTTCGACTACACGACCGGGTGCCTGTTCCTGACTGGAGGGTTGCTCGACCCCGTCCCAGATCTCACCCACGTCTATACCTGGACCGGCACGTACCACGTACCCGTACGCTTCGACACGGACACCCCTGAGATCAGCATGGACCTTCCGACCGCTGCCGGCTGGAAGGGTATCCCTGTGATCGAGCTGCGGATACCGGGGCAATGAGACGCGTCTCGGCCAACATGCAGGCGCTCCTCAGCGGAGATGCGGTCCCTGCGCTCGCGACCTTCTGGCTCATCACCCGCGAGGACGGCGTGCAGCTCGGGTTCACCGACTGGACGTGCGACATCAAGGTGGGCACCATTCTATATCAGTCGAGCCCAGGCGGCTCCCGGTCGGCGGCGCAGCAGCGCGTCGATCTGGCGGCCCCGACGATGGAGGTCACTTCGATCGTCGCCGAGGTCTCCGACGAAGACATTCGCGCCGGCAAGTACGACGGTGCCACCTGTAGGATCTTCCTGGCGGTCCCGACGGATAGAGACTTCCTGACTTACGGGGTAATCCTTATTCCCGGAGCCTACATCGGGCAGGTTAAGACGGAAGACGGTGTCTATGTGGCGGAGATCCGGGGGCTGACTTATGCGCTTTCCCAGAGTTTCGTCGAGGTTTACACCCCGACCTGCCGCGCCGATTTCTGCGATGCTCGCTGCAAGCTCAATCCGGCCTCCTTCACTGTCAGCGCCGTCATCAGTGTGGTCAACAGCCAGCAGGCCTTCCAGCCCAATCACATACCCGGTGGACAGGGCCCGCGGTTTGGCGTCTGTACGTTCACCAGCGGCAAGAACAACGGGTTCTCGATTGAGATATCCGCTTGGGACGGCGTATCCGCGACCCTTTACCTGCCGGCCCCGTTTCCGATGACCGTCGGCGACACGATCACCCTCCTTTCCGGGTGTGACAAGACCCTCGGCACGTGCGCGAACATCTACCTCAACAACCTTAATTTCCGCGGCGAACCGGCGATCCCGGGCATGAATTTCCTCTTCGATTACGGCAGTGTGGCGCCCTGAGGTCGAAAACCGATGATCAATGTCGAAAAACGCCTGAAAATCGACCACGCCGTACGTGCGTGCCTTGGCACGCCTTGGGTCCACCAGGCGCGCGTGCCCGGCTTGG
>JBIOJL010000472.1:0-4169 GCA_044450885.1 Tepidisphaerales bacterium
GGTCCGGTGAAGAAGAGAACGTAAACCAGAACGGCGAACAGTAGAACGCTGCACACCGCCAACGCGAGTCTCACATCCTTGCGCATACGGGACTCCTTTCCCTACTCGGACGATATTATCGTATCGGCTCGGTGCTCCCGCCGCCATTACCGTTTACATGCGGTTCTTTGCTGGCGGCGAAAACCGGGCCCGAATTACTTCTTCACAACGGCCGGCAGCTTTCCGGCCGGAGTTGAATCGTCGCTCCTCACATCGCTGCCGCTCCACAAAAGCATGGGTGCGGCAATGGCGATCGAGGAATACGACCCGACAAATATGCCAGCCAGAAGGGCAAAAGTAAAGCCATGAATCCCCGGACCGCCAAAAAGATACATCACCAGGACGGTCAGCAGGGTCAATCCGGTGGTCAACAAGGTCCGGGAGAGGGTCTGATTGATCGAGTCGTTAATGATCTGTCTGGATATAAACCCGTATTTTCCGCGATTTTCGCGGATTCGGTCGAAAACGATGATGGTGTCGGCGACGGAGTAGCCCATGACCGTGAGCACGGCCGCCACCAGGGTCAGGTTGACGCGCAGGGGCTCGATGAGGAACCAGTCCCGGAGAATTCCGGCCGACAGATACTGGGAAAGCCCGATGAAGCCGACGGTGATCATCATGTCATGGAACAGGGCCACGACCGTCGCGGTTCCAAACTTTACGTTGGCAAAACGAACCCATAGGTAGACACCGATGACCACGACCGAGATGGTCACCGCGATCGAGGCGTCGATCTTCATCGCGTCCGCGACCTGGGCATCAAAGCGCGTCACGCGGCGCAGTTCCGCATCCCGCCCGAGCGATTCGTTGGCCAGTCTCCAGATCTTCTCGGCCAGATCGCTCTTCCAGCGGTCGGGATCTTTGGTGTAATCCGCCCGCAGGGCGGCGTCGGGATTGGGGTCGTGCGCCAGCACGATGGCGGCGCTGCACGGATCGGTGGTTTTGGCCGCATTGCCGACGACTTCGAATGTCGCCGTGATTCCCAGTTCGTCCTTGCCGCGGTTAAGCCGCTCGCGCAGGTTGTCCTCGCTGAGTTGCGGATCGATGTTGCGCAGGACAACCAGGACGCCGCCGTTGTGGCGGGCGACGCGGCGGGCCTGCTGCTGAATGGGGAAGCCCTCGACCGACGGCAGATCTTCGCCGGTGATCGGCAAGACCACCTTGCCCACGACGTTGTCGATGTTGGGTACGCCCGAATGATCGAAGGTCGATTTGGGCTCGACTTTGAGGACATCCTGCAGCGACTTCATCACCAGCGAGCGCACGGTCTTGCTGTCGGAGTTGGGGGAGACGACCTCGAAATTGGTCCCGGCGTTGCCCACCGCGACCACCGTCGCGAACAGGTCCTTCTCGAACTCCTTTTTGCCGAGGCGGTCGCGCAAGTCCTGGATGGTGAACGGGTGGCCCGCCTTCTTCGCCGCCAGTTCCATCTTGGCCTGGTCCAGCTCGATCTCGACGGATGTGCCGGAGACGAACTCGATGTCCCACATGTCCCGGCCCTTGTGGAAGAAGGCGACCAGGCCCATGGTGATGATGAGGATCGAGCCGGTCCAGAACATCCACGCCTTGCTCATCCAGTCGACGTTGGGGTGGAGCATCCGGCCCCACCAGGGAATGGAGCGGGGCAGGCTGCCAAGGTCCTTCATCCCGAACTCTTCGATGCACAGGTCGAAGACGGCCCGGGTGACGAACAGGGCCGTGAACAGCGAGCAGCCGATGCCGATGGCCAGGATCAGCCCGAATCCCTTGACCTCCTCCGAACCCCAGATGTAGAGCACGACCGAGGTGCAGATGGTGGTGACGTTGGAGTCGAGAATGGCCGAGAACGCCCGGTCGTAGCCGTTGTGCAGGGCCAGTCGCAGCGAAAGACCGCGTTGCTGCTCTTCGCGAAGACGTTCGTAGATGAGCACGTTGGCGTCGACGGACATGCCGACGGTGAGCACGAACGCCGCGATGCCCGGCAGGGTGAAGGTGGCGTTGAACATCGCCAGGATGCCCAGGATCAGCACCAGGTTCATGCAGACCGCGATGGACGCCACCACGCCGGAGAAATGGTAGTAGACGATCATGAAGGCGATCACGACCAGCACGCCGATGATGCATGCCTTGAGCCCGGCGCGGAGGTTGTCGGCGCCGAGGGTCGGGCCGACGGTGCGCTCGCGGATCGGCTCCTCGTCGAGTTTGGCGCTGAGCGAGCCGGCGTTGAGCGTGTTGACCAGGTACTGGATTTCCTCCTCGCTGAAGGTGCCGGTGATCTGGCCGTCGGTTTCAATCCGGCTGTGGAGGTTGGGGGCGGAGATGATGCGGTCGTCCAGCATGATCGCCAGCCGCTTTTGAATGTTGCCGCCGGAGAGGTCGCCGAAAAGCATGCCGCCCTGCGGGTCGAAGGTGAAGGCGACGGCGGAATTATTGTTCTGGTCCCAGCTTTTGTGGGCGCTCTTGAGCCCCCAGGGTTTGGTCCTGGCGTCGTGGACCATGGACTGGTCGGGCGTGATCGAAGCCAGGGCCCAGTGCTTGCCCCCGTAGGCGATCGGCGCGGGCCTGAACTCCTCGGGCTTGTCCACTTCGAACCAGCGCGAGGTGTCGTCCTTCTTGGGCGCGGGACCATCGCTCTTGAGCCGCTCGGTCATCTTGGCGGTTTCGGCGCTGTCATCGACCATGATGTGGAACGTCAGCACGCCGGAGCCGCGCAGCATGCGCTTAAGTTCCTCGGTGTCGGAGACGCTGCGGCGCATCTTGGCGTACTCGTCGTAGGCCGCGATGTACTCGTCGACGGCCTTGAGGCGCGCCGGGAAATCCGCGTTGGCGCGGAAGGCCGCCAGCTTCTCGTTGCGCTCCTTGAACTTGTCGGCGGCGCCTTTGGTGTTGCCGGCGGCTTCCGCCTTGTCCATCGCATCCTGGAACAGATCCAGGGTGGCTTTCAGGCGGTCCGGGGCGATGTTGGTCTCCTCGATCTGCCCTTCGATCCGGGTCAGGTCCGCCCTGGCCGCCGCCTTCTTGACCGGGTCGTCGGCCTTGGTTGCCGCGTCGAGCTGCCCGCGCGCCGTCTGGAGCTGGGCGAACAACTCCGACCGGTGTTTGGAGCCCATGGCCAGGTCGGTCAGCGTTTTCTCCCGCTGCGCGGCATCAGTCATGTTGAGGGCGGCCAGCACTTCCTTGGCGTAGACGTTTGTGTCGTCCACCGCTTTCTGCGCCTGGCTCAGAGCGTTGCGCTTGGCGGCGGCCTTGTCGGCGTCGGCCGATAGCGGCATCTGGATCTCGAGCTGGGTGGCGCCCAGCGGACGCCAGATCAGGTTCTTCACGCCGTGCGGATCGACGCGGCGCTTGAGGGAGTTGGCCACCACCGTGGACAGGTCGTTAGCGGCCTTGACACCCTCCTGCGGGGTGATCTGGTAGACAAGGCTCGAGCCGCCGCTGATGTCGATGCCCGGCTTGAGGTTGGGCTTGAGATCGAGCCGCCACCAATGGGGGAAGATCGCCCAGAGGCCGCCAAAGAGCACGATGAGAATCAGCGTGAAGCGCTGGGGAAGGTTCTTGCCTTGCTGCATGTTGCATCCTGACTGTCGGGGCTCGAATTTGAAATCTCAAATCAGAAATCTCAAATTTCAAATTTCAAATTTCAAATTTCAAATTTCAAATCGCAAATCTCCGCGGCATTCCGCGGCCTACTCCGTCTTCTCCTTGTCCCGGCTCACCACCGCGTGGATCGCCGAGCGCACGAAGCGGATCTTGGTGTTGCTGGTCTCGTCCACCTTCACCAGCACCTCGTCGTCGCGCACCTCCACCACCGTCCCCAGCATCCCGCCGATGGTGCGGATGCGGTCGTTCTTCTTCATGTTCTTCAGCATGCCCTCGCGTTCCTTCTCCTGTCCGCGCTTGGATTTCATCATCAGGAAATAGAACACCACCACCACGATGATGAGCATGGGCAGCGGGCCGCTGTTGAAGAGCGCCGCGTACCAGGGGACCGGCTGCGAGGTCGGCGCCGTCGTCTGCGCCAGAAGGAAAGTCGTAATCGAGATCAAGATCGGCTCCTTTGTCTGCCAGTTGTAAACGCACGGGCACGCGGCCCGCGGGAAAGTTGGAAGCTCCGGCCGACAAAGGCCTCGCCTCAGGGTTCCGCGACAACC
>JBIOJL010000473.1:0-4159 GCA_044450885.1 Tepidisphaerales bacterium
GCCCAGGGAACTGGAGGGCGCCACCGTCGACCTCACCATCCAGCCGCCGGACCGCATCCTCATCAAGGCGAAGGTCGGCGGCAAGGAATACTCCATCGGCCGCAAAGGACAGTCGATGTGGGTCTATGTGCCCGACCAGCATTTCGGCGTCATCGGCCTGCCCGATGTGCCGCGCTTCTCGACCGACCCGCAGTCGCTGGATCGGGCGCCGATGACCGACCTGGATTTCCCGGCCAACGAAATGCTGCTCAAGGCATCGCTGATGGCGCTGTCGGTCAGGGGAATCGGCGATGAGCGCGTCGGCAAGGACGACTGCGCAGTGGCCTCGCTGGCGCCGCCGGCCGGCATCAGCGACCTGCTGCGCCTGCCGCCATCGACCATCGAGGTGGCCGTGCGTAAGACGGATTCGATGCCCATGCGGCTGCGCTATTTCGGCGGCAAAGCCAGGATCGAACTGATCGTGGAAGATCCGACGCTTCAGGCTCCGGTCGCCGACGACACCTGGGACCTGCATCCCGCCGCCGGCGACACCATCGAGAAAGTCGCCCTCTCGCACCTGCGGAAGTTCATGGCCGTGGCTCCGGACGTCCTGATGGCGCGCGTGCCCACCCTCGGCCCGGCGACAGGCCAGAAACGCGTCGTCGCCGTCGACGGCAAAGGCCGGCTGGAGATGCACGATGGAACCCGCGTCCTCTTCCTCTGCGGCACACCCGAGGAAATGGGCCACCAGCAGGGCACCCTCCTGCGAAGCGACGTGCGTAACCTCGTCAACAAGATCCTCTACGGCGTCGGCGTCGGCTCGTCGTTCGCCAAGGGCCGCTGGTTCTTCGGCGAGATCGAACAGGCCCACAAGCACCTGGCCCCGTTCATTTCCGAGCGGAGCTACCGCGAACTGGATGCGCTCGCCCAGGCCGCCGGCGTGTCGAAGGAAGAAGCCCGGCTGTCGAATTTCTTCCCCGAACTGTTCCACTGCTCCGGCTTCGCCCTGACCGGCTCGGCTACGGTTGACGGCCGCATCTTCCACGGCCGGGTTCTGGACTACCTCCGCGGCGTCGGCCTCGAGCAATCGGCCATAGTTGCCGTCTATCGGCCCGACGAAGGCTACGCCTGGGTGAACGTCGGCTACGCGGGCTTCATCGGCTCGGTGACGGCGATGAACGAAAAGCACATCTCCATCGGCGAAATGGGCGGCCATGGCCAGGGCAACTGGGACGGCAAGCCCATGGCCCAGCTTGTCCGCGAAGTCATGGAGAAGGCCGCCACGCTCGATGAGGCCGTGAAGATCATGCGCGATTCGCCGCGCACCTGCGAATACTACTACGTGATCGCGGATGGCAAGTCGAAGAAAGCGGTTGGCATCAAGGCCACGCCCACGATCTTCGAGACCGTCGGCCTGGGCGACCCGCACCCGCAACTGTCACACCCGGTGAAGGACACCGTGCTGCTGTCGGCCGGCAGCCGCTACGAGGAACTGTCCCGCCGTGTGGAGGCCGGTTTCGGCAAGTTCGACGCCGATAGCGCCCGCGCCCTCATGGACCCGCCGGTGTGCATGAACTCGAACATCCACTCGGTGCTCTTCGCCCCCGATACGCTGGACTTCTGGATCGCCAACGCCGACTCGAAGAACGTGGCATCGAAGGCGAGATACACGCATTACAACCTGCGGCAACTGCTGGAGTCAAAGGCGGGGGGAATAGACAATGAAAAATGAAGAGTGAAAAATGCAAAATGAAGAAGGTGGAGTGATTACGTCTGCATTTTGCACTTTTCATTTTGCATTTTGCCTTGCACTTCGTGCTTTCCAAACAGATTCCATATACATATAATCTGGCGTATTAGGACTTTGTTACCAATATGCCTGAGCATCTGAACATCAAGTTGCGCGAGCCGGCCACGCCGCCGGCGATCACCGCGGCGGCCAACGTCCCGCCCTACGCTGAACTGGAGACCGTCTCCAACTTCTCATTCCTCCGCGGCGCATCCCATCCGGATGAGCTGGTCTTTCGGGCGGCCGAACTCGGATACCGCGCTATCGCCATCACCGATATCAACTCCCTGGCCGGCGTCGTGCGGGCGTATGCGGCCAGGAAGGAACTTCTCGCGACCGGCTCGTACGCCCCGCAACTGGTGATCGGCGCCAGGCTCACGCTGGATGACGGCCCGGATTTGCTGGTCTGGCCCACCGATCGCCCGGCCTACGCCCGACTGTGCCGGTTGCTGACGCTCGGCAAACGGCGGGCGCAAAAGGGCGAGTGCTTCCTGCAACTACAGGATGTGTTGGCAAATTCCGCCGGCCTGCTCGCCGCCGTGGCGGCGGACGTGGCACTAGAGCAATGTAACCCCGCGCTCGGCGCGGCCCCGCAAGACCCAGCCGATCTTTCGTGGCACGGGCTTCCAGCCCGTGTGCCGCGGTACTCCGCGGCATCTTCACTCCCTCTCCCTCCGGGAGAGGGCCGGGGTGAGGGCCATGCATCCCACCAACCGCCCGCCGATGTGCCGGAGTACCGACACCATGGGCTGGAAGCCCATGCCACCATCGCCAAGCACAACATATCCCACTCCCTTAGCCTTCTCCACGAAGCCTTCGGCCCGCGCCTTTCGCTCGCCGCCGCCATGCTCTATCGTTCGGATGACGTGGCCTACATGCGTGGCCGATTGGCTACCTCACGGCATTTTGGCATCCCCCTGCTGGCAACCAACCACGTCCATTACCATCTGCCCGGCCGCCGCCCGCTGCAGGATGTGCTCGTCTGCGTCCGCGAAGGCTGCACCATCCACGACGCCGGATTCCGCTTGTTCGCCAACGCCGAGCGGTACCTCAAATCGCCCGAGCAAATGCACCGGCTCTTCGCCGACTGCCCGTCCGCCATCGCTCGCAGTCTGGAGATCGCCGAACAATGCACCTTCTCGCTCGACGAGTTGCGCTACGAGTATCCCGACGAACTCTCGCCCCCAGGCATGACCCCGCAGCAGTACCTGACGCAACTCGCGTGGGAAGGAGCGACTGAACGTTACGCACCCAACGACGAAATGGCGGGCACCGTCCACCCCGCGCAGATCGTCCCCCCCAATCGCAAATCGCAAATCGCAAATCGCAAATCCCTCTCCTCCGTCCCCGAAAACGTCCGCCTCCAGATCGAACACGAACTCCGCCTGATCGAGGAACTCAACTTCGCCAGCTATTTCCTCACCGTCTACGACATCGTCCGCTTCGCCCGCTCGCGGGGCATTCTCTGCCAGGGCCGCGGATCGGCGGCCAACTCGGCCGTTTGCTACTGCATCGGCGTCACCTCCGTCGACCCGGATCGGATCGAGGTTCTCTTCGAGCGTTTCGTCTCCGCGGCCCGCGGCGAACCGCCGGATATCGACGTCGACTTCGAGCACGAGCGCCGCGAGGAGGTGCTGCAGTACATCTACGACAAATATGGCCGCGACCGCGCCGGCATGACCGCCGAAGTCATCACCTACCGCGGCCGGTCGGCCGTACGCGACATCGGCAAGGCCCTGGGCCTGAGCCTCGATCTCGTCGATTCGCTGGCCAAGAAACTCGACTGGTGGCATCGCGGCACCATCACCGAATCGCAACTCCGCGAACTCGGCCTGAGCCCGGAAGACCCCACCATCCGCCAGGTCGTCGCGCTCACCCAGCAAGCCCTCGGTTTCCCCCGCCACCTCAGCCAGCACGTCGGCGGCATGGTCATGACCCGCGGCTCGCTCTGCGAACTGGTCCCCATAGAAAACGCCGCCATGCCCGGCCGAACCGTCATTGAATGGGACAAAGACGACATTGACACGCTGGGGATTCTGAAGGTGGATGTCCTCGGTTTGGGAATGCTCACCTGCATCAGCAAAGCTCTCGCACTGATCAATCAGAATTTGAAACACAGAGATCACAGAGACCTTTCTGGTCTTCACATGCCGATCGGCAAGCCGATATCCTTCCAGCCACAGCAACGACATGCACAATTCGCCGATTTGCGTGACACGTCGAAAGAGTCTCTGTGCTCTCTGTGTTTCAATTCATCCGCGCCTTTGGAATTGCATACGATTCCTCCCGAAGATCCCGCCGTCTACGAAATGCTCGCCCACGCCGACACCATTGGCGTATTCCAGATCGAGTCCCGCGCCCAGATGTCCATGCTACCGCGCCTCCGGCCGA
>JBIOJL010000474.1:0-4156 GCA_044450885.1 Tepidisphaerales bacterium
CGCTGAGGGAGCTTCGCGTCTACGGCAACCGGCTCACCACGCTGCCGCCGGAGATCGGCGGGCTGACGGCACTGAGGGAGATTCGCGTCTACGGCAACCGGCTCACCACGCTGCCGCCGGAGATCGGCCGGCTGACGGCGCTGACGAGGCTTCTCCTCTCCAACAACCGGCTCACCACGCTGCCGCCGGAGATCGACGGGCTGACCGCGCTGGCGCGGCTTGACCTGGACGGCAACCAGCTCGCCACACTGCCGCCGGATCTCGGCCGGCTCACAGCGCTGACGGAGCTTTACCTCTCCGGCAACCGGCTCGCCACGCTGCCGCCGCAGATCGGCCGGCTCACAGCGCTGACAGAGCTTTACCTCTCCGGCAACCGGCTCACCACGCTGCCGCCGCAGATCGGCCGGCTGACGGCGCTGACGCAGCTTTACCTCCACGACAACCAGTTCACCACGCTGCCGCCGGCGATTCGCCAGCTCACCTCGCTTAGGAAGCTTTACCTCCACGGCAACCTCGGCCTGGGCCTGCCCGCCATGGTGCTGGGGCCGACTTGGAACGATGTTCGTAACAAGAATGCCAAGCCCAAGGCGCCCCGGGAAATCCTCGACTATTACTTCCGCATGCATCCTCCACAGGCGCCGCCTCGCCCGTAGCGTAGAGTGTCCCCGTCTCTGCCTCCGGTCTTGTTGCCGGCGTAGCACCGCTTTAGAATCTTCTGAAATGCCCACGCAACAAGAACTTCTCGACGCCGTTCACCATGTTGTCCACGATTACGCGAATCTGGTGTCGTCAGGAACGATGGCCGCGACTGGGAAGCATCTGGAAACGCCGCTGACGCCTCCCATCAACACTCACGTCGGCCATGCCTTCCTGGTTAACTGCCGGAAGATGCATCACTTTTTCACGCCGCCCCCCGAATGCACGCGCAGATGACATCCAGGCGGCTCCCTTCCTCCGGAGTGCGGTGACGTTTGACCTGTCCAATTGGACGTTGTGGCACAAGGCCATGGACAAGCAACTGCTGCACCTCACGTTCGCTCGCGTCACCAGGCCCAAAAGATGGGAGGGCCATAACGAGAACAAGCTGTTCTTGGCCGAGTTTATGAAGGCGTGGAAGGAGTTTCGAGAAAACCTGGCGGATCTGTACAAGTCTAAGTTCGACGAAGAGATCGCGATCAAACTCAACTCGGAGTTCAAGGGGCTGGATTTGCACTGATGCCGGAGAACCAGGGGACACCGGACATTAACGCCGGGAAGTTGGGACGGCGAGTAAGTGTCGGGGTCCGCACGCGTAGCGGCGTTGCGGCGTTGCGTGAGGTCGGGTCTTCCTCCTCCCGGAAAGAGAACCGTGGATAGCTCGGATGGCGTGGATGAGCAGAAGACTGGATTGACGGCTCTGATCCGGGTTATCCGGGATATCCGCAGTTGGTCGACTTGTCTTCTTAGTGGCCATTGGCGGTTAGGGCGTTCGCGGCTGAGGCCGGAATCACGGGCGAGACGCGCGTGCCACGATGGGTCTGGTGTGCCATGCGGGATTGGCCAATACCCAGGGTGTGCGAGTACGCAGACCCTGGGCTATCTTCTTCCGCCCCTTCAGGGCTGGGCGTCATGTGGTGTCCAGTACCCAGGGTGTGCGAGTACGCAAACCCTGGGCTGCCTTCTGCGGCCCCTTCAGGGCCAAGATTGTCGCTGGATTCATCCTTCTGATCCGGGATATCCGGGTCATCCGCGGTTGGTCGCTTGCCTTTCTTCGTGGCCTTTGGCGGTTGGGGCGTTCGCGGCTGAGGCCGGAATCACGGGCGAGACGCCCGTGCCACGATGGGTTGGTCTGCCATGTCGGTCTTGCGTGGTGGTGCTTCGTGGCCCTTGGCGGTCCTTCGTCTGTTCAGTCACCTATCTCGCACCAGCATTCCTGGCAGTACAGCACCTTGCGCTCCGAGAGGCAGACGGGGTGTTCGAGCTTGAGGTCGGCCATGAGCTGGGCGGCGTCCCATTTCGGCTCGAGGTGGATCTCCAGGGGCATGTCGGGGGCGCGCATGCCGACGCGGCGGACAACGTGGCCGCGACGGCGGAGTTCGTCGAGCGCGGGGCGAAGGTGGTCGCAGACTTCGTCGTCGGCCGTGTCGTTCAGCCACTGGTGGTGCTGCCGGCGACGGGCGCGGACGACGAAGACCATCACCACCATCGCGGCGACGATGCCGGCGTACTTGAGGATGATCGAGAGGTCGGGCATAGTCACAACGCCATCACGTTCGGATTGGGACCAGGGAGACCACAACCAAAGAGGATTAAACACGAAGTCACGAAGACACGAAGCGGTATCTGGTAATGGGACGGTTTACGTTCCAGGTGTCACCATGCTGATCAAAAGAAACTCAGGCATGATGTCTATCGCTAAGTCGGTCTCCTATGCCAGGCGCCGCTTCGTGGCTTCGTGACTTCGTGTTTAAGAATTATACGTTGTCGGGCACGACATAAGGGGCGCGGTACTCGCGCTTGACCAGGGCGTTGGCCTGCACGGACAACTCGCCGGTGAAACGCTCGGCGCCGGGATCGAAGCTGAGCATCGCGCCCATCGTCGGCGGTTCCTTGCCGAAATCCACGTTGTTGGCCTTGAGATGCTGCTCGTAGTTGGCCCACGTCTCCGCGGCCACCTTGTCGCCCTTGATGATCTCCATGATCTGGCCCGGGCCCATCTGTTTGCCGACCTGATAGGAGATGTTGGCCATGTGGCACATGGCGCTGGAAACATGGCACTCGCCCAGCGGGGCGGTGAGGTCCGACTGCTTGCGCGTGCGCATGGCGTGGAAGAAGTTGTTGGTGTGCTGGGCCACGCCCTCCTGTACGAACTGTTTGATCTTGTTGTCCTTGTGGTCGTAGGACCAGCCGCCGTTCTCGCCGCCGGTGTAGTAGCCGCCTTCGCAGTGGACGTAGACGCCCACACGCGTCCCCTTATAGGCATCCATCACTTTTTCGCCGGCCTTGCGGAAGAAATTCCGCACTTCGGTGACGATCGGGATATCGTAGCCCCAGACGGCGATCTGGGTGTTCGGCGTGGTGCCGTCGTCGTTCCAGAGGAACCGGCCGCCCAGCGAAAAGACGCGCGGCGGCAGCTTGGGATAGCCGAGGATCCAGCGGGCCTGGTCGATCTCGTGAATGCCCTGGTTGCCGACGTCGCCGTTGCCGGTCGGCCAGACCCAGTGCCAGTCGTAGTGCAGGTTCTTGCGCATGAGCGGGCCGCACGGCGCCGGCCCGCAGTGCAGGTCGTAGTTGATGTACGCGGGAACGGGCTGCGGCCCGGAGACTTTGCCGATGCTGCTGCGGTCGCGATAGCAGAGCGTGCGGACGTACTGGATCTTGCCGAGCTTGCCCGACTGCAGGTAGTCCACGAGTTCGTAGAAACCCTTGTCGGAACGGCGCTGCGTACCGGACTGCACCATCCGGCCGTATTTCTTCGCGGCCGCCATCATCTGCGGGCCCTCCCAGATGCAATAGCTGATGGGCTTCTCGACGTAGACATCCTTGCCGGCCTGGCAGGCCCAGACGGTGCCGAGTGCGTGCCAGTAGTTGGGGATGGTGAGGACGACGGCGTCGATTTCCTTGTCGTCCAGCAGTTTGCGGATGTCGGTGTAGGTCTTGACGTTCTCGCCCAGTTTCTTGCATTTCGCCTCGTGATCGGCCAGGACATTGGAATCGCAATCGCACAGCGCGGCGACGCGCACGCCCTTGTTGGCCCGAACCTCCTTGATGACCTGGCCGCCGCGGCCATGCAGGCCGACCATGGCGACGCGGATGTCGTCGTTGGCGCCGAGGGGTTTGTCACTGGTGCTCGTGGTGCTGGTTGCGCAACCCGTGAGTGCCGAGGCCGCCGAAGCGGCGAGGAAGATGCGACGTGAGAAGTTTGGTGTGGGCATGGCGGGAATGATAAAGGAAAAACGCGAAAGGAAAAAGGAAAAAGGACCGGAGAGGGCGTGCCCATAGTTTTTTTGGCAAATGCTGCGTCAGCAGCGCTGGTAGGGACGGCTCGCCGAGCCGTCCGTGTCCGCCCCACGGCGGCGGTTTCGGTGAAACCGGGCGTGCCCGCGGGCCGTGGTCCGAGTTGGCCAGGATCAACATACGAGAATCGGGGGTGCCACGGCTTGTCTACTGCAAGCCG
>JBIOJL010000475.1:0-4152 GCA_044450885.1 Tepidisphaerales bacterium
ATACCGGTTGAGGGAATGGCAGGGAAATGTAAGCAGATAACCATATCCGTTACTCGTCTGAAAGCGGAACTTTCTACTTGGCCGCGACACGATACCATGGACCGAAAGGCGAAAAATGCAACTGCCACGCCGCAGACTCACCCATGTGTCGATCGCGTTGGCACTGGTGATTCTGGCATATCTTCTTTTCTGGCCGGTGCCCATCGATCCGGTGGTTTGGCAGCCGGCGGCAAACCCGGGGATGTCGGGCCCTTATGCGCCAAACGACCGCCTGATCGGGGTGCGGCGCTTGCCCGATGTCGGGCCGGGGCCGGAATCCGTCGCTATCGATCGTGACGGCCGTGTCTATACGGGATTGCAGAACGGCCGCGTGATGCGGATGCTCGCCGACGGGAGCGGTGTGGAGACGTTCGTGCAGACCTTCGGCCGGCCGCTCGGCATGAAATTCGACGCCGGAGGAAACCTCATCGTGGCGGATGCTTTCCGCGGCCTCCTGTCCGTCTCACCGGGACGGACCACCGTCTTGGCCGACAGCGTGAACGGCGAACGGATGCTCTTCCCAAACGACGTCGCCATCGCCGCCGACGGCGCCGTGTGGTTCTCCGACGCATCGCGCCGTTTCGACCAGCTTCATTGGATGCTCGATTTTTTGGAAGGCCGGCCGACCGGGCGCCTGCTGCGCTACGATCCGCGCACCAACCGTGTGCACGTGATGCTCGACCGGCTGATGTTTGCCAATGGTGTCGCGCTCGGGCCTGGCGACGAGTACGTGCTGGTGAACGAGACGCTGGCGGCACGAATCACGCGCTACTGGCTGAAGGGTCCGAAGGCCGGGCAGTCTGACACCTTTGCGTCGGCCCTGCCAGGGTATCCCGATAACCTCACCTACAATGGCCGCGGCGTGTTCTGGGTGGCACTTCCCAGCCCACGCAACGCGGCACTGGAGGGCCTCGCCGGAATGCCCTGGTTGCGCAGAGTGGCGCAGCGGTTGCCGGCGCAGTTGCGCGAACGGAAGGTCGGACGCATGGCCTGGGTGCTCGCGTTCGACACGGAGGGCCGGGTGGTGCACAACCTGCAGGATCCCTCCGGACGTTACGGGCCGGTGACCAGCGTAATCGAAGCCAATGGACGGCTGTACTTCGGCAGTATCGGTACCACCGCCATCGGATGGACCGCGGCGCCGTAGGCCTGGCTGACGCTCACTTCTTCGTCGCGGCCAGTATGCGTTCGATCTGCTGGAAATGATTCAGGTCGTGTCCGGCGAACATCCGTACCATTGTTTCGACGGACTCCTCGCCTCGCTCGTTGTGCATGCCATATTGCTTCCACTGCTCGGGTGTGAGAGTCTTCAGCAAGGCGAGATTGGCCTCGCGCAGCATGCGGTATTGCTCGAGCGACTTTTGAAGGTTCCGCCGGTCGTAGTGCAGCGCCGTCACCCAGACATCCTGATCAAAGCCGATGAGCGGGCCTCCCGGCGTTCCGAGAATCGCGCGGATGCGGTAGCCTCCGACCAGCTCCGCATCCGCGAGGTGCGCCACAATTTCCGCGATCGACCATTTCCCCGGCGCCGGGCGTTTCCGTGCCTTTGCCGGGCTGATACCCGTCAACAGCTTTTTGAGTTTGGCCGGAGCCACAGCCTGCATCTTTACAGGGTCGCGGCCTTCGAGATGACTGTACATCCTCTGTCGATACTGATCGGTTGTCTCTGGCATGATGTTTGCTCTACCCTCGCATTTTAGACTGCCTTCCATTTTAGATTAGACTGGCGGTCCGGCGGTCGGTGAGGCGCTCGCGGCAGGGCATACTAGGTATCAGGGTTCCTTTCAGAACATGATCAGAGTCGCACTGCCATTTGGAAGCAGAACGCCGGAAGGCAAGCGCGGTCCATACCGCCGGACGCTGGCTGCCGCAAGTATTCAGCCAGTCGAGAATGTCACGACAGTTACCGGTCTCGATGGCCTGTTGCTCGCCGGAGGAAGTGATATCGATCCCGCACTGTACGGCGCCATGCGCCAACCCGAGACGGGCGGACCGGACCCCGATCGAGACAGCCTCGAGATCATCCTCCTGCGCGAGGCTCTGGAGCGCGACCTTCCGGTACTGGCTATTTGTCGCGGCCTGCAACTGCTGAACGTCGCTCTGGGAGGTACATTGGTGCAGCACATTGAAGGACACCGACACTCGGAGCAGCCGGACGTCCACCCGATAACCATCGCCTGCCACAGCAGGCTGCGATCGATTCTGGGAGCCGACGAATTCGTCGTCAATTCACGCCACCATCAGTGCGTGGAGCGGGTGGCGAGCGGGCTTGTGGTTGTCGCCAGAGCCCCGGACAACGTGGTAGAGGCCCTGGAACTCCCTGGAAAGCGTTTCGTGCTGGCGGTGCAGTGGCATCCCGAGGATCGTGCGGGCGGGCCGGATGCCAGGCTTTTTGAGGCCTTCCGGAACGCCACGACGGTGAAGGCTATTTCACGCTAATGGCGACCGACTGCGCTCCGGCGTAGGGACTGGTGGGCGTGTTGTGGGTAACACCGCCGATGCTCAGGGTGAGCGTCGCCGCGCCGGCGGGAATCTGGGTGGGGATCCGGACGTTCACCTGCAGCAGTCCGGCGAAGCCGGGAGCCAGGGCCGCGAACACATCGCTGGTCTGTCCCCCGATGGTGACTACCACCGGGAGCGCGGGCAGCCACAGCGGAATTATGGGCGCGGAAAGGCCGTCGATGAACAGCGGGACAGTGGCGCCCTGGCCGGTGGCCCAAAAAGTCAGGATGGAGCCGCGCGCGGCGGGGTTGGCCTGCGAGTTGAGCGAGCCGTCCTGGTTGATGGCCAACGCCTGTCCGGAAGTTGCGCCGCCCTGAACGAAGATACCGGGCACGGCGGCAAGGACCCGCACGCCGGTCTGTACGCTGCCGCCGTTAAAACGAATAGTCACGTTGGAAGAGTTGCCGGCGACGGTTGACGGCACAACGGCCCAGATTTCTCCCGCCTGCGCCGCAATCAGCGGAGCGGGCGTCTGATCGAACAACACGGAGGCGCCGGCCAGCGAAGTGGGCAGGGTGTTGGCGGCATCGTAACTCGCCAGAGCGCGGTCGAAGGGGCCGAGACACACTCCGCGGATGCGCACCATCTCATCGGGTGCGGCGCCGTAGATCTGCGCATACGGCAGGAGCGGGCTGGTAAACGTGGCATCGAACGTCAACAGGCTGGCAGCGTTGACGAAGGCGGCGTAGGCCAGGCTTGGCGTGGCGGTCTCGCCAGCCGGCGGCGCCGCAGCGGGCAGTTTCCATATCACGTTGTGTTGCGGGTCGGAGAAATAAATGTTCCCTTGGGTGTCGCCGGCGACGCCGGAGACCGCGCCGAAATAGGGATTCGAGAGGGCGCAGTTGCGGGTGATGCGCTGCAACTCGCCGGCAATGTCGGCGACGTAAACCGAGCCGAACGGATCGACCGCCACGGCGACGGGATTGTCCAGCTCGTTGGGAGCGCGCGGCACGGGAGCCGCCGACACGGTATTGAAGCCGGTGCCGGCGTAAGGCGTGATGGTGCCATCGGGCGCCATGCGGGAGAGGCGATAGGCGGTGGACTCGGCGATGTACAGATTGCCAGAAACGTCGAATGCGAGGCCGGTGGGCGCGGAGAGCGCGGCCGTGACGGTGGCGATGGTGCCGCCGGGCGCGACCTTGCGTAGGCGATTGTTTCCGGTGTCGGCGATGTAGACGTCGCCGGCGGAATCCACGGCCAGGCCCGCGGGCGCCTTCAGTGCCGCGGCGGTAGCTGACCCGCCGTCACCCGAGAATCCCGCGGTCCCGGTTCCGGCAAACAGCGTAAGCTGGCCTCCCGGAGTTAGTGCCATCACGCGATTGTTGCCGGTGTCGGCGATATAGACGGTGCGGTCGGCACCGGCGGCGAGGGCGCTGGGACGGTTCAGCGAGCCGGGCGGCGGCGCACATCCGGAATAGTCGCCGGCCACGGGGCCGTTCGCGCCAGCGACGGTGGTGATGATGCCGGAAGGTGAGATCATGCGGATGCGGTCATTGGCGGCATCGGCCAGGTAGAGATTGCCCACGGCATCGACGACCAAACCGGCCGGGCCGGCAATGGCGGCGGATGTCGCCGGACCGTTATCGCCGCTGAAGCGGCTGGGGCCCGGAC
>JBIOJL010000476.1:0-4150 GCA_044450885.1 Tepidisphaerales bacterium
CGCGGCCCTCACCCGGGGGGGGCTTGTGGGGTGCCCCGCCTGCCGGGGGTTTCTCACCCCGCCTGCCGCCGGTACTCCGAACGGTCCGCGAGATCAGTCCGCCGATGCCGGTTCCAAGTCTTCGGCCCCGGCGATCCCCGGGGTCCCGAACCGGGCGCAGCACGCGGGCTCCAGCGCGGGCTCGTATTGGATGTCCTCGAGCCGCGCGCTGTTGGACTGGTAGTGCTGCGCTGCGCCGACGATCACGAAAACGGCGCCGCACGCGCAGAAGAACCGAACGCGAATGAGAATGTCCCGGAGCCGGTCGATGATGACGGACCTCTGTTGTCGTTATCTATGCAACGTTCACCCGGCAGCAATATTCCCGCCCATCGCCGCGGATTCACGGCACCGGCTGTGTCGCCGGCCCGCGTCTATCCGATCCGGCCGGATCCCACCCGCCGCCCAGGGCCTTGTAGAGGGAGACCAGCCCCGAAGCGAGCGTCGCGTCGCTGCCGGCCAGCGACAGTTGCGACGCATAGAGCGAACGTTGGGCGATCAACACATCGAGGAACTCCGCCTCGCCGCCCTCGTATCGCCGGCGGGCAAGCCTCACCGCTTCGCCGTTGGCGGCCAGGGCGGCCAACAGCGCCTGCCGGCGATCGTGTTCGGCGGCGCAGGTGGCCAGCGCCATCTGCGCATCGTGGATGGCGGTCAACACGGTCTTGCGGTAGTTGAGCAGGGCCTGCTCCTGCAGGGCGCTCTGGACGTCGATGTTGGCGCGGATCTGCCCGGCGTCGAACAGCGGCCAGCTTACGGCCGGCCCGATGGACCAGGCCCGCTGGTCATAGTTGGCCAGGGAGCGCAGTTCGCCGCTCTGGAATCCGAACGAACCGGTGAGCGAGAACTTGGGAAACAGATCGGCGGTGGCGACGCCCACGCGGGCGGTGGCCGCGTGGAGTTGCGCCTCGGCGCGGCGGATGTCCGGCCGGCGGCGCAGCAGTTCCGATGGCAGCCCGGCCGGGATCTCCGCGAGATTGCACGGATCGGGCTCGGGCTGCAACAGTTCGGCCTCGATATCGCCGGGCGTCTGCCCCAGCAGCAATGCCAGATTGTAGATCGACTGTCGTGCCGACGACTCGAGCAAGGGAATGTTGGCCAGTGTCGTGGCGGATTCGGCCTCGGCGTTGACCACGTCCAGACGATTGGCGATGCCTCCCGCGAGTTTCTTGCGGGTGACGGCAGCCGTGTCTTCCTGGGCCACATAGTTCTTCCTGGAGATGGCAATCTGCCGCTGGCTGCTGCGCAGACTTATGTAGTTCAAGCCGATTTCGGAGATCATCGTCACCCGCACGTCGCGACGGTCCTCGACAGCCGCCTGAATGTCGGCGTCGGCCGCCTCCACGCCACGCTTGATGCCGCCGAACAAATCGAGCTCCCACGAGGCGTCCAGGCCGGCCTGGAAGAGGGAACGCTCGCCGGCGGCCGGGGCGGCCGAGCGCGAACGCTGGGCCCCCGTCTGCGTGCCGACGAACGGCCACAGCGAGGATGCCTGTCCGGCGAGAGCGGCCCGGGCCTGGACGATGCGCGATTCGGCGAGTTTCAGGTCCAGGTTCTCCGCCAGCGCGCGGGCGATGAGCGAGTCGAGCCTCGGGTCGTTGAACGTGCTCCACCAAGTCGCCAGGCCGGCCGTTGCGGCCGTGCGCGTGGTGGGCTGCGTCGACGGCTGGTTCCAGCCGGCGGGCGCCGAGGACTCGGGCGAATGGAAGTCGGGGCCAACCTTGCACCCGGTGACCATTGTGAAACAGAGTGTCGTTCGGAGTACCGCCTTCAGGCGGTCTGACCAACCGCCTGAAGGCGGTACTACGAACGGAATCCGGCATTGCTTGCTCAACATGTGTGTTGTCTCCCTTGGTGCTGCCTGCGACTACTCGTATCGCAGGGCCTCGATCGGATCGAGACGCGAGGCTTTCCACGCGGGGTAGAACCCGAAGATGATCCCCACCGCCGCCGACACCAGCACCGAGTAAACCACCGCCTCGACCGAGGTCTCGGTCGGCCAGCGCTTGAAGTAGGTCACCAGGGAAGAGGTCGTGCGCCCGCACACGATGCCGACGGCGCCCCCGGCCAGACAGAGCACGATCGCTTCGACCAGGAACTGGACCAGGATGTCCCGCCCCCGAGCCCCCACCGCCATGCGCAGCCCGATCTCGCGGGTGCGCTCGGTCACCGACACCAGCATGATGTTCATGATCCCGACTCCGCCGACCACCAGCGAGATCGCCGCCACGTAGAGCAGCAACTGCGTCATCGTCTCGGTTTGCGACGACTGCAACCGGGTTATTTCGGTCATGTCGCGGATGCTGAAGTCATCGGGATCAGCGGCCCGGGTGCGATGCCGCTCGCGCAGGATCTCCGTGATCTGCTTGATCGCCTGCGGCACCTCGGTGTCGGACCACGCCGCCGTCTGGATCTGGTCGATGTTCGTGAACCGCACCGGCAGCGGCGTATCGGCCTGCTGGATGTCCGACGGCACCGGATAGAGATTGCCGCGCGTGCCGGGATAAAGCTGGTTGAGAGTGTTCACCGTGGAAGCACTCGCGGCCGCCGCGCTCTGGTTGGCCGTCTGGGCCGAGGTGCCGGAGACGCGATACTTGATGGTTGTCCACGGCGCCAGCACGATGTCGTCCTGGTCCATCCCCATGGTGTTGGCCCCCTTCTGGGCCAGCACGCCGATCACTTTGAAGGAAACATTCTGGACCCGTATCTCCTTGCCCACCGGCGATTCGCCTCCGAAAAGCTCGCGCACCAGCGTCCGGCCCAGCAGGCAGACCTTGCTGCTGTTGCGCACGTCGCGCTCCGAGAACATCTCGCCTTCGTCCAGGTTGGTCCAATCGCGCACTTCCAGGTATTCCGGCGTGGTGCCGTAGATGAACAGCGGCACCCAGTTCTTGCCCCCATAGACCACCTGCGTCCGTGCCCGCACCAGCGGCGCGGCCTGCCGCACGGCCGGGCAATCGCGCAATATCGCATCGCAATCCTGGGGCCTCAGGGTCATGGAACTGCCGGCGCCGAAGCTGACCCCGCCGCTCGTGGCGGTGCCCGGCTGGATCAGCAGGTTGTTGGCCCCCATGCTGGCGATCTGCCGTTTCATCATCGACGACGACCCCTGGCCGATCTCCATCATGGCGATGACCGCGCCGACGCCGATGATGATTCCCAGCGTGGTCAGCACCGCCCGCATGACATTCCGCCCCAGGGCCACGAACGCCGTACGCAGGGTCTTGGTGAATCTCATGGGTGTCCTCCCAAGGCGGTTGGAAGCGGCGGCGGACGAGTGGGGACTCGCTCCCGGTGTCCTTCGCCGACCGGAATGGCCGGCACCGGATTGTCAACTTCGCCCGATCCGCCGGCCTGGATCAAGCCGTCACAGATGCGGATAATCCGTCCCGCGTGGCGTGCCACGCCGGGGTCGTGCGTCACGATAATGATGGTAATCCCTTCCTCCTTGTTGAGTCTCTGGAACATCTCCAGGACTTCCTCGCTGGTGCGCGAGTCGAGATTGCCGGTCGGCTCGTCGGCAAAGAGCACGGATGGGCGGTTCACCAGCGCCCGGGCGATGGCCACCCGCTGCTGCTGGCCGCCGGAAAGCTGCGATGGCTGATGATGCGCCCGGTCGGCGATGCCCACGCTCCAGCAGTTCCATCGCCCGGCGCTTGGCCTCCCTGTCGGAGATGTGCGCGTGGCTGTAGGTGAGCGGCATGATCACGTTTTCCAGCGCGCTGGTTCGCGCCAGCAGGTTGAAGCTCTGGAACACAAAGCCCAGCATGCGGTTGCGGATATTGGCGCGTTCGTCGGCGGTGGCGTGGGAAATCTCCTGTCCCTCCAGCCAGTACTCCCCGGTCGTCGGATGGTCAAGACAACCGAGAATGTTCATCAGCGTGCTCTTGCCCGAGCCTGACACACCCATCAGGGCCGCCAGTTCGCCCCGGCCGACAGTGAAGGACACGCCCTTGAGCACGGGCACGTCCACCTCGCCGAGGTAGTAGGTCTTGTAGACGTTCTTCATTTCGATCAGTTCCATGAGCGCTGCTCCGGTACCTTTTCTCCGGCTTTGCCTTTCACCCTCTCCCTCCGGGAGAGGGCCGGGGTGAGGGTCTTCATCCGTCAC
>JBIOJL010000477.1:0-4137 GCA_044450885.1 Tepidisphaerales bacterium
CATCAGGACGGGGACCGGGCCTTTGGCGTTGGCGGGCGTGACGAGAGTAAGCTGGATGTCGACCTTGATGGCGGGGAAGGCGGAGTTGTCGACGTGGCCGACCACCTGCTTGCCGACGACGGGGAGATTGGCGGTTCCGACGATGCCGTCCTTCACCTCGCGCGTGACGGTCCAGGTCACCTTCGGAACATCCCTGGGCACCCGGCCGACGACCTCGCGCTCGAAATCCTCGACAATTTCCGGGCGGCGCTGCTGCCACCATTGCTCGGCGCTGGCCACCTTCTGGCCATTCTTCAACGTCAGCGCATCGGGCAGATCGGGATAGGGATTGGCCTTCTCCGGGTCGTAGTTGGCGCTGTTGGGATTTCCGGGTTGGCCGCTGGGACCGGGGCGGAGCTTCTTGATCCCAAGCTGGTCCATCATGTTCTTATGGTCCTGGGCGGCGGTCCAGTTCTGGGGAGCCTCGGCTGCGGGCTGGGCGGCGAGAGGGGCGGCGGACAACGACAACAGCAGCAGAATCGCCAGGAGGGTGAGTTTCATGATGTCCTCGATTCGCGAGAGAGTTGAAGATTGCTATTGTAGCCGCGATCGTCGATCGCGGGCGGGGGACCGCGCTCGTCGATCGCGGCTACCGACTCGCGCCGGATCCCCTGAAACCTTCCCCTCTGTCCGCGGTGTCTACATGAGGACTTGCCGCGTCGGGCACGTTTGTCACTCGGAGACAACATCATGACCGTCTTCTTCAAAGCCGCTGCAATCACTCCAGCCGTCATCTTCGCCCTCATCGCCGTGACTGCGGGAGCAGCCGAGCCAGGCACGCGGCCGACCACCCGGCCAACCACGCAGCCCGCCCCCACGACATCGGCCGAACTCTTCCAGCGCACGGCGGTCTGGACGGTCCACCTCAGGTTCACGGCCGAGCAATGGGCCGCGATGGAGCCCAAGAACACGTTCCCCGGATTCGGCGGCCCGGGAGGGCCGGCTCAAGTGGTTCGCGCGCCGGCCACTCGTCCCGGCGCGCCCGTCACGCCGGTCGCAGCACCGCGTCCCATCGACTTCGGCCCGGCAAGTTTTCTCGCTCCCGTCTTCATGAGGGACGGCGATCAGAACAAAGACGGCAAACTCTCGAGGGATGAGTTCGCCGCCCTGGCCGAGAAATGGTTCACCGCCTGGGACAAGGACAAGACCGGCAGGCTCAACGCCGACCAACTCCGCCGGGGACTCGACGCCACGCTTTCTCCGGGCCCCGCCGCCAGGGGACCCGGCTTCGGACTCCTGGGCCCCGAGGGCAAGCGCAACGGGCTGGCGTCGGCCGCGGGCATCGAGTTCGTGTACGTTCACGCCGATCTGGAGTTCAACGGGCAGACGCTGCACGACGTCGGCATTCGCTACAAGGGCAACGGCACCTGGATGCAGTCGCGTTTCCAGCTCAAACGCTCGCTCAAGATCGAAACCAACAAGTACGTCAAAGGCCAGAAATTCGCCGGCGTCACCAAGATCAACCTGCACACCAACGTCACCGACGTCAGTTGGATGAACGAAGTGCTTTCGCACGAACTCTTCCGCGACGCCGGCGTGCCGGCCCCGCGCACCGCATACGCCCGCGTTTACATCACCGTTCCCGGCAAGCACGACCACAGGTATTTCGGCCTCTACTCGATCGTCGAGGACATCGACACCCATTTCGCGCAGGATCGCTTCAATACCAAGAAGGGCGACATCCTCAAGCCGGTCACGCCCGACCTTTTCGCCGATCTCGGCGACGACTGGGCCGCGTATAACCAGATCTACGACCCCAAGACCGTGCTCTCCGACAAGGAGAAGCGACGCATCATCGAGTTCTGCCGGTTCCTCGCCAACGCCGGCGATGCGGATTTCGCGGCCAGGCTCCCGGAGTACGTCAACCTCGACGAGTTCGCCCGCTTCATGGCCACGACCGTCTACCTCTCCACGCTCGACAGCATCCTCGCGCTCGGCCAGAATTTATACGTCTACCTCGACCACAAGACCCAGAAGTTTCAGTTCCTGCCCTGGGATCTGGACCACTCGTTCGGGCAATTCCCCATGATGAGCAACCAGGAACAGCGCGAGAACCTGAGCATCCATCATCCCTGGCGCGGCGAGAACCGCTTCCTCGAACGCGTCTTCAAGGTCGACGCGTTCAAGAAGATCTATCTCGCGAAGCTCGACGAGTTCAGCAGGTCCATCTTCAAACCGGAACGCTTCCACCAGCAGGTGGATGAGACGGCGGCCGCCATCCGGCCGGCAATACAGGAAGAATCGGCCAGCCTGCTGGCGGGCTTCGACAGGGTCGTGGCCACGCCGGGCGCCGCCAATCGCCCGGCCAACGCCCCCGCCGACCAACCCGGGCGCGGCGGCTTCCGCGGCGGCTTCGGCCAGCCCAAGCCGATCAAGGGTTTCGTCAACCCGCGTTCGCAGTCCATCCTCGATCAGTTGGCCGGCAAGTCCCAGGGCCAGACTCTCGACAACTTCGGTGGATTCGGCGGACGCGGGCCAGGCAGGCCCGGCGGCCCGGGCGGTCCAAGCATGTTCAGCCCGGCCGGTCTGGTCACTCCCTCTTTCATGACCGCCCTCGACGCCAACAAGGATGGTCAGATCACCCGCGAGGAATTCCTGCAGGGCTTCGCCAGGTGGTTCGACACATGGAACACCGACAAGACCGGCCAGCTTACCGAGGACCAACTCCGCGCCGGACTCAACCAGATACTTCCGCGCCCGGCGCCGCCGCGCAACTTCGGACCGCCGCCGGGCGCGCCGATCTGACGCTGTGGCGATGGTTGGAGATACCGGTTCCACGACCCGTCTTCGCGGCGGGAAGACGCGCGGCACATCCGCCGACCCCTGCTACACTTAGCCCTTGCATAGGCGCTGGGATGAACGTCACTGGACCGACGACACTCACCCCGTAGAATACAGAGAAAGGGACACACGATGATGCTCACCAGAGAACAGATTCTCCATGGGGCACTGGAATTGGATCCGGGTGAACGGGAGTCACTCGCGGACCAACTCTTGAGAAGTCTCGACACCTCTTCTTCAGACCCGGTCGAGGCAGCGTGGATCGCTGAAGCAGAACGTCGGCTTGAAGCGATTCAGTGACGCAGGTCATGATGACGACGCTGCATGGCACACTCATGGACTATCCCACGCGGCGAACACTGTTTGCAGGAGCGCTGTGATGCAACGAAGGGCATTCACGCTGGTCGAACTCCTGGTGGTCATCGGGATCATCGCCCTGTTGATCTCCGTGCTTCTGCCCGCGCTGAACAAGGCTCGGAAGGCGGCCAGCCAGGTGCAATGCCTCTCGAACGTCCGACAGTTGAACGTCGTCTACACCGCCTACATGATCGACTCGAAGAATTCGCTGGTGTGCTACTGGTGGGACTCGCGGCCGCCCGGCGTCGCGCCGGGGTCGCAAACGGAGGCCGATTTCAAATGGGAATGCTACTGGATCGGCGTCACCGAGAAATACGGCGTGAACGACAAGGCCCGCTTCTGCCCGGAAGCGCGCGAGTGGCGGCCCGGCGCCGGCAACCTCTTCCTGGCCTGGTCCGGGGGACCGACGCCAAGCACGCCGAACACGCCGATCGGCGTCAACGACAGCGTGCGCGGCTGGCGCTTCCGCTCCGGCAGCCTCGGACACAACGGCTGGCTCTTCTGCACCGGCGCCGGCCAGGGCGAGCCGCCGAGCGACACGCGCTTCTGGGGCACGAAGCTGAACCAGGTCAAGCCCCCCAGCAACGTGCCGGCTTTCTTCGATTCCTGCTGGGTTGACGCCTGGGTGGAGGACACCGATCCGCCGCCGCCGAATCTCTCCGCCGACCTGACGGGGATTCCCGGCGGCACACCCGGACAGGGGGGGCTGTGGCGCGTCTGCATGAAGCGGCACGGGCTCGCCATCAACGTGTGTTTCATCGACGGATCGGCCCGCCGCGTGCCCCTGAGCGACCTGCTCACCCTCGACTGGCATCGCGGCTGGGTCAGCAAGAACCTGGTCCTGCCCAACAATTGACGGGCGTGAGCGAGAACCAGGGAGGGCCGTGCAGGCCGCGCTCCCGCACGGCCGGAGCAGGAACTACTGACGCGATTGGGTGGGTGCCACGGCTTGTCTACTGC
>JBIOJL010000478.1:0-4124 GCA_044450885.1 Tepidisphaerales bacterium
CGCTCGAACGACCGGTATTCAAGCAAAATCTTGTGTCCTGGGCCATCATGCAGCGTGTATCCGGTGACCTTCGCCACCCGCTGGAGTGTTTCCAAGCCGTCGCCGGGCCGGATTTCGATCTTCGCGATAATTCGCCGCTCCGCCGGGCAAGACTGGCCCGGCCGGGGCAGGCCCCAGATGAGCCCTGCCAGGAGGCACGCGGCGGCCGAAAACCAGTGGTAGCGCTTCACGCCAATGCCCCTGCTGGAGACGCGATGTAGATTACCGCACCATGCGGCCGGACGCCAGAGTTCAAGTTCGGAGTTCAGGTTCGGAGTTCACGCGTCAGCGTGTGTTTGCGTGGTCATGCCTGCAAAGACACGCTGAAGCGTGAACTCCCAACAGGACTCCGAACGCCCCCGACTAACCCCCGTGCTTCCGCTCGGCCGTCTTCCGTCCTTCCGGGCTGACGCCGAAAATCTGGAACCGGTGCGAAAGCGGCTCGAAGCCGTGCTGCTTGCAGATCTCATCGCGCAACTGCTGCAGCCGCTCGCTGTCGAACTCGATCACCTTGCCCGTCTCCACGCAGATCAGGTAGTCGTGCCCCTGCCGCCCGGCCAGCACCTCGTAATACGACTGTTTGTTGTCGAAGAAGACCTGCTTGAGAATCCCGGCATCCTGAAGATGGTTCAGCGTGCGATAGACGGTGGCCCGGCTGACGCGCGGGCCGGCCTGCTTGACGTCCGCGGCCAGGCTCTCGGCCTCGAACAGCCCGGCCTTGCGCAGCACCGCATCGAGAATCACCGCCCGTTCGGGCGTGAACTTGAGCTTGCGGCCGTGGAGATAGCGCCGGAACACGGCGCACACCGGCTCATACGGCGGCACGTCGCGCTCGCGCCTCGCGGCCGATGCTCCCCGGGGGATGTTGGGCAGAACCTGCCCGGTGTCGCTCATGGGGGAAGTCTAAACCAATTCACGCTACGCTCAAGCGGCATCGGATCTTGGATGGGCTCGGCCGGACGACAGACAGGAATGTCTGCCGGACGACAGACAGGAATGCTTGCCGGACGACAGACGAGAATGTCTGTCCTACCACCCATCAAATGACAGGCAAGAATGCCTGTCCCACCGGGTTTCGGCCGGGCTCAAGCCATCGCGCTCACGCCACCTGCCGGTTCATTCCGTGCTGCACGACCTCCAGCCGCCGCGACAGATCGCTCATGTCCTGCGGGCGTTTGGACGGGTTGGTGCGGATGCACTCCGTGACCAGGTTCGACAGCGGCTCGGGGATGCCCGCGTTGATGTCGCGCGGCGACATGATCCGCTGGTCGACCAGGAAGCTGTTCTCCTCGCGCTTGAGCGTGAACAGCGTGGGAATGGCCCGCCCGGTCAGCGTCCAGTACATGGTCGCGCCCAGGTTGAAGACGTCGGTCCGCGGCGTGACCGGATCGCAGCGCACCTGCTCGGGCGAGATGAAGTCCGGCGTGCCCTGGATCCGCTCCTTGATCGAGCCGGCCTTGGCGCACTGTCCGAAGTCGATGATCTTGGCCGCGTTGTCCGGGGAAATCAGGATGTTGTTGGGCTTGAGATCGCAGTGGATCTGGCCCATGGCATGCAGCGCCCCCAGACCCTGGGCCACCTGGATGAACACCTCCACCAGCCGCCTGCAGTCGGCCCGCACGAAGTGTTCGAGCGTCACCCCGTCGAAGAGTTCCATCAGCAGGATGGCCTCGGTCGGCTTGCGCAGGAACCCGCCGTTGTCGCGTTCGAGGATGCTGCGCCGCAGCACGGGATGCTTGAACCGCCGGGAGATCTCGTACTCGGTCTGGAGCTGCTCGATGAAGCGCACGTCCTTCTCCTTGCGGCGGACGACGTGCTTGAGCGCGTAGAGCTGGCGATCGACCGGATCGGTGACGACGTACAGCAACGAGCCGGCGCCCTCACCGATGTAGTCGAGCACTTCATAGCCGAATATTTCCTTCGGCATCGTGGATACTCCAGCAACACTGCTGGAAAGCGTGTCGGTCGACATACTTGCCCTTCCGTTCCCGGTCCTGGCGGCACAGGTCCCGGGTACCTTAGACGCTCATGCTATACATTGTTCCCGATGTCCAAGACGTCCAAGATGGATTTATTGCGCGCCGTGACACCCCAATGACCACCCACCCGTGCGGGTCATGACGACGGTTCGGGCAGGGCAAGATGGATAAGCGCCTCCCGTGCGCGAACGGCCGGTATGACCTCGGGCCAAATCCGCCCAGTTTAGCTCCCATAAACGCCGGGATTGAGGTAGAGTATTCGGAGTAATGGGTCCTTTGTGACACTATCCGGGAGTTGCCCATGCTTCGGGACGGACAAAAGGGCGTGGTCTTGCAGCGGGATGGAAAATCCTATGCCGTCGCTCCGCATCTGCCCTGCGGCCTGGTGACGGCCGCGATGCTCCGCAGACTCGCTGACGCGGCCGACAAATACGGCGCCACCCTCAAGGTCACCAGCGCCGAGCGCATCGCCCTGGTCGGCGTCAAACCGGAGGATGTCGATGCCATCTGGGCCGACCTCGGCGGCAAGCCGGGCTTCATGGTCGGCAACCGCGTCCGGTCGGTGAAGGCGTGTCCCGGCACGCATTTCTGCAAACGAGCCCGCCAGGACTCGCTGACCGTGGGTCTTGAACTGGACAAACGCTACATCGCCCGGGAGTTGCCGGGTAAGATGAAGATGGGCGTGTCCGGCTGCGCAAACCAGTGCGCCGAGACGGCCATCAAGGACATCGGCCTGGTCGGCGGCGCCCACGGCTGGCTGGTCATGGTCGGCGGCAACGGCGGCACCTGCCCGCGCCTGGCCAAAACGCTGGTGGACGAGGAGGTCTCGACCGAGCGAGCCCTGGAACTGGTCGAACAGATCGTGCAGTTCTACGAGAAACACGCCCAACCCCAGGAACGTCTCGGCGAGACGATCAACCGCCTGGGCATGCCGGACGTCAAAAAGGCGCTGGGCCTGCTGTAAGAGCCAAATGATGCATCGTCGCCAATGTACCCATCGCTGGTTGTGCCGGGCGTTCGCTGCCGTCGTGGCCTTTCTATGTTTCGTCATGCCTGGCATTGCCGCCGTGCCGGAAGGAACAGCCGACGTGCGAATCTATCCCGCGCCGGCCGGCGAGACGCCGTCCACGGACTACACCGTTGCCGTCAATGGCAGGGATGTCCCCGTCTATGTGACCAAGGTCGGCCCGGCGGACGAGACGCGGCGCTGGAAGGCGATGGACGACAAGGTCAACTTTCCCTGTGGATCGGCAAGGCGGTCTGGAGCCGCGACACGGAGCGGGGACACATCAAGGGCATCACCTTCACGAACATTCTCGCGGCCAGCGCCGATCCGCCGCGGATCGAACTCCAGGGCTTCGACGCCGGCCACGCCATCGAGGATGTCCTGTTCCAGAACGTGCGGGTCAACCACCGGCCGCTGACGCCGGCGGGTGTGAAGGCGAACGAGTTTGTCAGAGGCGTGAAGGTGGAGGCGGGCCCGGTGCGCTGAAGAAGGCACGGCGCGGCTGCGCCGCAACCAGAATGAACTGAACCACGGAGACACGGAGGCACGGAGAAACGCAGAATGAAAGAATGGCTCCGTGTCTCCGTGCCTCAGTGGTGAGAATTCTTCGCGCAGTGCGAAGATTCTGAAGGTTGGTTTCACATCGGCACGAAGTGAGAAGTTCTGCCATTCGTCGGGCAAGAAGGGAAACGTATGTGTAAACGAGCCATCTTTGCGGCAATCCTCTCATTCTGTGGCATCACCGTCGCCGCGGCCGATCTCGACCAGGGTTTTGCCAAACCGCCCGACACGGCCCGGCCGCAGACCTACTGGTTCGTCATGGACGGCAACTTCAACCGCGCCGGCATCACCGCCGACCTCGAGGCCATCAAGCGCGTCGGCCTGGGCGGCGTGCTCTTCATGGAAGTCGACGTCGGCATCCCCAAGGGCCCGGTGAAATTCATGAGCCCTCCCTGGCGCGAGCTGTTCAAGCACGCCAACGCCGAGGCCGCCCGGCTGGGCCTGGAGATCACCATGCCCGCCAGCCCCGGCTGGACCGGCAGCGGCGGCCCCTGGGTCAAGCCCGAGCAGTCGATGCAGAAGCTGGTCTTCAGCGAAAC
>JBIOJL010000479.1:0-4119 GCA_044450885.1 Tepidisphaerales bacterium
ACCCTGAACCCTGAACCCTGCTCACCTCCGCAGAGAAGTTCCCGTCGGCGCTCTGGGTCCAGAGGGTCAGGGTCTGGCCGTCGTAAGAAGCCAGGCCCATGCGCCCATCGGCATTGAAATCGCCCCAGGCCGCCAGGCGGCTTTTGGAGGCCAGCTTGACCTTCTCGGTGATGTCCACAAAGGTGTCTTTGCCCGGCTTCAGCAGCCGATCGCCCTTTTCGCCGGCGACAAACAGGCAGAGTTTGCCGTCGCCGCCCAGATCGACGGCGGCGATGTCGCGCGCGGTCCCGGCGATGGAGCCGATCTTGCGGATGGCCCGCCAACTCGTGCCGGCCTCGACCGGCACCGACGCGCTGGCGCCCTGGCTCAGGATGTACTGGACGCACCGCTGCAGCATATCCGTCCCGCCAGCCCAGGTTGCCTGCATGCTCTCGTCGGCAACCTCGAGATCCCAGTTGCCATTGCGGCCGCCGCCGAGTTTCAGCCACATTCCATGTACATGGAGGTAGGCCCGGCCAACCTGGGGCGCGGCGAAGAGCAGCACGGGCTGATCGGCAAAGGCGCCCAGTTGCGTCCGCGCGGCTTTGGCATGTTCGGCGGCCGCCTTGCCCAGATCCACCGACAGGCGGGCCGGGGCCTTGCCCTTGAGCACGTCGATCACTTCCAGCTCGATCTTGGCGCCGATGTCCTTGCCGGAGACTTTCGCCGTCAGGATCATCTCGGACTGCTGCACCATGTGGATGGGGGTTAAGGTTGCGCTGATCAGGCCGCACGCTGGCAGTGCGATGAGTAGCAGTGTGCTGAGGGCCGCAATCAAAGAAGTCCGGCGCTGGTTGGTCATCGTATTTCTCCGTCGGACATGCCCGTGGGCAATCCGGGGCGGGTTGACCCTTGGCGTTTCCTCCGCCCTTTCAGGGCGGGGCGCTGTTCGTCGTCCAACACCCAGGGTATGCGAGTACGCAAACCCTGGGCTGTATTCTTCCGGCCCTTCAGGCCGCCGGATCCCCGCCCATAATCTCATGCACGCGCTTACCCGGTGGCGACTCCCGGCTTACTTCTGCCCCAGTTTCCGCTCCACCTCGCCGGCCAGGGTGTAGAGTTTCTGGGCATTGTCGCGCCAGCCGGAACCGGCGTACCAGTAGTGCCCCGCCGTGCCGCCGCAGCCGTAGTACCAGGTGTCCCTGGCCGTGGCATACGACCGGCCGGTGAGCTGCATGTCACCGAACGCCTTGAGTTCCTGCCAGACGCGGTCGTCCAGCAGTTGCTGTGCTTGCTGTGCCAGGTCGGCGGGGAGCCGGGCTTTCTTCGCCTCGTCCGTGAGCACGCTCTCGATGGCGATGCGGGCCTCGCACTGCTGGATGCCTTCGCGCATGAGCTCGTAGCGGGTGGAGGCCACCGGGCCGGCGGGGCCGGGCACGAGCATGTGGCTCATCAGGTTGCAGCTATGCCACAGGCTCTGCGGATACTGGTCCCAGATCCAGGAGCGGCGGCGGCCCTGTTTGTCCTTGTAAACCGGCCAGAAGTCCGCCCCGACGCGCCCCAAGCCGCGCTGGTTGCCGGTGATCTGGATCTCCGGGAAGAGGAGGATCGTCGACGCCGGCCATTCGTTCAGGGCCGTGAATCGCCGGAACTCGGCGTATAGCTCCGGCCGCTTCCAGCCGTGCAGGCGACCGTCGCTGGATGCCTTGGGGGCATCGGCGTTGATGGGAGCAGCCTGGGGATACTGGACGTTCCAAACGAAGGCCGTGTAGGCGACCGTGGCCACGCCGTTCAGCTTCTTGCCTACGTTGTTCCCGCCGTGCGTGTGGTTGATCCACGGCAGATTGCCGGATGCCTCTTGCAGCACCGTCATCTCTCTTCTTTGTTTGGCCAGACGTCGGAGGCCATTCCCAGCACCATCGTCTGCTCCAGCCCGCGCCTGGCCATCCGCTGGTGCAACTGGTCGAAGAGGGGCTTCCAGATGGCCCTGGCGGCGGGATCCTCGAACCGGGGCAGATTGATGGTTGAGAGTTTCCCGGTGGCCGGGTCGATGGCGGTGACGGCCGGACCCTTGCCGCGAAGTTCCCAGCGGGCGGCCAGCCAGGCGCCTTCCCGGTCGAAATCATGATTGGGCACATCCTGTTTGCCCGTGAACTTCACTTCCTGCTTGGGCGTGTTGAGGTAGATTTCCCAGGCAATGAAGGCCGTGAACTTGGGCCGCCCCATGCACTTCTCGGCGCTGTCCAGGTACTTGTCCATGATGGAGAAGTCGTAGTCATAAGTGCCGTCCGGCTTCTTGATGAAACGGACCATCGACTGCTCGTTGCCGCTGTTGGTCTGGGCGATGAGCGGGATGTGGACGACGCGGCTACCGATCTCGCCCATGTAGCGCATCGAGTCGGCGATCATCGCCCAGTGCCGCTCGCTCCAGAGGGGCACGTTGTACTCGATGGCCAGCGTGTCGGGCGACTGCATCAACTCGACCCAGGTGCGGTAGTCCTGGGTATCGGGGACGGAGAAGCCGGCGATCTCGACGCGGACGGGGACGGTGAGGGCCTTCTCGCCCCTGGCCTCGATGGTCACCTGTCCGGTGTAGAGGCCGGGTTTGGCGTCTTTCGGCGCCTTCAGTGTCAACCAGATCGGCACCACAGCGCCTTTGCCGGCCGGGGTCGCGGGGAACGAAGCCAGCGGGGTTTCGAGCAGGGAGTCCAGTTCCGCGGCGTTGTTGCCGTAGGCGTCGCTGTTGGAGGCGGTGTGCCCGAACGGGACCGCGTAGCGAACGCGCACATTCGCGGCGGGGATGACGGCGTCGCCTTGCTTCAGGTCGCCGCAGGTAACCTTCAAACCTTCTATGGCCTTGGGCGAGCCGACGACGATCTTGCCCGAGATGTATCCGTTTCCTGGCCCCTTTAGTTCCACCGGGCGCGGGGTTTCGCAGCGGTCGCCGAAGTCGCTGGTGTAGTCGGGGGTCAGGATGTCGCTGTTCCACGCCTGGAGTTCCTTAGGACGCGAAGCGTTGGACACCAGGCCCTCGGTCCCAGCCGCCGTCAGTTGGACCCGCCGAAGTTCACAGGTGTTCCAACTCAGGTCGTAGGGACAATTACGGGTGGCCAGTTCTTTCTTGTCCGCGGCCTGATTCTTCTTCTCGTCGAGGATCTTGTGGTAGGGAGAGCGCACGATTTCGATGGCCAGCACATTTACGCCCTTGCGCAGGAGCTTGGCCGGGATCGCCACATTCGCCAGAGTCCGCGCCCGGGCAGCCAAGCCCTTGGGATACTTCTCCATCAGCCAATTTGGGGCCGGCAGCATCTTTCCGTCATCAGCGACGAAGGCTTCGGGCGGATACGCTTCCGCCATGGCGGGCGCGCCCTCTTTCGCGAGATGGCCGCGGACAAGCTCCTGGCCGTTGACGTAGACGATCGCGCCGCCGTAGTAAGTCAGCGAGAGATTGAGATCCTTCACCTGGGCCGGATCGGTCACCTCGAATCGGGCCCGCAGGCAGAGGTTGGCGAGGTAGGGCGTGCGCGACGCCGCCCGCGCGCCTCCGCGGAGCCAGTTGCCGTCGGCAAACCCGGGGCTGGTCCAGTCGGCCGGCGCCGGCGCGGTTTCGCGGTCGAGCCAGTCGTAGGTTGATTGGATGGGCTTGAGGCCATCGTCCAACTGGATCACCGGCGGCTTGAGGGTCTCATGAATCCGCCAGACGCCCAGCGTATCGAGCACGAGCGCGGCGTTGTCTCTCGAAGTCGCCTGGCCATAGGCTGACGCACACCACAGCGCTATCGAGACGATGAACAAGGCAAGCGATCTGTTCATGACCTTCTCCAGTGACTTTTGGCGTGAACCGGTATTTCCCAGACGGCGTTGGCCCGCAGTCACCACGGGCCGCTGATTTGTTGACTCTCTGGTGGACGATGCCGCAAACATTCTGTACTCCGTACCCGACACGATGGGTACAGGACGCTTTCGGCGGCCGGAAAAGACCCCAACGGGGTCTGGGAACTCAGCCCAGGGTTGGGCGAAGCTCTACCCTGGGTCACATGCCACAAGAATGCGTTCCGCCCTGTAAGGGTGGAGGAATGCTTCCTCCGCCCTTTCAGGGCGGGGTGTCACTTGTCGTCCAACACCCAGGGTATGCGAGTA
>JBIOJL010000480.1:0-4116 GCA_044450885.1 Tepidisphaerales bacterium
CCACAAACACAACCCGCCCGGACTGAATGCGTGCCGCCCGCCCGTCGCTAACCCTGCCCCAACGGTCGGTCATTCAAACGCGTATGCCGTGACCGAGTCCGCGTCCTTGACGAACACCTGGTTGCCGGAGATCACCGGGAACGCATAAGTCGGCGTTTCGGCAACCTTGATCCGGGCGACCTCTTCGTATTTCGTGGCATCGGGCTTGAAGGCGATGAGCTCGGAGTTGGGCGGCAGGGCGAGGATGACCGAACCGGCGTCCAGCAGGGCACCGTAGTTGTTGCCGCCGCGCATGCCGCCCATGCCACCGCGGCCACCCATGCCTCCTCCGCCGCCGCCTCCACCGCCCGCGGGTGCAGCCGCGGCCGCGACGGCAGCGCCGCTCCAGAGCGTCTTGCCATCTTTCGCATCGACGCAGAAGAACTTCCCGGCGCTGTCGATGGCGAAGAGTTTGTTGTCCTTCAGCACCGGCGTGTTGAACGCGGTGCCGTAGTCGCCGTTCTTCCAGACCTGGGTGGCGGCAAAAGCATCACCTTTCTTCTCAATCTTCAGGGCCGTCATGCCCGAGCCGGACCCGGTGATGAACACCGTCGAGCCATCGACGACCGGCGTGGCGGCGTTATAGAAGCCCATGCCGCCGGTCTGGGCCGGGAGTTGCCAGAGGAGCTTGCCCTCGGCCAGGGAAATGCCGACGGCGCTGCGTTCGAGCATGGTGACGATCTGTTTGACGCCATCAGCCGTCAGGAGCACGGGCGAGGCATAGGCCGGGCCTTCGCCGGTGTATTTCCACTTTTCGGTGCCGGTGGCGAGGTCGAACGCGACCACGGCGCCGTTGCCGCCGCCGCCCAGCGGCACGATGCACAGGCCATCGACGATGATGGGAGAGGCGGCCGTGGAGAACCGGGGAACGGCCTTGTACTGGCTGTTGCGCCAGACGACTTTCCCGGAGGCGGCGTCGAGGCAGGAGACGATCCCGCCAACACCCAGGGTGACGACCTTGCCGTCGGAGACGGCGGGCGAACTCCTGGGGCCGGGATGTCCGGAGGCGGGCCCGCCGACGGTGGCCCCGGCCGGGGACTTGTCCTGCCACACCTGCTTGCCGGTGGCGGCTTCGAGGCAGGTGGTGACTTCATCGGCGCCGTCGCGGGAGAAGACATAGAGCTTGTCGCCGACCAATGCCGGGGTGGAATCGGCGGCGCCCACCTTCACCTTCCACTTCTGCGTCAACTGCTTGGGCCAAGTCGCGGGGGCTTTGAAGTCGCTCACTTTGGCGTCGCGATTCGGCCCGCGCCATTGCGGCCAGTCGGCCAGGGCGCAGCTAGAAACAAACAGTGCGATTCCGCCAGCGACCGTGGCGACGGTTCGAGAGGTGCTCTTCATGGTTTCTCCTGAGAAGTGGTTGTGCGCTATTCCGCCACTCCAAGTGACGAAAAGCACGGGCAAGAGTCCTTGTTCATTCTAGCCCGAGAGCGCTGGACCGGGAACGACCATCTGAATATTGAACGCCTGGAGGCGGAACCTATTTCCCGCAAAACAGTCAGATTAGTTTGGAACTCTCCGGCGCTTCATCGCCTCTTAAGGTGCGCCTGGCAAGAATGGCGTGCAACCTGCAGGAGCGGATACGAGCCGAGGTGCTATATGCGATGGTTTTTGATGACCGCTGTTATCGTCGCCGGCCTCTATTTCTGGGCTCGCCACGTCGCCGTTACCGGCGACGAGCAGACCGCATTCGACGCGGTCGAGCGAGGCGACACCGGGTTGCTTGTCAGGGAACTGGACCACGGGGTCGACGTGAACGCCTCTCGCCTCCTGCAGGGCCAGACGCTCTTGATGGCGGCGGCAAGCGCCGGGCATGCGGACGCGGTGCGCGTGCTGCTCGCACGGGGCGCCGATCCCGATCGCGGCAACAGCATCGGGTTCACGCCCGCGATGATGGCCGCCGGGCAGGGGAACACGAACGTTGTCAAGATCCTCGTGCAAGCCGGCGCGACCACAAGGGGCACCAGCCCGGCCGGCAAGAGTGCGGTTGTGATAGCGAGAGAATGCGGGCATCAGGAAGTTGTGGCGGTCCTCTCGCGATGACGCAGCGGGTGATATACTTCAGGGCGCGACGACAATTGAGGTTGAGCAATGACGGTTCTTGTGATCGAAGATGAGCCGGACCTGCTGCGGGTCGTGGCGCGGTCATTGCGAGAGGCGGGGTATGCCGTGGACCTGGCCGCCGACGGCCTGGTGGGGCTGTCGATGGCCGAGGCGGGCGACTACGGCATGATCGTTCTGGATATCATGCTCCCCAAGATGGACGGATTCACAGTTCTGCGGGAACTGCGGCGGGCCAGGACGACGCCGGTCTTGATCCTGACGGCCCGGGACGCCGTGGCCGATCGAGTCGAGGGGCTGGATGCGGGTGCGGACGACTACCTGACCAAGCCGTTTGAGATGGCCGAGTTTCTCGCCCGGGTGCGGGCGCTGATTCGTCGGGATGCCGGAGGCGCGGTCGCACTGGAAGCCGGCGGCGAGGTCACCGCCGATTCCCTGGCGCGCACCGTGTCCAGGCTGGACCTGGCGCGGCGCATTCAGATGCGGCTGATGCCGAGTCAATCGCCGCGGATTCCCGGTCTGGACATGGCATTCCACTATCAGCCGGCGCAGTGGATCGGCGGCGACTATTGCGATTTCTGGCGGCTGCAGGATGGCCGGCTCGCTTTCGTGGTGGCCGACGTCATGGGCAAGGGGTTGGCGGCGGCCATGGTCATGGCGAACCTGCACGCCACGCTGCACGCCAGCATGGCGTTCTGCGCGAACGGTGCGAGGGCCATTGAATACGTCAACCAGCACCTGGCGGACCACCTTCCCGAGGGGCTGTTCGTAACGCTATTCCTGGGCTTGTTGGATGTTCGCACCGGAAGACTCGAATACGTGAACGCAGGCCACGTGCCGCCGCTGCTCATGGAGCGGGGGACGGGCATACAGCCACTGGGCTCGCCGGACAACACGGTCCTGGGGATCGGCCGCGGTCCGTTTTCATCGGAGACTGTCACACTCGCGCCGGATGCGGTCGTGCTGCTGATGACGGACGGGATCAGTGAATCCGCGTCGCCGGAGGGTGAACTCTTCGGCACCAAGCGAGCAGCGGAGGTGATGCGGTCTGCGGCCAGCGCCGGCGCACAGCATCTGGTACAGCAACTGACTGAAACGGCTTCGCGCTTCCGCGGCGCCGGACCGCAGCAGGATGACATCACGGTGCTGGCGGTGCGGCGGCTGGGCGGGCAAACGGGTATACTGCCCGGCGTCATGGCAACGGAGGTTACACAATGAGGGTTCTGGTCGTCGAGGATGAACCGGACTTGTTGCGTGTCTTGGGCCGGTCATTGCGCGAAGCGGGATATGCGGTCGACGAGGCGGCTGATGGAAAGGAAGGTTTCTATAAGGCAAGCGGCAGCGACTACGACGCGATCGTGCTCGACCTGATGTTGCCCCGGATGGACGGCGTCGAGGTGCTGAGGGAACTACGGCGAAAGAAGAAGACGCCGGTGCTGATCCTGACCGCGCGCGACACCGTCACCGACCGGGTGAAGGGGCTTGATGCCGGGGCGGATGACTACCTCACCAAGCCGTTTGAACTGGCCGAGTTGCTGGCGCGCCTGCGGGCTTTGATCCGCCGGGCGGCGGGCGACGCCGTCCCGACGATCGAGATCGGAGAGGTCGTCATCGACACGCTGGCCAAGACTGTTTCCATGGGCGGCCAGGATGTTGACCTCACCGCTCGCGAGTATGCGCTGGTGGAGTTCCTGGCGTTGCACCGGGGAGCACTTGTCACCCGCACCATGATCTACGAACACCTGTTCGATGAGTCGGACGACAGCCTGTCGAACCTGGTGGACGTCCACGTGGCGAATGTGCGGAAGAAGCTGGGCCATGATTTCATCACGACCCGGCGGGGGCAGGGATATGTGATTCAGTGTGAGTAGGGCCAGTGGCTGTTCGGAGTACCGCCTTCAGGCGGGTGTTCGGAGTACCGGCGTAAGCCGGGTTTTCGCGTTTGAAGACCCGCAGAAGCCGGGAATCCGAACATACGCTTGCCCAACGGTTGGCCCCGGCCGCCCCCCCAGCCAC
>JBIOJL010000481.1:0-4096 GCA_044450885.1 Tepidisphaerales bacterium
CCCCCCGCACGCCGGCCCTGGTTATTTCTCGGGGGGGGTTGGGCCATCCCGGGGGCCGGGGCCCCCGCGCCATTCCATACTTCCCCCCCCCACCCCAGCACGCACGCTTTCTGATATCGGGAGGTTATTCCGGCCGCGATCCTCAGGCACAGTGCCAGCCCTCTTCGAGCCAGGGGTAACCGGGACACGGCGTGGCGGCGGCCATCTCCAGACGCTGCCGCCGCTCGGGCGTCAGCGCCGTCCACGAGGCGCTCAGATTCTCCTTCACCTGCGCCAGCGTGTGTACGCCGCAGGTGCAGATGTCCACCTGCGGGTTGCCCAGGACGAACGCGATCATGTCGCGTGGCAGGCCGGCATCCGCCTTCTGCAGGTCGCGCCCCTTCAGCAGCGACCCGCGTGCGAACGGCTTGATGGTGATGATGCCCATGTTCTTCTTCTTGGCCGCCGGAAGCACTGTCTCGGCCGCGCGGTGGCGGATGTTGTACGGCAGCGAACAGATCTCGAAATAGTCGCCGAACTTGTCGATGGCCTGGAGGAACTGCTCGGGCGTGAAGTGGCAGCCAAAGCCCGTGTAGCGGATCTTCTTCTGCTGTTTTAGCTTGTCCAGCGCCTCGATCGACCACGACATGTCCCAATAGCCCGAATCGGGCGTGTCGCTCTCCGTGTTGCACAGGAGGCAAAGGTCCATGCAGTCGGTCTGCCAGAGCTTGAGGCGCTGCTCGGCCCAGTCGTAGATCTCCTGGCGGTCCTCCTTGATTCCTTTCATCTTGTGGTTGACGCGCATGGAAAGGACGAAGCGGTCGCGAGCCTTGAGGCGCTTCAGGGCCTCGCCCGGCGTGCCGCTCTCCTCCAGCGGCGTGCAGGAATCGAGAAAGTTGACGCCCATTTCCAGCGCGGCGCGGATCATGCCCTCGGCCTCCTCGACGTTGACCTTGCGCAACGGGCCGGCCGCCGTAGGCACCTGGGCATACGACCAACTGTGGCCACCCAGGCCGATCTCCGAGACCTTCAGGCCCGTCCTGCCCAGCATACGCTGACGGACGCGCCCCTCGGCCGGCGGGATCTCCGCTGCCAGGGCCGCGGCGCCGGCATCCAGCATTGATGCGGCGACGCCTCCCGCGACGGCCGTCTGCACGAGCCGTCCCAGAAAATCACGCCGGGTCTGATCGCCGCAGTTCGCTTCTGATGCCTGGTCATTCATGGTTCTCCTCGATTCTGTCGGCGTGCCTTCCAAAAGGGCCGGTGCCGAACCGGCCTGCCACAAGATAAGTCTATCCAGTTCCGTGGGCGACACAAACACTCCCTTCCTGGCCGACTCAGATGAATGAATGCACAGGGGCCGCAGAGATCGTCGCAACGACCATGCAGGCCATCATCCCAAAGCCGTGCCGCCAGTCCTGGCATTTGACGCTTCGTCGTGGCAGGGTGCCTCCCCACAACGACGCGCGGTTGTTGTTGTTCATAAGAGCTGACGCGAACATGCCCGTGCCAAAGGAGGACGGATCGCATCATGAACCGATTCCACCCGAACTTCGCCATGCAAGTCGCGCTAATCATCGTCCTCGTCATCGCCGGATCCATGACCGCTCCGGCCGGCGCGCAGGAGGCCGTGGTTCTTCAAGACCGGCGCATTCGCGTTCAGGCACAACTGTCCGAGGGGGTTCTGCGGGAGAAGTATTTGGCATTACGCGGTGGGCAGTGGATCGAGGTGGCGTCAGCAGACGGACAGAGCGCTGGCGCGGTGTCGCTGGTCGCGCGCGATGGCAAAGCCATGACCGCGGAGTCGCGAGCGGTGCGACTCCAGGACGGCGAACTGGTCGAGGAATGGGCCGCCGGGCCCCACCGGATCACCCGGCGCGTGCGTCTGACCGACGGGCCATGGGTGCGCGTCAGCACGCGCATCGAACCGGCAGGACGGCTGGAATTGCACGCGTTCTTCGACCGCTTCCGATCTGCCGCGCGGCCGGATTGGTCGTACTCTCCGTCGGTTGGAGGGTTCAACCCCGACGCACAGTACAAAGCGCCGCTGATCCTCGTGCAGGCGGAACGGATGGCGCTCGCCATTGTGCCGGATGTGGCGACGCTGGATCGGCCGTCGCTGATGCGCTGCAATCACGCGTTGGATCTGGACGTGCCTGGGGGACCGCTGATGTCGGTCGGCTTCATGCCCGCCCGCCGTTCGTCGCATTCGGTTTACTCGGAGGATTCGCGGCGGGCGTGGACCATCGAGCAGCCGGTGGAGAACTGCTACTACCTGCTGCTCGACGCCGACGCGCCTTCGGGTCAGGCTTACCGGCAGGCGGTGCGCTTCCACTGGGATCGATTCGGCAGGCTCGAGCAGGCGCACGCGGCCGAGCAGCAGGTCGGCACCGATGCGCGTTACCGGCAACTGGCGCTGTGGGATGACTGGCGGCCGGCCGTGTGGGAGGGCGAGTCGCGACAGACTTGGCTCCGCGTGCCCCTGGCGGATGGGTCGACCGGCGGCGGGGCGCGCACCAAACGCTGGGGTCCGGGGCCATCCGTCTATCTTTCCTCCTGGTTCAACACGCTGCGCACCAGCTACGGAATGGCGCTCTACGCGCGGCGAACCGGCAATCGCGAACTGCTCGACCTGGCACGGCAGACGGTGGAGCTGGCGCTCAAGGCCCCGGGCCGCGATGGGGCCTTCAAGTGCATCGCGGTGCCGACGGACAAGGGAGTCGTCTGGGCGGCGGGTGACGGCTCGGGCGGAAGCACGGCCGATGGTTTCCTCGGCTATGACATGAGCTGGACGGCGTATTGGCTGCTGCGCTGGCGGGAAAGCAAACTGCCGGGCGACGAGCTGATTCTACCGCGCTGCCGGCAGCTTGCGCGGTTCCTGACGGCGCGGCAATTCGCCGATGGCATGTTGCCGACGCGGTTTGGCGAAAACGGCTCGGTGCAGGAGGAGAAGTCGCGCACGGTGAAGGCCGAGACCGGGCCGGCCGTGCTGTTTCTCCTGGCGCTTCACGCGCAGGATCCGGATGCGCGATACCTCGATGCCGCCAAGCGAGGTCTGCAATTCCTGGAGAAGGACGTCATCCCTCTGCGCCAATGGTACGACTACGAAACGTTCTGGAGCTGCAGTCCGCGCGGCATCGCGCTGGACTCTCGCAGCGGGCAGTGGCCGGCCAACAACCTGGCGCTCACGCAAACCGTCGCGGCCTGTCTGCAGGCGTGGCGCACTACTCGTGACGATTCGTACCTGGCGAAAGGCGAGGCGCTGCTCGACTATCTGCTGCTATACCAGCAATGCTGGACCAACCCCGTGATCGAGCAACTCTCCTGCCCGGCCATGCTGCTGGGCGGATTCACCACGCAGAACTCCGACGCCGAGTGGTCGGATGCGCGGCAGAGCCAGATCGGCAATATCCTCCTGGACTATTACCGGGCAACCGGCAAGGCCGAATACCTGGAGCGCGGCGTGGCGGCGCTGCGATCGCAGTTCCCCATCTCACCATCGGAGAACTGGGCTCACGAAGGCTACGGCCGCAAGGCCGGCGTCAGCAGCTTTCACTGGGGCACGGGCAGCGGGATGGCCGGGATCGAGATGGAAGAAGACTTCCTGCGCGACGCGATGGTGGACGTGGCGGCGGGGCGCGGCGTGGGCTTCAATGGCCTGGACTTGACGGACTGCGCCGTTGCCGAAGGGCGGATTGCGTTCAACCTGCGCAGCCCGTTGCCGTGGCCGCGTAAGGCGACCGTCGTCTTCCGAAACGCAGCGCCCGGCGCGAAGTACCGGCTCATCGTCAACGGCGACGAGACCGGCCCGTATGCCGCCGGCGAACTGGAGGCAGGCGTTGCGATTGCGCCGGCACGGCACGGCCGATGACCGTACGGCGCCCGGACAGGCATGGCAACATGTGTCGCCGCCAGGACATCGCCGGGGCCTGGCCACGGTCCCGGGCGAATCTGTCGGCAACCGGGGGAATCGGCGGACTATCGCCGCGGCGGCGAAGACGCCGGATGGGAATCAGGGTGTCACTACCGTGATTCCCTCAACCTTCACGTCCTTCTTGCCGCGCAGGTCGATGGCCTGCTCCCGCACGATCGTCTCGATGACGTGCAGGCGAGGATC
>JBIOJL010000482.1:0-4083 GCA_044450885.1 Tepidisphaerales bacterium
GGAACTCACCTACGCGGCCACCACCCGCACGCTCCCGTTCCGCCGGACCCCGGCCGGCTTGCGGCGAACGAGAATCTGAATGTCCTGATCCAGCGCGTTCAGAAACCGAAACAGCCGCTCGGCCGAGAATCCGGTATGCCGGCCGTTCATCAGCTTGGACACATCGGGCTGGTTCAGCCCGAGTCGCTTGGCGGCCGCGGCCTGAGTCAGACCGAGTTCGTTGACGCGCAGATAGATCAGCCTGACGAGTTCCGCCTGGACCGGCAATTGATCGGCATCGGGAAGCCCAAGATCGGCGAAGACGTTCCCGCTGCCTTCTGTAACAGTCACTTTGGCTTTCACGGCCGACCTCCTGCGGTTTTCAGGAACTCGCGGTGCGCTTCTTCAGCCCGGTGAAGGCGGGTGCGAACAAGTTCCATTTCCTGCTTCGGCGTGCCGATCCCGGACTTGGACTTCTTCTGGAAAGCGTGGAGCACATACACGGCCTCGGCAAACCGCGCGGTATAGCAGAAATACCATATCCAGTCCACTGCCGATCTGGAGATACACCGGGCTCCTACGCCCGATGCGCCGGCCAGTCATCATACCGCCCTCGGCGATGGATCCCAGGCTCATTGTCCATTCCGGAGCCGCGATGGCGCGAAACCGCGAAGGAGGACGCGAAGAAAGCCGGGCTCGGAATGGAATTACCCGCTTCTGATTTCTGAACCACGAAGAGATTAACCGCGGATAACTCGGCGCAGGTATTGTCAGAACCTCGCCGCCGCAAGGCGCGGCCGGCCATTGGCGCGAGGCTTCTTTTCCGCGCGTTTCAACGCTGTTTCCAGACGGAGAATTGTCTCGCGCGTCGGCTCGTGCTTGCCGGACTCGACGCGGCTGATGGTTTCCAGACGCACGCCGGCCAGTTTGGCCAGATCCTTCTGCGTCAGCCCCGCTTCAATCCGCCGGCGGATCAGGGTTCGCGCGATGGTCGTGTCCATGAACGCAAGCGCGTCGGAGTTCCCATCCTTATCCTCCGGCGGCAGCGCGGGGAAGATTCCAGCCTTTTCGGCCAACCGGTCGAATTCCTCGCGCGAGAGAACCACGATTTGCCCGCCAGGCACGTCGAGAGTGGTGAATTTCATGGGTCAATCCTCGTAAACTTCGCGGCGATGAGCGATCCGCACAATCCAGATCACGTCCGCGACTGGACGCACGATGATTCGCCAATCGCCCGTGCGTATTCGAAAACAACCTTTCCACCCGCTGCGCAGTGGCTTTGCTCCGCTGATGTTCGGCCAGTCAACCAGCTTTGCCGAGATTCGACGCACTCGCGACTGAATGGTCAGCGGCAACGCCGCGTAGTCTCGCTTCGCCTCTGGGGTGATAAGGACCTTCACACCGATGGATGCTATGCAAGCTTATCAAACTTGTCAATCGCAGTCGCCGGCCGGTGAGACTTGTTTGTGCCGTCGAATGCGGTTTCCCTCACTTGTATTCGTTGCGTCGTCGCACCTTGGCGTGAGCTACTCTCTGTTTCACGAATGCCCTGAGACCAACCGCGGATAACCCGGATGGCGCGGATGAAGGAAGAAGATGGGCGGTGACCGGAAGTGAATTCTACTCTCCATTATCCACTATCCACTATCCACTACGACCATTATCGAGCCGTACTCGCCGCGCGGTCCCCGTTTCGTGACGGCGGCCGGTCGCGGCGAGTCAAAGCGAAACGGTGGTCGTCTTCCGGGGGGCATGCCCACGGATTCGGGAGGGCCATGCTTCTGCACGGCCGGAATGGTCGCGCCGCGAATCGGCCGCAGAGGACTGCGGCCCTCCCGGAAGAATGGTCACGCCCTTGTCCGGGCGTCAACGGGCGCGGAATCCCAGGGAACAAACCCAAGCCCGTCTGAATTCTCAGAAACGAAGAAACCCGAACGACCGCGGAGACCCGCACCATACGAGACCCATCGTGGCACGGGCGTCTCGCCCGTGTTGCCGCAGTCTCCGCGGCATGGTTATATAATGCGAACTACTCACGTCCCACTCACGTCCCCGTTTCATTCCCTGCAATCTGGCCCTCATTCATCCTGGAACATCGCAGAGGCGAACCTGTGCCGGACACCGAGCAGTTGTTCGGCCACACCCAAGTCGATCGCGGCGCGTGCGGCCGGGTTGTCGATTTTGTCGACCCAGGCGGCGATGTCATCGGTCTTTCCAGCCTTTGCCTGCTGGCGGGCGATCAGACGCCACGGGCGAACCTGGTGCAGAAGCAGCGTCACACGAATCTTGCCCGCGATCGACAGGGCAAGCTCAAAGCGGCCCGTATGGACGGCCTCGCAGGCAACAACCTCGTAATACATGGCCCGGTCATCGATCCCCAGGTACTTCTCCACAAGCGCCGTCGCACGATCAAACTGGCCGCTACTCGCATAGGCGACAATGATCCTGCCGAAGTTCTCAGTCAGGGAAAAGTCCTGCTTTGCCATTGCCGCCAATGTCCAGTCAACCTCGCCGTCGCGGCCGTCCATCGCGTAACAGGCGGCAATATCCATCAGGCGTTCCCGGCTTGCCAGCGTGTCTCCAGGGCCGGGTCCGGCCGCCTCTGCCAATGCAACCAGCCGCTTGAATGCCTCACGGTCACCGCCGGCATTGAGATAAATGCGCGCCAGACGCGGGGCGATCTGAAGTTGGTCTGAATGCATCTGAGGCATCGCGGCATCGGCCGTCTTGGCCGCCAGCAGCGCAATATCCTTCTCGCCGATCAACACGCCCATCTCCGCCACCGCCAGGCAATTACGCGATTCCTGGGGCAGACTCCGTGCATCCGTAAGAGCCGCATCGAGCAGGTCGTGGGCAATCTTATGGTCACCGTTCTGGTAAGCCGCCTTGGCTGTGGCCCGGAATGCCTCCTGGCGTGGCCACGAAAGTGGCATGGACTTGGCCGTCTCCGCAGCGTTAAGCACATCACCGACCGCAGCCTGCTCCCTGACGAGATTCAGGAGTGCCATTTCAGCATTACCGTCCGGATCCGGTTTCCGCGCCCGGATTTCCTGCAAGGTCTCGCGCACAAGACGATCTGCCAGTTCGCGGTGGCCGCCGCCGATGAAGTGTCCCAACAGTGAGAGCGAACCGAGTTCGTCGGACAGACCCACAGCGGTGTCGTAATCGCCGAGTTCAGCGGCCTGTGACGCCAGCACGGACTTCCAGACATCCATGCCCAATATCGTCGGGCCGTTGGAGTTTCTGGAGAGCTCGATTGCCCGCTTGAGCTCCCCCCGTGCGCCATCCCGATCGCGCATGGCCCAAAGCAACTGCGTACGGGCAAGCGCGGTCAGGAAGGGTCTGTAAGCCTCCTTCACCAGGCTGGCGTTGCGCTCGTCCACAGTCTCAAGCACCTGCTTCAACAGCACCTTTTCAGGCTCATTCAACCGATCAGCGGCAAGCATGACGGCCAGATCGACTTCGCCAGGAAGGTCCTTTGCCGGCGGGGCTTTGTGTACCGCCGCAATACTTTCACGAGCCCGGTCAAGCCAGAAGTCGGCCGAGTTGGTTGGCCCGGCCCACAAACTTGGGGCCAGACTAACGAAGGCCAATAGGACAATCGCCTGACGTGCGGCGTAATTCAGACTCATCGGGCAACTCCTTGCGATATACCCTTTAATGACCCCCTCCGTTCAGGGCATGAGAGGTCGGCAGCTTACCGCTGGCATTGAGTTTCTGGCGCAGCGTGACGCCTTCGATGTATTCCATCGCCACATACGGCGGGTCGTTGAGCGTGTTCATGTCGCAGCCGCGCACGATGTTCTCGTGCTGCAGGCTGTAGATGATCTTGCCCTCGCGGCGCAGTTGCTGGACGTAACGCGGGTCGGTGGGAATCTTCAGCGCCCGCCGTTCCCCCAGGTCCTGGTGAACGGCCAGCCAGACCTCCCCGAACGTGCCCCGGCCGAGTTGTCGCTCCAGGGCATAGGGACCGATCAACTGGTTTGGTTGAAACGGCATCCTGATCTCCCACAGTATCTTCATCCGCGGGCAGCGGTTGGTCAAGGGCGGCTTCATCCCCAATCCTCGCGGGTGTGCCCAAGAATCCGGGCCACTGGTCGCAAC